>NZ_LABX01000283.1 GCF_001043915.1 Methylobacterium aquaticum | reverse complement strand
CGGTCCCGCCCTGGCCCAGACGCCCGCCCCCGCGACCCCGGCGGCACGGCCGGCGCCGACCGTTCCGGCTCCTGCGGCGCCGGCGGCCCCGAAGGCCCCCGAGGCCCCGAAGGCCGCGCCCTCGGCCAAGCCGGCCCTGATCGACCTCAACAGCGCCTCCAAGGAGGAGCTGGAGACCCTGAAGGGCATCGGCGCGGCGCGCTCCGAGGCGATCATCAAGGGCCGGCCCTATCGCGGCAAGGACGAGCTTCTGTCGAAGAAGATCGTCCCGTCGAACGTCTACGACGACATCAAGGACAAGGTCATCGCCCGCCAGAAGTCCTGACGGCCCGCCTGCCCGCCACCCTCCCCCTTGGCCTTCTGGCCGGCCGCCTTGCCGGCCCGGGGGAGGGGTGATAGGCGCCGGGGCAGATCTTCGCATTGCCCCGGACGCCTCTGCCATGCCCCACCGCCTGCACCGCGGCGACCTGCCCGACGATTACGTGCCGGGCCCGGCCATCGCGGTCGATACAGAAACCCTCGGCCTCCAGCCGCATCGCGACCGGCTTTGCGTGGTGCAGATCTCCCGCGGCGACGGCGAGGCCGATGTGGTGCAGATCCCCAGGGTCGGCCCCGAGCCGGTGGTGCTCAAGCGGGTCCTGGCCGATCCGGCGGTGACCAAGATCTTCCACTATGCCCGGTTCGACCTCGCGGTGCTCTTTCACCGGCTCGGCGTGATGCCGGGGCCGGTCTACTGCACCAAGATCGCCTCGCGGCTCGCCCGCACCTATACCGACCGGCACGGCCTGAAGGACCTGGTGCGCGAGCTGATCGGCGTCGAGCTGTCGAAGCAGCAGCAATCCTCGGATTGGGGTGCCGACACGTTGAGCCAGGCGCAGATCGACTACGCGGCTTCCGACGTTCTCCACCTCCACGCCCTGCGCGAGCGGCTCGACACGATGCTCGCCCGCGAGGAGCGCAGCGCCCTGGCCCAGGCTTGCTTCGACTTCCTGCCGACCCGCGCCCGCCTCGACCTGCTCGAATGGGACGAGACCGACATCTTCGCCCATAGCTGAAAGCCCGAGCGAGACCGCAGGGAGCGGCGAGACGAAGCGTTGCCGTTCTGTTAACCTGGCGGCCATAACTTCGACACCGGGCCGGAGGATGCGGGACGCCTGAGTCCCGCGCAGCCTGCGCCGGACCTGGGCACGATGCCGGTGGCCACGATCTTGCCGCACGCTTCCTCCCTCGACGTGGTTCCACCCGCGGCCGGTCCGGGCCTCGATCCCCGGCGCTTGCGCGCCCATGGGCGGGCGCGCCGTCACAGCGCCCAGGTGCGCTGGCTGCGCCGCGCGATCCCCCTCGGGGCGGGGGCGGCGGGGCTCGCCATCGTGGTCGGCACCTGGCTCAACCCCTTCGCCGATCTCGGCGTCTCGGTCAGCCTGGGGTCGATCGGCGTCTCGGGCTCGAAGGTGACGATGGAGAGCCCGCGCCTGTCGGGCTACCGCTCGAAGGACAACCGCCCCTACGTCGTGACGGCGAAGGCCGCGCTCCAGGACGTGCGCAAGCCCTTCGTGATCGAGTTGCAGAACATGCTCGGCCGCCTCACCACCGACGAATCGGGGGGGCTCGCCCATATCGAGGCGACGGCCGGCATCTTCGACACCCAGAAGGAGGCGCTGGACCTGAGCCGGCACATCCGCCTCTGGACCGACAAGGGCCAGGAGGCGCGGCTGACCTCGGCCCATGTCGACTTCAAGGCCGGGACGATGTCCTCGCGCGAGGCCGTCACCGTCACGATGCCGACCGGCTCGATCAGGGCCGACGGCCTCGACGTGACCGAGAACGGCAAGACCATCTCGTTCGTCGGCAACGTCAAGGCGGTCTTCTCCCCCCACGCGGCTTCGGAGGAGGATCCGCAATTGCGGACCACCGAGGCCCAGATCAAGGACGATTGAGCCCGTGCGTTCCCGTCTCCCGGCCCTCGCGGGGCTCGGCTGCCTCGTCCTCGCGGCTCTCGCCCTCCCGTCCGCTCCGCGGGCCGAGACCCCGGCTGCGCCGGGCACCGAAAAAATTGCCGCCAAGAAGAAGGAAGCCGGTTCCGGCTTCGGCGCCTTCGGCAGCGGCGGCGGCAAGGAGCCGATCAAGATCGATGCCGACCGGCTCGACGTGTTCGACCGCGAGAACAAGGCGGTCTTCGCCGGCAACGTCGTGGCGGTGCAAGGCGAGAGCACCATCCGCTGTTCCAGCATGACCGTGCATTACCAGCGCAAGGAAAAGGACAAGAAGGCGGAGGCCAAGGCGCCCGACGCCAAGGGCGCGGCGCCGCCGCCGGACGGCAAGCCCGTCGAGAAGGCGGTGAAGGTCGAAGTGAAGCCCGAATCCAGGGCGGAGGCGAAGGCCGACACATCCTCCGACCCGACCGATGGCAGCGCGATCCGCCAGGTGGTTTGCGCGGGCCCGGTGACGGTGGTGTCCAAGGACCAGGTCGCCAGCGGCGACAATGCCGTGTTCGACCGGGTCGCCAACCGGGTGGTGCTGACCGGCAACGTGGTCCTGAGCCAGTGCCAGAACGTCACCCGCGGCTCGCGCCTCGTCTACGACATGAAGACCGGCCGGGCGAACATGGACCCGGTCGCCGGCGGTCGCGTCTCCGCGATGTTCGTGCCCGGCGGCAAGGACGACAACGCCAAGGGCAAGCAGGCCGGCTGCGCGCAGCCCCCGGCCCAGGTCGGCAAGGCGGCGCCGAAGCCGCGGGCCCAGGTCGGGAATTGAGCGGACGGAACCGGGGCCGGCCGGGGCGCCGGCTCCTTACGGCTGGACGCGCGCCAGGGCCCCTTCGAGATCCCGGCGCAGGCGCTCGGCGGCGTAGCTCGGCTGACGGGCAGCCGGGATGCAGAGGTCGAGGGATGTCTCGACCGGCATCGTCTCGGGGAAGGGCACCGCCACCATCGTGCCGGCCGCGATCTCCTCGGCGACGGCGGCGCGCGGCAGGACCCCGAGGGCGCCGGCCTGTTCGATGAGGGTGCGTTGCAGGTCGAGGGAGGCGGCCTCGAAGGTCGGCACGATCCGGCACCCGGCCTCCGCGGCGGCCCGCTCGATATAGCTTCGCACGCCGAATTCCGGCCCCGGCAGCACCCAGCGATAGCGTTCGAGCGCCGCGCAGGCGGTGCCGCCTGCCCGCGTCACCGGATGATCCGGCGGCGCGATGATGAATTGCGGCAGCCGCACCCGTCTGATTACCGCGATCGCGTCGGAGGCCGGGGCGAAGAAGGTGAGGGCGAGGTCGCAGGAGGCATCCTCGATCGCCCGCACCGCATCCTTCGCGGTCCCGGTGCGCAGCCGGGCCCGGACATGCGGGTGGCGGATTGCGAAGGCGGCGAGGACAGGAACCAGGATCGCCGAGGCGACGCCCTCCGCAGCGTGGACGCCGACGAGGCCGCCGCGCAGGCCCTTCAGGTCGTCGATCAGCCGCACGACGTGGTCGAGTTCGTTGATCGTCCGGTCGAGCTTGGCCGCGAGCAATTCGCCTGCTGCGGTGAGCCGGATCCCGAGCGGGCTGCGCTCGATGAGCGGCGCGTTCATGTAGTATTCGAGCTGCGAGATGTGCCGCGCGAGCACGTTGGGATGGATGTCGAGCTGGGTGGCGGCGTCGCGCAGCGACGTGCAGCGGGTGACGACCGCGAAGTAGTGGAGTGCAACGATCTTCGCCATGCCCGAGCGTGTGTCCCGATGGCCCGGTATCGACCTGCCTCTGGCTGTCGCCCGGAGCAGGGGCGGACTTCCGCTTGCGCACCATCGCGGGTGGTCAGTAGTGATGGAAAACCAGGTCAGTCAAGCGCTTAGCCCGTCCTATCGGGAGCCCGGGCGCCATCGCGGGTTCTAAGCAGATTTCGCCGAAGTGGTCACCGGTTCGGCGGCAAAAATCTGCGATCAAACAAGAGTCTAAGCGGGCGAAACGTTGGCCTGCCAACGCAAGCCTGCTTTGAGCGTCGCTCAGGCCCGGCCGGTGCGAGTCAGGGTCGGCCCGCCGCGACCGGACCGGGCGTCGGTCGAGCCGCTTGGGTTGTCGGATTGGCGGGCCCGGGCGGGGACGCTGATGGCGCACGGTCAGCGCCCGTCCGAGGAACCGGGCGCGCCGCGGCGGGATCGCGCGGCTGCCAGCAAACGTGCCGTGCCAAGCGATCGCGTCGTCCGTTCAGGTTCTTTGTGATCTCCCCGGTCATCGACAGCGACCTCTGGTTCCAATCTCGCCATCTGGTCAAGCCCAAGGTCTCCGACTTCTGGGCTTGGCCCGAACAATCGAGATGGAACATCGGCCCCGACGATCTTGGGCCTGCCCGAGATCGAAGCGGTACGCTCGGGGCAGCCTTGCGCAGTGCCGTCACGGCGGTTCGCGATGCTGGGAGAGCCCCCCGGAAGCGAGTCCTCGCATCGAAGATTTCGACCGAGACGCCGTCGTTCGGTTTTCGTTCTGGGCAATCCGGGCACCGCCCCCATCAATCGGATGCTACGGCTTTCCGTGCCGATGCAGGGACCTCTGTTTCGTGGTGGTAAAATCTCCTGTATAGAGGACTCGGGCGAGCATCAGAGCCCGCGAGAGAACTTGGGGCATCCTCTCCTGCGACCGATCCGGGTGGCGCGCGGCGTCGGACCCGGGCCGGAGACCTGTGGCCGACGTCCCCGTATGCCCGGTCCGGCAGGACCGGGACGACATCCGACGGGAGGAGATCCAAGTCGATGGACATCCGCAGATGCGCCGCCGAGGCGATCGGCACCTTCTGGCTCACCTTCGCCGGCTGCGGCAGCGCGGTCGTCGCGGCGGCCTTCCCGCAGGTCGGCATCGGCCTGCTCGGCGTCTCGGTCGCCTTCGGGCTGACCGTCGTGACCATGGCCTATGCCATCGGCCACATCTCGGGCTGCCACCTCAATCCGGCGGTGACGATCGGGCTCGCCGCGGGACGGCGCTTCCCGGCCCGAGACATCGGCCCCTACATCGCCGCACAACTCGTCGGCGGCATCGCGGCGGCGGGACTGCTCTATGCCATCGCCTCCGGCGCGCCGGGATTCGACCTCGCCAAGGGCTTTGCCGCCAACGGCTACGGCGCGCACTCGCCCGGGCAATACTCCCTTGTCGCGTGCTTCCTTGCCGAGGTGGTGCTGACCCTGATGTTCCTCTTCGTGATCATGGGGGCGACCCACGGCAAGGCGCCGGCCGGCTTCGCGCCGCTGGCGATCGGGCTCTGCCTGACCCTCGTCCACCTTGTCGGCATCCCGATCACCAACCTGTCGGTCAACCCGGCCCGCAGCACCGGCCCGGCCCTCGTCGCCGGCGGCTGGGCGCTGGCGCAGCTCTGGCTGTTCTGGATCGCGCCGATCATCGGCGGGGCGCTCGGCGGCATCCTGTATCGCTGGCTGAGCGAGGAGCCCTCGGCCCAGGTCACCGGCGTACAGCCATCCGCCGCGACGCCCTGACGGCTCACGGGGCGGCCGGTCGCGGATCGACTGGCCGCCTCGTCGCCGCGGCGACCGTCGCGATCATCGCACCACGTCCGACCCTGATCGAGGGCTAACCAGGCTTGCGTTTGTGGGCCAACGCTTCGCCCGCTCAGGTTCTTGTCTTGTCGCAGATTTTTATCGCCGAACCGGTGACCACGTCGGCGAAATCTGCTTAGAGCGCTTCACGACCGCGCTGCAATCGCGAGGCTTCTCTAGCTCTTTGATCTTGCGGCATTTTCGACGACGAACCGGTATCCACGTCGTCGGAAAATGCTCCAGCGGGGACCTGGATCACGCCCCGCCCGCATCCCCGGCTCGATCACCACAGAGGTCGACCAAATCCCGAGACGGGTGGGCGAGGACGGGTAGGCCGAGACGAGGTGGCTGGCCCCGGAAAGTCGCTCGACGCCCGCCAGTCAGTCATATCGTGCATGATTGATGGGCATTCCGGACCGATGGTGCCGGTTGCATGCGAAACGTGCATATCGCAACTGCGAGATGACCGATTGTTGCAATGCAATAAATGAATCATGGTCGGGGACAGGAACCACAGAGTTCCACTCCCCCTCCCACTTCGGAGCCGAACCCATGGCCTCCTTCCCGTCGTTCGCCTCGACCCGTTCCATCCCCGCTCCCGCCGCGACCGCGAAGCCGGGTCTGTTTGCCGAGATGCTGCGTCTCTGGCTCGAGCATCATCGCCGTCTCGCCCAGGTCGGGATCGTGCCGCTCTGATCCGGATCGTCCGGACAATCCGTGATCGCGGGAGCCCGGGCCCCAGCCTTGGCCTCCCGGGCCGGCCCGGCGCGCCCGCGCCTGTTCCTCACGCCGGCCCGCTCACCTCCGGCGCATGCGCCTTGCGGCCGGTGATCCGTTCCACCATCGGCTCGGCGAGGGCGTGGTAGAGCCCCGCGCGGCAGATCAGCTTTGAGGCGCCGTCGGCGATGAGCGCCGCGACCATCAGGGGAATCACCAGGGCGTGGTTCTCCGTCATCTCCGACACGATGACGAACGAGGTGATCGGCGCCTGGAGCACGCCAGTCAGATAGGCCACCATCCCGACCAGCACCACCGCGCCGACCGGCACATCCGCGAACAGGCCGGCGATCTCGGCACCGAGGCCGGCCCCGACCGCCAGGGAGGGGGCGAACAGGCCGCCCGGAATGCCGCTGATCGACGAGAGGGTCGTGGCGACGAATTTCAGCGGGCCGAAGAGCGGATGGGTATCGGCGGTGCCGTGCAGGAGCGCCTTCGCCTGCTCGTAGCCGGTCCCGTAGGCATGGCCGTCGGTGGCGAGGCCGCACAGGGCGACGCCGAGGCCGCACAGGGCGGCGAACAGCACCGGCCAGCCGGAGACGAACCGCCCCGCGGCGCCCGGGAGCCCGCGGGAGACCGCGATGACGATGCGGCTGAACAGCCCGCCGGACAGCCCGCCGAGGATGCCGCAGAGCGGCACCACCGCCCAGGCTTGGAGCGGCAGGGTGGCGGCGGTGGTGCCGAAATAGGTGTAGTTGCCGACGAGCGCGAGCGAGGTCAGGCCCGCCGCGATGATCGCCCCGAGGATCAGGCTCGACGTCTTGGCCTCGTAGGCGCGGCTCAGCTCCTCGATGCCGAACACGATGCCGGCAAGCGGCGTGTTGAAAGCCGCCGCCACCCCGGCGGCGCCCCCGGCGAGCAAGAGGCCGCGCTGGCGTTCCGGTGCGAGGGGACCGGCCGCCGCCATCAGGGCCGCACCCACCTGGACCGTCGGTCCCTCGCGCCCGGCCGAGGCGCCGCAAAACAGTCCGAGCGTCATCACCACGATCTTGCCGGCGGCGACCCGCAGGGAGACCAGCGGCTGCCGCAAGGCGGCGTCCTCGATGTCGCGGGCGGCGATCACCTGCGGGATCCCGCTGCCCTGGGAGTTCGGGAACACCGTGCGGGCGAGCAACGCCGCGATCCCGAAGCCGAGGGGGGTGAGGACGAGGGCGATCAGCGGAGACACCCCGATCATCGCCCGGAACGCCGCCTGCGCCGCATCGGCCAGGAACGCCATCAGCACCGCCGCGGCGCCGACCGCGATGCCCCCGAGCACGAACAGCCCGCGCCGGACCCAGATGCCGGCGAGATCCCGTGATCCCGGCAGCCGCTCCCTCCAACCCCGCACGCGACGCAACCCTTTGTCCAGCCAGACCAGCCGGCACCTTGGACGAAACCGCCGCCGATGCGAAGCTCTCCGCGAACAGGTCAGTCCTGACCATGGGACAGGAGGGAGCGTCATGCGGGTGCTGGTGGTGGGAGCCGGCGCGACCGGTGGGTATTTCGGGGCACGGCTCGCGGCAGCGGGCCGCGACGTGACCTTCCTGGTCCGTCCGGCCCGGGCGGCGCGGCTCGGCGAGGGTGGCCTGTCGGTGAGGAGCCCGCTCGGGGACTTTCGGGTCGACCGGCCCAAGACCGTGACGGCGGACACGATCCCCGGTCCCTTCGATCTCGTGCTCCTGAGCTGCAAGGCTTACGACCTCGCCGGCGCCCTCGACGACGTCGCCCCGGCGGTTGGTGCCGGAACGGTGGTGCTGCCGATTCTCAACGGCCTGGCGCATCTCGATGCCCTCGACGCGCGGTTCGGGTCGGAGCGGGTGCTCGGCGGCTCCTGCGCCATCGCGGCGACGCTCTCGCCGGAGGGCGAGATCGTGCAGATGAGCGACCTGCACGCGCTCACCTTCGGCGAGCGGGACGCGACGCGCCCGGAGCGCATCGCCATGATCGCGGCCGTGATGGAGGGGGCGGGCTTCACCGCGCGGCGCAGCGAGAAGATCCTCCTTGAGATGTGGGAGAAGTGGGTCTTCCTCGCGACGCTCGCCTGCGGCACCTGTCTGATGCGGGCGCCCATCGGCGACATCGTGGCCGCACCCGGCGGGCGCGACCTGATGCTCGGCCTGCTGGACGAGTGCCGCGGCATCGCGGCCGGGGCCGGCCATGCACCGCGGGACAAGTTCCTGGAGTCGAGCCGCGGCACCCTCACGGCGGCGGGATCCCGTTTCACCGCCTCGATGCTGCGCGACATCGAGAGGAGCGCCCGGATCGAGGCCGACCACATCGTCGGCGACCTCCTGGCCCGCGGCCGGCACGCGGATCCGGACGGGGCGTGGCCGCATCTCGCCGCCGCCTATACCCATCTCAAAGCCTATGAGAGCCGGCGGGCGCGGGAGCAGGGCTGAGCGACGAAGACGCGCCCGGCGCGTCGGCACCGGGCGCGGTCATCGGCGGGCCGGTCGATCGCTCGGCGATTGCCATGCGGAAATCGGCGTTGCTCATCCGCCCGCGCGGGCTGGTAATCCCACGCCCGGAAAGCCTCTTCCGGACGTGGGATCACGAGTGCCGGTGGCTACCAGCGGTAGATGGTGCGGTCGAGCCCGACGACGATGGCACGCTGGGCACTCGGGACCGTGAGGGCGGTCGCCTTGAAGCCCGGGTCGACCAGCGCCCAGTTCCCGACCGTGTTGTCGCCGGTCTTGCGCCACATCAGCTGGCTGGCGGTATTCGTCACCACGACGCTGCCGTCGGGAGAGGCGGCGATTTCGGCCGCGCTGTTCCCCACGGCGACCCAGTTGCCGCCTTGGTCGCCGCGGTAGACATTGTTATCGATGCCGATATGCCAGAGACTGTTGCGGTTCATGACCGCGACCCTGAGCGCCTTCCCGGGGAGCTGCCTCCAGGCATTGGTGTTGTCGTCCGCCTGTTTGAGCCAGATGTCGTTGTTGCCGTTGGCGATGATGACCGTGCCATCCGCCGCGGCGATCGACTTTGCGTTCGTGCCGACCATGACCCAGTTCTGGCCGTTGTAGCGGTAGACGTTGGTGTCCGTGCCGATTCCGTAGATGCTGGTCGCGCTGATGACCGCGATGTCGGTGAAGTTTCCGGGGAGAGGTGTCCAGTTGTTGTCGCCGACGTAGCGCCAGGGAACCTTGCTGTCGGCATTGAGGGTGACGAGAGTGCCATCCGCTCCGATCGAGATGCGGGAGGCGGCGATGCCGATCGGCGTCCACCAGCCGTTCGCAGCCGGCAAGGTGCTCGCGCCGCCCATCGGGGCGACCGAGAAGGTCTGGTTCGCGCCGCCGTGGCAGGTCCAGGCGATCGTCCGCGCTCCGGCCTGCGGCGAGCCTCCGTCGATGTCGACGCAGAGATTCGCGTTGTGGACCGAGACCATGGCCATGCCGCCGTTCTGCGAGCGCTGCGTCCAGGCCTGGTTCCTCGCGCCGACGCAGGTCCACTGGTAGACTTGGCTGCCCGGATTGGCGTTGTTGGCGAGCGTCATGTCGAGGCACTTGCCCGACGCCTTGTTGACGTAGGCGGTGCCGCCGTTCCCGGCCTGCGCGGTCCAGGTCTGCTCGGCGGCGCCGGTGCAGGCCTGCTGCGTCACGGCCCCTCCATCACTGCGGTCGCCGGCTGCAATCGCCAGGCAGAGCCCCGAATGCGCCGCCTTCAGGAACGAGCTCACGCCGGTGGCGAGGGTGCCCGAGCCCCCGCCGGTGCCCCCGCCGGTGCCGCCGCCGGCGGTGCCGCCACCGGTCTGGCCGCCGCCGGTCTGGCCGCCACCCGCGGAGGTCACCACGCCCGGGGCTGAAACCTGGCTCGGCGCCGCGACGCCGTTGCCCAGCGCCACGATCACGCCCGGCGAGGGCACGCCCTTCTGGTCGATCGCGACGAGCTGGTAGTAGCCGGGAGGCGCGACGTTGGCGCTGGGCGGCGCCTGCACGGTCACGGCGGTGCCGGCTTGCGTGAAGGGGGCGACGTAGCGACGCTGGCCCGAGTTGAAGCTG
>NZ_LABX01000282.1 GCF_001043915.1 Methylobacterium aquaticum | reverse complement strand
GCCTGATGTCCCGCCGCTCCATGCCGCCGGACCGCGGCATGCTGTTCGACTCCGAACGCACCGAGCCGGTCGCGATGTGGATGAAGAACACCTACCTGCCGCTCGACATGCTGTTCATCCGCGCTGACGGCACCGTGGCGCGGAACGCCACGGATACCGAGCCGCTCTCGACTCGCACCATTCACTCCGGCGACGCGGAACAGCGGATGCTCGACCTTGTCACCCGGATGCAGCCCGAGCCGCGCGGCGGTGCCGGCATTGAGTTCGAGCACGCCGAGCACCGGCTCGCCGGAGTGAATGGTGCGAGTCGAGAGCGGCTCGGTATCCGTGGCGATCCGCGCCACGGTGCCGTCAGCGCGGATGAACAGCATGTCGAGCGGCAGGTAGGTGTTCTTCATCCACATCGCGACCGGCTCGGTGCGTTCGAAGTCGAACAGCATGCCGCGGTCCGGCGCCATGGAGCGGCGGAACATCAGTCCCTGCGCCCGCCCGGCATCGTCGCGCATCACCTCGACCTGAAAGGTGTGGCGGCCGTTGCGGGACGCGATGGTCAGGGGTTCGAACGGGCCGTCGGCGAGAACGGCCGACGGCAGGAGCAGCAGGACGAGCGCGGCGAGAAGCCGGCGCGATGAGGCGGCAAGGGCCGAGGGGACAAGGGCCGAGGCCGCAAGGGGCCGTGCGAAGCGAGACGACATGGGGCTGAGCTAGCGCATTCTGCGGCGAAAGGGATGGGGCTCCGCCGACGGAAACACAGGCGAATCGACAATGCCGCGCCGAACAGCCTGTCGCCGGCTCAGTGGGACCGGCTCAGTGGGAGGAGGGCGGTCCCGCTCCCGCCCCGGTCTCTGACAGGAGACGCACCTCGGCGGCCATCAGGCCCTTCGAGCCGTCGCCGTAGCGCACCATGACGTGCTCGCCAGGCTTCAGCTCGGCGATGCCGTAGCGGCGCAGGGTCTCCATGTGGACGAAGATGTCCGGCGTGCCGTCGCCGCGGCTCAGGAAGCCGAAGCCGCGCAGGCGGTTGAACCACTTCACCACCGCGGTCTCGAGTCCGCTGGTCGGCACCACGGTGACGTGGGTGCGCGGCATCGGCAGCTCGGCCGGGTGGGTCGCCGTCGACTGGTCGAGGGAGACCACCCGGAACGCCTGCCAGCCGCGCTGGCGCTGCACCGCCTCGACCACGATCCGGGCGCCCTCGCTGGCGCTCTGGTGACCGTCGCGGCGCAGGCAGGTGACGTGGAGCAGCACGTCCGGCGCACCGCTATCCGGCACGATGAAGCCGAAGCCCTTCGCGACGTCGAACCACTTGATGCGGCCGCTGACCTCCACGAGTTCGGTCGGGCGTTCCACCGCTGCTGCGTCGAGCCCGGACCGGGTATCGCGCGCACCGTCCCCGAACGCACCCGTGGGCCGTTCCCAGGCGTGGCCTGAACCGAACTCGTCCGACATCGTAAGCAACCCACTCGAATCGCGTCGCGCGCTTCACCGGCAGATTAACAAAGTCATGACTCCGGGGAAGCCCAAATCGGCCGAGTTGAGACGCCGGACGGGTGATGTCCTCGCCGGATTCGCCCGGGCGGCGTGCAATCTGCAATCCGGAGAGGCAAGCGTCGGACGAGGCGCGCCGTGATTGCGGCGGCGATAACGGTTATGCGTCTCACCCTGCGCGTTTTCGCCGCAGGGGCAGGCAAGGATGCCAGGCTCGGCTATGACGGCGCCCGCACAGCCCGTTCGGAGACGCCGCGATTCAGATCCCGCTTCCTCCCGCCGCGCCGGTCCGGCGCCTTGCCGTCGTCGACCTCGCCCGCGGCGTCGCGCTCCTGGCGATGGCGCTGTATCACCTGACCTGGGATCTCGGCTTCCTGCGGCTCAGCCCTGAGAACGTGGCCCTGTCGCCGGCCGGGCGGGCGGCGGCGCACGGCATCGCCGGCAGCTTCCTGGTGCTGGTCGGGGTGAGCCTCGTTCTGGCCCGGGGCCGGCGCGCCGGATGGTGGCGCCCCTACCTGATGCGCCTTGGGCGCATCGCCCTGGCGGCGGCGGCGATCTCGCTCGCCACCGCGTGGCTGTTTCCGGAGTCGTGGATCTTCTTCGGCATCCTGCACTGCATCGCCCTGTCGAGCGTGCTGGCGCTGCCGGCGCTCGCGGCGCCGCTGCCGCTGGTCGGGCTTTCCGCCGCCCTGGTCTTCGCCGGGCCGGTGCTCGCCGGCCTCGCGGGTGCGCCGGCGATCCTCGACGCGCCGGGCCTGCTCTTCCTCGGGCTCGGCGCCAGGGTGCCGGTGACGAACGACTACGTGCCGCTCGTCCCCTGGTTCGGCTTCGTGCTCGCAGGGGTGGGGCTCGGCCGGATCGGCCTGCCGCGTCTTGCGGCCTCGCGGCTCGGACCATGGGCGCCGCGCAACCGGATCGGGCGGATCGCCACCTTCGCCGGGCGGCACAGCCTCGCGGTCTATCTCGTGCACCAGCCCGTGCTGCTCGGCCTGCTCTCCGGGGTCGCGGCGGTGACCGGGCCGCATCCGCGGGCCGGCGAGGCGGCATTCCTGCGCGAGTACCGGGCGAACTGCGCCGAGGCCGGCGGCACTGAGGCGGCCTGCCGGGTGGCGGCGCGCTGCGTGCTGGTGCGCCTGCGCGGCGAGGGCCTGTGGCGGGCCGGGGGTGATTTCACCAACGAGGAGCAGGCCCGGGCGATCACGGTGTCGCGGGCCTGCTTCCGAGATGCGGGCGGAGGCTGACCTCCGCCCGATCCCCATCAATCCTTGGCGCGCTCGACGTAGGAGCCGTCGGCCGTCATGACGACGATGCGGGTGCCGGTGCCGATATGCGGCGGCACCAGGGTGCGGACGCCGTTCGAGAGCGTGGCGGGCTTGTAGGACGAGGAGGCGGTCTGGCCCTTGGTGACCGGCTCGGTGTCGGTCACCTCGAGGGTGATGCGCTGCGGCAGCTCGAGCGCCAGCGGGACGCCGTTATGGGTCGAGAGCATCACCGCCATGCCCTCCTGGAGATAGGCGGCCTGATCGCCGATCACGTCCTGCGGCACGGCGATCTGCTCGTAGGATTCCGGGTTCATGAAGTGGAACCCCTCGCCGTCGCTGTACAGGAAGGTATGCTCCCGGTCCTCGACATAGGCGCGCTCGACCTGCTCGGTGGTGCGGTAGCGCTCCGAGACCTTCACGCCGTCGGTGATGCGGCGCATGTCGAGCTGGGTGACCGGGGTGCCCTTGCCGGGATGGATGTTCTCGGCGGAGAGGATCACATAGAGCCGGCCGTCCTTGTCGACGACGTTGCCTTTGCGGAGAGAGCTGGCGATGACCTTCGGCACGGGGCGAATCCTGGACTGGAAGCGTTGACAGAAAGCGGCGGCGTCCGCCAAGCCGCGGGCGTCGCGCGCCGCGCCGGCAGAGGATGCCTTCGGCCCGCCCTATCGCATCTCAGACGCGACCGCCAGTCGCCCACCCTCTCGATGATCGTTGCATGACCTCCGCCCCGCCCTCCGCTTCGCCCTGGTGGGCCCCCCACGTCCATGCCGACCGCCGGCCGCGGCTGATGGCCCGCAACCGCATCGCCGCGTCCTTGCGGGCCTGGTTCGCGGCCCGCGACTTCGTGGAGGTCGAGGCCGCCATCCTCCAGGTCTCGCCCGGCAACGAGGCGCATCTCTCGGCCTTTGCCACCACGGCGATCGGCCCGGACGGGGCGGAGCATCCGCTCTACCTCCACACCTCGCCGGAATTCGCCTGCAAGAAGCTGCTGGCCGCTGGCGAGCCCCGGCTGTTCAGCCTCGGCCCGGTCTACCGCAACCGCGAGCGCGGGGCGCTGCACCACCCGGAATTCACCATGCTCGAATGGTACCGGGCGGGGGAGAGCTATGACAGCCTGATGCGGGACTGCGCCGATCTCCTGCGCCTCGCGGCCGAGACGGCCGGCACCAGGACCTTCCTGTGGCGCGGGATCGAGGCCGACCCGTTCGCGGAGCCGGAGCGGCTCACCGTCGCGGAGGCGTTCCGGCGCCAGGCCGGCATCGACCTCCTGGCGACGGTGGCGCCGGATGCAAGCACCGACCGGGCCGGCCTCGCCGCGGCCCTCGGCGAGGCCGGCATCCGCACCGCGCCGGACGACACCTGGGCCGACCTGTTCAGCCGGGTGATGGTCGAGCGGGTCGAGCCGGCCCTGGGCCGCGGCCGGGCGACGATCCTGTGCGAGTACCCGATTCCCGAAGCGGCGCTCGCCCGGCCGAGCCCCGCCGATCCGCGGGTGGCGGAGCGGTTCGAGCTGTATGCTTGCGGCGTCGAGCTGGCCAACGCCTTCGGCGAATTGACCGATCCGGCCGAGCAGCGCCGGCGCTTCGCCGCCGAGATGGACGAGAAGGAGCGCGTCTACGGCGAGCGCTACCCCCTCGACGAGGATTTTTTGCGGGCGCTTGCGCAGATGCCGGAGGCGAGCGGCATCGCGCTGGGCTTCGACCGGCTCGTCATGCTGGCGACCGGCGCCCGCCGGATCGAGGACGTGATCTGGACGCCCGTGGCCGAGTTTCCCAGCGCAGAGTTTCCCCGCGCCGGGTCGCCCCGGTGAGCGGATCGATCCGCGATACCGGCGATCTCGCGGCGCGCGGACTGGTGCCGGCGGAGCGGCTGCCGGCCCTCGAACGGGTGGCGGCGCGCTACGCCGTGTCGATCACCCCGGAGGTGGCCGAGCTGATCGCCGACGCGGATGACGGCATCGGCCGGCAATTCGTGCCGCGGGCCGAGGAACTGGTCACGGCTCCGGAGGAGCGCGCCGACCCGATCGGCGACGAGGCCCATGCCCCCGTCCCGGGCATCGTCCACCGCTATCCCGACCGGGTGCTCCTGAAGCCTCTCCATGTCTGCCCGGTCTATTGCCGCTTCTGTTTCCGCCGCGAGGTGGTGGGGCCGGACGGGCAGGGCAGCCTCACCGAGACGGAGCTGGAGGCGGCGCTCGCCTACATCGCCGGCCATCCTGAGATCTGGGAGGTGGTGGTGACCGGGGGCGATCCGCTGGTGCTCTCGCCCCGGCGCCTCGGCCGCATCGCCGCCGCTTTGCGCGACATCCCGCATGTCCGGGTCCTGCGCCTGCATAGCCGCGTGCCGGTGGTCGATCCGGCCCGGGTCGATGCGGCGCTGATCGCGGCGCTGCACCGTTTCGGCGGCGCGGTCTTCGTGGCGCTGCACGCCAACCACCCGCGGGAATTCTCCGACAGGGCCCGCGCGGCCATCGCCCGGCTCGTCGATGCCGGGATCCCGATGGTGAGCCAGTCGGTGCTGCTCGCCGGAATCAACGACGATCCCGACACGCTGGCGGCCCTGATGCGGGCCTTCGTCGAGAACCGGATCAAGCCCTATTACCTGCATCACGGCGACCTCGCCCCGGGCACCGGCCACCTGCGCACCAGCCTCGATCACGGCCGGGACCTGATGCGCGCCTTGCGGGGCCGTGTCTCCGGGCTGGCGCAGCCGACCTACGTGCTCGACATCCCGGGCGGATACGGCAAGGTGCCGGTCGGGCCGGGCTACCTGGCGGGAGGACCCACGGGCTGGACCGTCACCGACCCGACGGGCAATCGCCACGCCTACCCGCCGACACCTGAGGAGGACACGCCATGCGCAGGCTCTGGGGACGGCTGAGTTCCGTCAACGTGCAGAAGGCGGTGTGGGGACTCGAAGAGCTGGGGCTTCCTTACGAGCGCATCGAGGCCGGCGGCGCCTTCGGGCGGGTGCGGGATCCGGACTACGTCGCCCTCAATCCCAACAGCCTCGTGCCGGTCATGGAGGAGGACGGCTTCGTCCTCTGGGAATCGAACGCGATCCTGCGCTACCTTGCCCGCGGCCACGATCTCGGCGGCCTGTGGCCGGAGCATCCCCGGGCGGCGGCGCTCGTCGACCAGTGGCTCGACTGGCAGGCGACGCGCTTCACCCCGGCGACCCGGGATGCGTTCTGGCAGACCGTGCGGACCCCGCCGGAGAACCGCGACCAGGCGGTGATCGACCGCTCGGTCGCGGCCTCGGAGGACTGCGCGGCGATCCTCGACGCACACCTGATGGGGCGTCCCTTCCTGGTCGGCGACCGCTTCACCGCCGCCGACATCGTGGTGGGCGCCGCGGCCCATCGCTGGCTGCATCTCGACGTGCCGCGCACCGAGCGGCCGGCCCTGCGGGCCTGGTACGAGCGACTCCGCGCCCGGCCGGCCGCCGACGTGGCTTTGCCCGGCTTGAGCTGAGCCGGGACGCCGAGCGGTGGATCGGGCCATGCACCTGCGGCGTGGCCGCGCCGCCGCGGATCGGCTAAGCACATTTCGCCGAAGCAGTCGCCGCTTCGGCGGCAAAAATCTGCGATCGAACAAGACCCTAAGCGGACGAAGCGTTGGCCTGCCAACGCAAGTCTGCTTAGGTCTCGACCCGTTCCTGTCCCCACGCCCCCGAAGGCCCGATGCCGCTCGACAAGACGCTCCTCGACGCGCTGCAAGCCGTCACTACCGCCACCCTCACCACGGTGCTCCTGAAGAAGGGCATCCGCCGCTGCTGGATGCGCGGACCGATGCCGCGCTTCGCCGCCGGGCAGCGGGTGGTCGGCCCGGCCTTCACGCTCCGCTTCGTGCCGGCCCGCGAGGATCTGGCGACGCCGGAATCCTGGTCGAGCCCGACCTCGACCCGCGCGGCGATCGAGGCGATGCCCGAGGGCTGCATCGCGGTGGTCGACGCGATGGGGGTGCAGGATGCCGGCATCTTCGGCGACATCCTGTGCGCCCGGATGAAGAAGCGCGGCGTCGCGGCGCTGATCACCGATGGCGTCGTGCGCGACGGCGAGGGTGTCGACGGCACCGGCCTGCCGGTCTGGTGCGCCGGGGTCGCGGCCCCGGCCTCGGTCGCGGGCCTGACCTTCGTCGGCTGGGGCGAGCCGGTCGGCTGCGGCGGCGTCGCGGTCTATCCCGACGACATCGTGGTGGCGGATGGCGACGGCGCGGTGCTGATTCCCGCGGCCCTCGCCGAGGAGGTCGCGCTCGCCGCCGTCGAGCAGGAGCGCCTCGAACTCTGGATCATGCGCGAGGTCGACAAGGGCCTGCCGCTCCCGGGCCTCTACCCGCCGAACGCCGAGACCCGCGCCCGCTACGAGGCCGAGACCGGCAAGGCCCCGTGACGAACACGGTCTGATATCGGCTGGCCGGGACGATCCCGGTGTTCTTCGTGCTCTCGAAGGTGCTGTGGTTCGTCACGGCACCGTCGAACCTGCTCCTGCTCCTGGTTCTCGCCGGGGCAGGGCTCGGCCTTCGCTGGCGGCGCCTCGGCGTCGGGCTCAGCGCCGCTGCCGGCCTCGTCCTCCTCGCCGGCGGCGTCTCGCCGCTGGCCTCCCTGGTGTTCGGCCCGCTCGAGAACCGCTTTCCGGTATTTCGCGACGACGGCGCGCCGGTCACCGGGATCGTGGTGCTCGGCGGCGCGGTCGAGACCGGGCTGTCGGCCGCCCGCGGCCAGCTCGTCGTCAACGATGCCGGCGAGCGCATGATCGCGCTCGGCGACCTCGCGCGGCTCTATCCCGCGGCGACTCTGGTCTTCGCCGGCGGCTCGGGCCGGCTCACCGGCGACGGGGCGGTGTCCGAATCCGCGATCCTGCGCCGCCACGCCGCGACCCTCGGTGTCCCGCCGGAGCGGATCACCTATGACGAACGGTCCCGCAACACCCACGAGAACGCCGCCTTCAGCGCCGCATTGGTCAAGCCGAAGCCGGGCGAGCGCTGGCTCCTCGTCACCTCGGCCTGGCACATGCCGCGGGCCATGGGCTGCTTCCGGCGGGCCGGCTTCACGGTGACGGCCTATCCGGTCGATTACCGCACCGGCCCGGGTGCCGTCGCGCTCCACGCGACGGCGGGAGACGGCCTGTTCGAGCTGGACGTCGCGGTGCGCGAATGGCTCGGCCTCGTCGCCTACCGGGCCTCGGGCTACACCGAATCGCTGTTTCCGGGGCCGTGATCCGACGATCGTGGCAACGACAGCCGGTAGATGCCGCGAAAGTCGTCCGGATCCTCCACCACCTTGCCCTTGCGCAGGATGGCGATGCGGCCGGCCTTCATCAGGCGCACCGCCTGGCGGCGGACCGGCTGCATCAGGGGGCCCCAGCCGTCGGGGTGAGGGCCCCCCAGCGCCCGGGCGACCTCGGAGGGGCAGACGGTCTTGTCGGCGCCGCGATCGGCAACGAGGCGCATCAGGGTGAGTTCGATCTCGTAATCGTCAGGGATCATCGTAATCCTGGAGGGCCCGGCGGGCATCGGAGGCGAACTGGCGCTGCCACATCACGGTGAGCACCATCGCGGTCGTGGCGAACAGCACGTAAGCGCTGACGAACCACCCGAGATAGGCCAGCGCGAAGAAGAACGCACGCTGCCCGCGGTTGAAATGGCCGCCCGCCACCACGTTCATGGCGGCGGCCCGCCGCGCCGCCCGCTCGATCCGGACCGGGTCGCCGCCCCGCGGCGGCACCGCGCCGATCAGGATGGCGCCGTAGTTGAACAGCCGGTAGGCCCAGGCGAACTTGAAGAAGGCGTAGACGAAGATCAGGGCGAGGCCCGCCACCTTGATCTCCCAAACCGCCCGGGTCATCGGCGCGCCGAAGGGCAGGGTGGAGAACAGCGTCAGGGCATCGTCGGCGGAGCGCGACAGGGTGAGCGCGCTGCCCAAGGCGATCAGCGCCGTCGAGGCGAAGAAGGCGGTCCCGTTCTGCAACGAGGCATTGATGGTGGTGTCGACCACCCGGTTCTCGCGCACGATCTGCTGGTCGGCCCAGGCGTGGCGGTAGTGGTTCATCATGCCGTTGAGGCTGCGCTTGCCGCCCGCCAGGTGCTCGACGGCGTAGGAATAGCCCCACCACGCCGCAAGGAAGCAGCCGAGGGCCGTGAGGTCGAGGAGCGAGAAGCTGCCGAGGCCCAGATCCGGTTGCATGCCGGGCCCCGTCAGGCGGTCGGCAGGATCTGCACCCCGCCCCGGCCGGGAGGCTGCGGCGCTTCGGGCGACGGGAGATCGTGGACCGCGAGATCCTGCACCCGCGCCCCGGGAGGCCCCCGGCGGCAGGCCTCGATCATCGTGGCGACGGCGTCCTCCGGTCCGGCGAGCCGGGCCTCGACGCTGCCGTCCTGCCGGTTGCGCACGGTGCCGGACAGGCCGCGGGCCTCTGCCACGCCCTTGGTCCAGGCCCGGTAGCCGACGCCCTGGACCCGGCCCCGGACGACGATCTCCACGCTGCGGTGCCCGCTCAACGATCGTTCCCCCACCGATGTCGCTGGTGCGGGCTCTAAAGCATTTCGCCCCGTGACGGGAGGGCCGTCAGGCGCGCGCCGCCACCAGCGGCCGGACCGCGAAGGCGGCGCGCGGCGCGGGGGCGCGGGGGCGCACGAGGTCGGCCAGCGGCACGAAGGCGTCCGGCGCGGCGCCGCCGACCCGGGTGCCGAAGCCCAGTGCGAAGGAGAGGGTGAGCTTGCGGTCGGGCACGATGCCGAAGGCGTCGAGCGCGGCGATGAACGCCTCGCGGAAGCTGCGCACGCCGCACCAGCTCTTCTCCGAGAGATGGAGCGGCCATTCCCAGTGGCCGTCCGGCCGCCTCGCGTTCAGGGTGTCGCGGTCGATGAAGTAGCCGGTGTCCCGGTGCTCCAGGCCGTCCGCGTGGAGGCGCCAGTCCCGGTTCTCGAACAGCGGGGCAGCCTTGGCCGCGTCGTCGTCCAGGCGGGTGGTCACCATGCGGGTCTCCCAAGGTTCCGGCGCGACGCCGCGCCGCCTCCCGGGCCGGCTCGTCGTGTGGAACATTTCCGGAACACTGGGCTGATTTGCACAGGTCGTCAACAGGTTTCGCAACGACGTTCGATGGCCTTGTCGCGACGGCGGACACGGTTGCCAAGGCCCGCCCCGGATGCCACCTCACCCCGATGAACGCGAGGAGCCCGATGGAGCGCAACCGCAAGGGACAGGAGCCCAGGATACAGGAGCAGAGAGGAGCCGAGACCAGTCCCGAGGCCGAGGCGCTGCGCCGCCTCGAGGCGCTGCAACCGGCCTATGAGCGCCTGCGGGCCGACCGGATCCGGGCCGAGAGCGACGTCGAGCGCCTGACCGCCGAGCTGGCCGCCGCCCGGGCCCAGGCCCGCGAGGAGCTGGGCACCGACGACGAGACCGAGATCCGGCGGATGATCGAGGAGGCGCGAGCCGAGAATGCCCGCCGGGTCGAGGCATTCGCGCAGGCCCTGCGCGCGGTCCAGGATCGCCTCGACGCCCTCGACACGGGCCGCTGAGACGTGCCCGTGAGCCACGTCTCTGCGAACGTTGCCGAGATCCAGGATGCCCTGGCCCGCGCCGACCGCCGGCTCGCCCGCCTGGAGGCGGCCCGCGACGGTGACCGGAACGCCCTGGCCGAGCGCACGAAGGCGGTCGCCGCCGCCAAGGGCCGGCTCGCCCAGCGCGACGCTGTCGAGACCTACCTGCGCGAGTTGCAGCAGGACGCCAACCGGCGCAGCGTCGCAACCTTCGAGACCCTGCTCACCGCCCTGGTCCAAGAGGTTCTGCCCGGCGAGAAGCCGGTGCGCCTCGACCTCACCACCGAGCGCGGCCTGCCGGCCCTCGATATCGGGGTCGAGCGCCCGGATGGCGGCCGGGAGGACGTGCTGGAGGACAATGGCGGGGCGATGACCAACGTGGTCGGCATGGCGCTTCGCCTGATCGCGGTGGTCAAGGCCGGTCTCGGCCGCTTCCTCGCCCTCGACGAGGCCGATTGCTGGATCGCGCCCGATCGCGTGCCGGCCTTCTACCGGGTGCTCGACGATGGCGCCGCCCGGCTCGGGGTGCAGTGCCTGGCGATCTCCCACCACGACGTGGCGGGGTTCGAGGCCGGCCTCACCGTCAGCCGCATCGCCGGGCGGCCCGGGACCGGGGTGGCGATCGAGGGGCCGGCAGCCTTCTGCGCGGCGCAATGGACGCCCGGCATGCCGGGCTTCCGCTTCATCCGGCTGATCGACGTCCAGGGCTTCGCCGACGCCACCCTGCCGCTCTCGCCGGGGGTCAACGCTCTGGTCGGGCCGAACAACCACGGCAAGTCGACGGTGATCCGGGCCCTGCGGGCGATGTTCTATGGCGAGGTGCGCGACAGCCTGGTGCGGGCCGGCGCCAGTGCGGCACGGGTCGAGATCGGCGTCGCCTTCGGCCGCGTGCTCCGCTATGTCCGCCAGCCGAAGCGCACGCCCGTCAATCTCTGGTCGCTGCACGAGGCGGACGGGGCGCTGGTCCAGGAGAACGGAACCACCTTCGAGACCGGCGGCCGCGACGTGCCGCCCTGGGTCGAGCGGCTGTTCGGCATCACCCGGGTCGAG
>NZ_LABX01000281.1 GCF_001043915.1 Methylobacterium aquaticum | reverse complement strand
CGCGTCGACCGAGCCGAGGATCACGTTCGACGCACCCGCGCCGCCGCCCGACACCCCGACGCCGGCCGCACCGCCACCCGCCACCGTCAGGGCCGCCGCCGCCGCCGCCGCCTCAATGCTGCCAGCCCGGCTCGCCGTGACGCTCACATCGCCGGTCCGGGCCGTGACGCCGGTATCGGCGTTGCGGATCGCCGCCTCGACCGTGCCCGACACGGTGTTGAGGGCGAGCGTGAAGCCGACCGCCACCGACACGCCCGCGGCGCCGCCGCCGGAGCCGGCCAGGGAGGCCGATCCGGCGAGCGCCTGGATGCTCGACCGGTCCGAGGCGTCGAGCGCCACGCTGCCGGCCGAGATCCCGGTCGCCCCGTCGCCGTCGATCACCGCGCGGGTGACGACACCGATGGCGTTGGTGACGCCGACGCCGGCCGCCGCCACCCCGACGCCGGCCGAGCCGCCGCCGCCGATCGCAGCCGAGGCCGCCACGACCTGGGCCTTGATCGCCTGGTTCGAGGTCGCCGTCACCGCGAGCGCGCCGGTGGACGCGACGCTGCTGCCGCCGATCTTGGCGAGCACGCTGGATTCGCCACCGGCGGCGAGCGTGTCGGTGCGGTCACGGTCGCTGCCGCTCGTCGACCAGTCGCCGATCTGGTTGGACGCCGCGGAGATGCCGACCCCGACGCCGACGCCGGCCGAGCCGCCGCCCCCGCCCGCGAAGACCGGGGCGAGCACGGTCGCGGCGATGCCGGAGGTGGAGTCGGCGGTGACCGCGAGGCTGCCGCTGCCGGTGATCCGGCTCGCATCGACATGCGCCGTCGTCGCGGTGAGAAGGGTGTTGAACGCGAAGGCGCCGCCGGCGGAGACCGACACGCCGGCCGAGCCGCCGCCGCCGACGCTCACCGCCGCCGCGGTCGTGCTGCTGGAGATGGCGGCCGCGCTGCGCGCCGCCACGGCGACCGCTCCCGTCGCCGAGAGGCCGTCCGTCACATCGGCGATGGCCGCCTCGACGGTGTTGCCGATGGTGTTGAGGGCGAGCGCGAAGCCCACCGAGACGGCGACGCCCGACGAGCCGCCGAGGCCGGCGCTGATCGAGGCGGTGCCGGCGGTCGCCGCGATGGCCGAGGTATCGGCCGCGCTGATCTGCACCGCTCCCGCCGTCACGGCGTTGCTCGGGATGGTGCTGGTCTGGAGGCCGGCGCCTTCGATGAAGGCCCGGGCCGCGATCGCGATGGCGTTGACCACGACGGTGCCGCCGGCCGCGACGCCGACGCCGGTGTCGCCGCCGCCGCCGATCGCCACGGAGGCCGCGGCGACCAGGGCGTCGATGGTGTTCTTCGACTGTGCGCCGAGGCTGAGGGTTCCGGCGGCCGTCGTCTTCACGCGGGTGAGCGAGGCTTCGACGACGGTGCCGCCTCCCGTCGCCAGGGTGTCGCGCCGGGTCTGGCCGCTGCCGGTGCTGGTCCAGGTGCCGATGCGGTTCTCGGCCGCGGCCACGCCGATGCCGACCCCGACGCCGTTGCTGCCGCCGACGCCGGCGGCGAGCGAGGCCGCGACGATGCGGGCGGTGATGGCGGCGGAGGCCTCGGCCGCGACGGCGACGTCGCCGGCGCTGTCGATCTGGCTCTCGCGGCCGGTCGCCCGGGTGCTGGTGGTGATGACGTTCGACGCGAAGGCGCCCGCGCCCGAGACCGCCACGCCGTTGGAGCCGCCGCCGCCGATGCTGAGGGCCGCCGAGGCTGCCACGGCCTCGATCGTGCCCGCCGACTTCGCGGTGAGCGCGACCCCGCCACCGGTGGTCTTGAGGCCCTCATCGACCCGGGCGATCGTCGCCTCGACGTCGTTGGCGATGCGGTTGAGCGCGATGCTCACGCCGATCGCGATCGCGACGCCGGAATCGCCGGCCGCGCCGACGGCCAGGCTCGCCGACAGGGCCGTGGTGGTGATGGTGGAGGTGTCGGCCGCCGTCACCGCGGCGCTCGCGGCACGGAGTCCGGGCGTGGCGCCGGTTCCGTCGCCGTCGATCGTCGCCTGCGTGGCGAGGCCGATGAAGTTCTGCGCGTAGGTGCCGCCGGCGCTGACCCCGACGCCGTTCTGGCTGCCGCCGGAGAGCGCGACCGCGACCGCCACGATCGTCGCCGCGACCGTGTTGGTGGTGGTGGCGGCGACCGTCAGCGCGCCGGCCGCATCGACCCGGGCGTTGCGCAGGGTGGCGGTGACGCCGGCGCGATTGCCCTGGACCGGCGTGTCGGAGATCCGGTTCGCCGCCGCATCGTAGGCGGTCCAGGAGCCGATCTGGTTGTACGCGATGGCGATGCCGAGGGCCCCGGCTCCGCCCGAGCCGCCGCCCGAGGCCCCGATCGAAGCCGCCGCGCCGACGATGTCGGCCTGGATGGCGAGCGTGCTGTCGGCGGTGACGCCGACCGCGCCGCCGGAGGTGATGGTGCCGCCCTCGACCAGGGCCGAGGTGGTGCTGTCGATCAGGTTGGCCGCGCCCGCTCCCGCGGCGGCCACGCCGACGCCGGTGGCGCTGGTGCTCACCCCGGCCGCCATGCTGGCCGCCGCCGCCACGGTCTTGATGCGTCCGGAATTCGTCGCCGAGACCGAGACGCCGCCCGCCCCGGCGGTGACGCTGGGGACGTTCGCCACGCGGGCGGCCACGTCGCCGGCGATGCGGTTGACCGCGACGGTGGCGCCGATCGCCACCGAGACGGCCTTCTCCTGGCCGAGCGCCACCGCGAGGGAGAGCGCGCCGAGATTGGCGGTGATCGCCGAGCTGTTGCTGGCCGCGACCGTCACGCCGCTCGCCGCGAGGCTGGCGCTATCGGCGATCTCCGCCACCGTGGCGGCGCCGACCGTGTTGCCGGCGCCCGCCCCCGAGAGGCTGACGCTGGTCGAGGAGCCCGAACCGGAGGCGGCGACGCCGATGGCGGCGGCCACGACCGTGGCATCCACCGTGCGGTTGGTGGTCGCCGTGACGGCGACCGCGCCGGACGCCTTGACCGGGCTGCGCAGCAGCGAGGCGCGCACCTGGGCGCCGCTGCCGACGGTGTTGGCGCTGGCCGAGACGCCGAACGCGACGCCGGTCGCGGAATCCTTCGAGGCGATGCCGGCCGCGACCGAGAGGGCGCCGGTGAGCGCCTCGACCGCCGAGGTGTCGGTGGCCGAGACCGTGACGCCGCCGACCGCGGCGCTCGCCGAGCCCGCGGCCGAATCGGTGATCTCGGCGATCGTCGAGCCCGCGATGGTGTTGACCGCGACGGCGCCGCCGCCGCTCAGGGCAAAGCCCGTCCCCTGCCCGCTGACCTGGGCGGTGACCGAAGCCGCGATGGTCTGGGCGGTGATGGTTGCCGCGCGCTCGGCCACGGCCGAGACCGTGCCGGCGCCGGACACCGTCGGGACGGCGCGGATCGCCGCGGTCACGTCGCTGGCAATGTCGTTGTTCGAGATCGAGGCGCCGATGGCGACGGAGGTGCCGTTGCCGCTCGACTTGCCGCTGACATTGGCCGCGACCGCGATGGCGCGGGCCTTGGTGCTGATGGCGGAGACGTCCCGCGCCTTGACGGCGACGCCCTCCGCCCCCGAGGCGACGGCGGCATCGGCCAGCCCGGTGCCGTCGATCAGCGCCGTCACCGTGGTGACGATCTTGTTGCCGGCATAGAGCCCGGCCCCGGACAGGGAGGTGTTGCCCGAGCTGGAATCGCCGCCGCCGCTCGAAGCGCCGACCGCCACCGCGGTTGCGGCGATCGCGGCATCGATCGTCGCCGTGGAGCCCGACGTCACCGAGACGCGCCGGTCGGCATTGACTTTGGCCTTGGTGATCCGGGCCGAGACGTCGAGGGAGGAGGTGATGCCGGGGCCGAAGCCGTTCGCGACCGGCAGGCCGCTGCCGTAGAAGCCGATCATGTTGAAGGCGAGGGACACGCCGATCGCATAGGCGGAGGCGGAATCCTTGCCGATGACCACCGACGCCGCCGTGGCGTCGATCTTGGCCGCGATCGTCGAGGCGTTCTTCGCCGAGACGTCGACGGCACCGCTGCCGCCGGCGCCCTCGGCATCCTCGGCGGCCGTCCCGGTCGCCCGGATGGTGCTGTTGGCGATATGGGCGTCGACGCCACCCAGGATGGTGTTGAATCCGAGCGCGCCGCCGCCCGCGAAGCCGACGTTGTTGCCCGATTCCTTGCTGACGATCGCCGCCACCGCGGTCGCCGATGCCGTGGCGTGGATCGCCGCCGCGCTCTGCGCCGCCACCGTGACCTTGCCGTTCGTGGCGGTCAGGCTGTCGACGCCGTCGATGGCGGCGCTCAGCGCCGCATCGACGATCGTGTTGCGGGCGATGCTCAGCCCGACCGTGATCGAGGTCGTGGTGCTGCTGCCTCCGCCCGAACCGCCGCCGGCCTGGGAGCCGCCCGTCTCCGCGTCGCTCGTGCTGGGCAGGCGGTAGACCACCGCCGTGACCGGGGCGCTGACATCCGCATCGATGGCGGAGCCGCTCGTCGCCGTGACGGCGACGCCGCCGGTGGCCACCGTGCCGCCGCCCGTGATGTCGGCCGTGGTGGCGAGCTTGACGAGGTTGAGGGCGCTCACCACGCCGACGCTGGTCGTCGCCACGCCGATGCTGGAGACGGAATTCTCGATCGTGCTGGCGATCGTCGCGTGCGAGAGCGCCGAGACCGTGACCGCTCCCGTGGCATCGATCGGGGTCGAGGCGATGCTCGCCCGCGCGGTGAAGGGCGACTGGCCCTGGATCGTGGTCGCGAGGTCGGTGCCCGCGAGGGCGTCGACGAGGTCGAGCAGGAAGTTCTGCGACGGCACGCCGATCTTGTTGGCGGCCAGCGTCACGCCGACCGCGGTGCCGCTCGACTCGACGGTGCTGTCGACCGTGGCGGTGATCGCCGCCTCGTTCGTCGCCGCCGCCGTCACGGTGCCGACGGTGCCCGCGTTGGCCGTATCGCCGAGCGTGCTGCCGGTGATCGTGGCGCTCGCCGAGCCCAGGATGGCGTTGCCGGCGATCACGCCGCCGAGGGCGAGCGAGGTCTTCCCCGCCTCGTCGCCGGGCTTCAGCTTCGACTCGACCGTGCTGGTCACCGTCGCGGTGATCGTGCTGGCCTGGTCGGCCTGGACGGTGACGTCGCCGGCATGGGTGACCATGATGTCCGTCAGCGCCGCCGTCGCGTCGCTGCGGATGCTGTTCTGGACCAGGATGCCGCTGACCGCGACCGCGTAGGGCTTCGACCCGGTCTGGCCGCTGCCACCGCTGCCATCCGCGGCCGGCTCGTCCGAGCCGCCCACCTCCGTGCTGTCGCCGAGATTGAGGATGCCCGGCGGCAGGAACTTCATGAACTCGCGCAGATTGTTCTCGCGCCAGAAATGCGCCGAGTCGAACGTCGCGGTTCCGAGATCGAGGGTCGCGGTCGGCCCGTAATAGACGTAGATTTTCTCCTTGCCCGACGCATCCTCGCTATAGACCGTGTCGCCGAACGTGACCTTCTGGGTTCCCGAGCTGGTCGTGTAAGTGTAGTTGCCAAGAATTTTGTCGGCGAAGTCCTGCAACAGGCTGTTCTTGGTGAGGCTGGCGATCGAGGAGAGGGAATTCTCTGCCGTGATCTCGGCCTTGCTGTCGGCCTTGACCGTCACCGCGCCGCCGGCCGCGACCGAGGTCGCGGCCGGCGAACCGTCGATCGTGGCGACCGCCTTGGTGTTCACGAGGTTGCTCGACAGGGCGAAGCCGAGCGCCAGGGCGCTCGCATCCTTCAGCGCGGCGTTCGAGGAACTGGCGTCGTTGTTGAGCGTGGCGGCGATCGTCGCCCGGTCCGTCGCCTGGAGGGTGAGCGCGGCGTCGGGGCCGGTGGTCACCGCGCTTCCGGTGATCGTCGCCCGGGCGCCCGCCGGGGTGTCGTCGAGATGCTGCGCGTTGGCGATCACCGGATCGCCGGTCAGCGTGTCGACCGCCCGGAACAGGACGTTCTGCTCGCGCCAGCCGATCGTGTTGAACGCCAGCGTGACGGCGACCGCATTGCCGTCGCTGGAGGTGGCGTTCTGGTTGGTGGCGGTGATCCCGGCCTGGTCGTCCGCCGTCACCGCGACCCCGCCGCCGCCGGTAAGCGTCGCCCCCGTCACCGCCGCGCTCGCCGCGCCGAGGACCGCGTTGGTGGCGATCACCCCGCCGAGCGCCAGGCTCCTGGTCTGCGAGGCGCCCTCCTCCCCGTCCGTCGGCTCGTAGGAACTCGCCGAGGTCACCGTGGCGGCGCTGTCGGCGGTGGCGTCGATCGTCCCGGTCTCGCTGGCCGTGACCGCGATCGCCCCCGTCCCGCTGGTCACGCGGGCATTCGCGATCGTGGCGGTGGCGTCGCCATGGACGCTGTTGAGCACCACGAGGCCGCCGATCGCCAAGGCCGTGGCGGATTGAGGGCGCGTCGCCGCCGCAGGGTTCTTCGCGGACGGGTCCCCGGTCGGCGCCTCGGTCTCGCCCTCCGGCGTCTCCGCCCCGGGCGCCTCCGGCGTCAGACCGAGATCCGGCAGCTCGAAGTCGTCAGGGATGAACGACGAGTCGAGCGAGCGCTTCCACAGCAGCTTGTCGGTGAAGTCCGTCGCCGCGAGGTCGAGCGTCGCCGGGCTGCCGCCCATATAGACGAAGATGTCGCCGGTCTTGTAGTCCGAGTCGCTGCCGGCGATCTTGACCCAGTCGGCCTTGCCGGCGGTTTCCGTGGTCAGATCGACCGCGGCGAGGCGGACATCCGACAGCGCGTCGGCGCCGACATATTTCCAGATCTCGCCGGTCATGGTGGCGAGGGTGTTGCCGGTCTCGATGGTGACCTTGGAGGAGGCGCCGGTGCGCAGGTCGAAGGTCGGCTTGGCGTAATCCTCGCCGATCCGCACCCGGGTGCCGAAATGCACCGTCTGCTCGTTCGCCGTGAGGTCGCCGGCCGAGACCGCATCGAAATCGCCGAAATCCGCGAGCGTGAGCCCGAGCGGCGCCAGAAGCCCGGCGATCCGCTCCTTGATCTGATCGATCTGGGCCTGCGCCTCCTTCTTCAGGCTCTCGACGCTGAGTTCCTGGCCGAGCAGCTCGCCGAGGCGCTTCTGCGCGTCGGTGCCGGCCCGCAGGGCCTCGTCGCGCAGCAGACCGAAACCGGTGGCGTCGATCAGGCCCTTGATCGCCTCCTTGCGTCCCTCCGCCTTGTCGTCGAGCGTACCCTGGAGCTTGATCTTGGCGACTTCCAGAGCAGCCTTGAGGGTGTCGTCCTCGACCGAGGCGTCGGCCTTGGCGGTGATCTTGGTGACGACATCGTCGATCGCATCGCCGATGGCGCCATCGAGCGCAGCGAGCACCGTCGCATCGAGGCTGGCCAGCTTGTCGACCAAGCCCTTAGCCTTGTCCTCGAGGCCCTGGAGCGTGTCGAACAGGCCGCCGGCAAGGTCCTTCGCCTTGCCGATCTGCTCGACGAGCTTGTCCTCGAGGGCGTTCAGCTCGGCCGGGAACAGGTCCCGGCGGTTGCGCACGAGGTTGCCCTGGATCGTCGCGGCCTGGATCTCGTTCGGGTTGGTCGAGAAGTCCGACGGCAGGAACTTGTTGAGCTTGCTCTGGGTCGTGACCGTGCCGCCATCGCTCTCGGTCACCGTCGAGCTGGTCACGATCTGGACGTTCGAGGCGATGCTGTTCGCATCGACCGCGCCGACCCGCACCCCGCCGCCCGCCGCGGCGATGTCGGTGCCCTGCGCCGCATCGACCGGGAGCGCGGTGTTGTCGATCGTCGCGGTGGCGCTGCCGCTGACCTTGTTCGAGGCGAGGACGACGCCGAAGCCGCTGCCGCCCGAGCCCTTGAGGGAATCGGTGCTGCTGAGCGCCGCGTTGCTCACCGTCGCGTTGATCGTCGCCGCGGCGTTCGCCGCCACCGCGATGTCGGCGCCGGCCGAGACCTGCGAGGCGACGATCGTCGCCTTGGCGCCGGAGCCGACCTCGCCGCCGAACGCATCCGCCAGGGTCGGCGAGCCGATCAGCGCGTCGAGGGCATTGAAGAGGAGGTTCTGGGTCCGGTAGCCGACCGAGTTGAAGGCGAGGGTGACCGCCGCCGAGACGCCGCCATTCTCCCCGCCCGACGTGGTCGAGGAGGCCCGCAGCCGGGCATCGACGCCGGCCTGGTTGTCGGCCTGGACCGTGAGCGAGCCATCCGTGGCCGTGGCGCTGCTGCGCAGGACCGACGCCTCGGCGCCGCCGCGCACGACGTTGGTCACCGCGATGCCGTTGGCGGCGATCAGCGTGCCGGAATTGCGCGCCGGCTCGTCGGGGGCCGGGTCCTTCGCGGACTTGAACGACTGGCCGCCCGAGGCGGTGACGGTGCTCAGCACCGTGGCGGCAATGTCGCTCTTGTCGGAGGCCAGGACCGCAAGGTCGCCCTTGGCCGCGACGCTGGCATCGGTGACCCGGGCGAGCGCGCCGCCGGTCACCTCGTTCATCACGATCAGTCCGCCGAACGCCTTGGAGGCCGGCGGCGGGGTCGGCGCGGTGCTGGCCGGGATGTCGAAGGCGTCTGGCGCCGTCGACGGCGTCACCCCGCCATCGGTCTTCGTGGCCTCGCTGCTCGTCGCCGGCGGCGCGGCGATCGTGTCGATCTCCGGCGCGGCCGACAGGGCGAGCCCGCTCACCCAGTCGGCGCTGGTATAGTCGGCGCCCTTCAGCGTGACCTTGGCGTTGTCGGGACCGCGATAGACGTAGATCGCGCCGCGGATGCCCTTGGACTCGGTGTCGTTGACCGCGAGCTTCACCGCCTCGCCGACGCGCATGTACTGGTACCCGTCGAGCGACGAGTAGCGGGCGCGGGTCTTGGTGACCCTGGTGGTGGTGTCGGACTCCGCGTCCGTGGTGGTGGTGGTGATCGAGGTGGCGTCCGAGGTCGTGCCGGCGGTGTCGGAGAGCTTCGTCGGCGCTTCCGTGACGGTCACGCCCTCCGCCACGTCCAGCCACGTTGTGGTGTCGCTGTAATCCGTCGCGCCGAGATCGAGCGCCGCCTTGCGCCCGACATAGACGTAGACCTGCCCGTTGATCCCCTTGGTGGTCGCGTTGCCGGCGTTGTAATCCGCGGCGAGGCGCACGCGGTCGCCGGTCAGGACGGTCTGCGTGCCCGACTTCGTGGTGTAGTCGTAGGTGGCGAGGGCCCGCGCCTCGGCGATCTTCGCCACCTCGGCTACCACCCCGTCGACCGCCGAGGCGCTGACGAGGCTGCTCGACGAGGTCACGCCCGCCTGGTTCGCCGCCGTGACGGCGACGCCGCCGAAGGCCGAGGTGACGCTGCCCTGGCTGGTCGCCGGCGCCGTCGCCGCGACGGTCGGGGCGCCGATGAACGCCTGGGCTTGGCCACTGACCTTGTTGCTGGCGAGGATCGCCGCGGCCGAGAGGCCGCGGGCGCCGGTCTTCGCCGCGTGCTCATATTCCGCGGCCGTGCTCTGCGTGACCTCGTCGCCGACCTGGGCACCGATCTGGGCGGTGTTCTCGGCACCGACCGCGACGTCGCCGCCGGCCGCGAGCGTCGTTCCGGTGATCGACGCGGTGGCGTCGGCGGGCTGCTCGGCCTTGGTCGCCGCGGCGATCAGTGGGTCGCCGACGATCGTGTCGATCGCGTTGAAGAGGATGTTGCCCTGCTGGTAGCCGACCGCGTTGAAGGCCAGCACGAAGCCGATCGACGCCGTCTCGCCGGCCACCGAGCCGGTGGCGCTGGCCTGGATCGTGCCGGTGTTGCGGGCCTGGATGCTCACGAGCCCGCCGGTCGACAGGCCGGTGCCGCCATCGACCGTGCTCGCCGCGATGCTGGCGCTCGCGCCGTTCAGCACCGTGTTGGTCACGGCGACGCCGCCGAAGCCCTTGCCGCCCTCGATCGTGCTGGTGTCGGACGCGGTGATCGTCGCCCCCGACTCCGCCGCGACCGTGACGTCGGAATCGGTCGCCACAACCTGGGCGCCGGTGATCAGCGCCTGCGCCTTGCCGGACACTTCGTTGCGGTCGAAGACCAGGCCGAGGCCGAGCGAGTCGATGCGCCCGGCCTTCGGCTGCGAGCCGGTGGTGCCGCCCGGCACAATATTTGACTCGTCGAGCTTCTTCCACAGGGAGAAGTCGGAGAAGTCGCGGGTGGTGTCGCCCAGATCCACGTTGGTGAGCGGCGTGCCGCCCATGTACTGGTAGACGGCGCCGGCCTCGCCCTTGCCCGCCCCGGTCGGGGTCCAGCCGGTGCCAAGCCGGATCTTCTGGCCGAAATGGACCGTGCGCGTGCCGGAGGCAGTGGTGAAGTCGTACTCGCCGAGGAGCTGGTCGGCCGCCTTGGTCGCACCGGTCACGTCGCCGGCCTTCGTCGCCGTGGCGCTGGCCCCCACGGAGGTTGTGGCGGCGATCTCGGCCTGATCCTTGGCCGAGACCGCGACGCCGGCGCCCTGGACGGTCCGGGCGCCGGAAAGCCCGTCGATCGTGGCGGTGGCCGCGCCGCTGACGCGGTTCATCGCCACCAGGCCCGACACCGCGAGGGCGGCGGCGTTGGCCGCCTCGGCGGTCGCCGTGACCTGGTTGCCGAGATCCGCCGTGATGGCACCGGCCGATTGCGCCGCCGCCATGACGGTCGCGGTCGCGGTGATGTCGGCATTGGTGATGGTGGCCGTCGCCTGGGACGGGCTGCCGGTGCCGAGATTGGTGCCGATCACCGCATTCAGGGTGTCGAACGCCAGGTTGCTGCTCTGGTACCCGATCGCGTTGAAGGCGAGCTGCACGCCCGCCGCGCCGGCCAAGGTGCGCGGCGGGGTGGGGAGCGGGGTCGCGCCGCCGCCGCTGGAGGCGGAGTCCGTGCCGGCCGCCCCGGTGGCGGTCGCGGTCACCTGCGCGGCGACCGTCGCCGCGATCGAGCCGGCGGTCTCGGCGGTCACCGCGACATCGCCGCTCTCGCCGGTCGTCGTCACGCTGCCGCCGTCGATGCCGGCCGTGGCGACCGCGTTGACGGTGTTGGTGGCGATCACCGCGTTGATCGCCAGCGCGGTCGCGTTCGAGGACTGGGCCCGGTCGAAGGCCGAGACGGTGCCGGCGGTGTCGGCACTGTCGTCGCCGGCATCCGACTTGTCCTTCAGGGTGGCGATCGCCTCCACCGTCGCCTCGGCCGTGGCGGTGATCGTCGCGCCACGGTCGGCATCGACGGCGACGCTGCCGGCGGTGATCGTGCTGCCCTCGACGATCCGCGCTGTGGCGCCGCCCGCGATCTCGTTGCGCACCACCATGCCGCCGGCCGCCGTCGCGCCCGAGCCGGTCGCCGTGCTCTGCACGGTCTCGGCCTCGCGCACCGGGCGCCAGAGATCGAGGTCGTCGTAAGCTTGCGTCTTGAGGTCGAGCTTCGTCGCCGCGCTGCTCGGGATGTCGGGGCCCATATAGGCGAAGACGGCGCCCTTCTGGCCGATCTTCTTCCAGAGCGTGGCGTCGGTGTAGTCGTTGGTCGCGAGGTTGATCGGCGCCGAGGCGGCGGTGCCGACGTACCGGTAATAGGCGCCCGCCTCTCCCTTGTCCTCCGGGTAGCCTTCTTGCAGAAGAATGACGTCGCCCGGCTGCACCACATGGGTCAGCGTCGCGGGAACGGGGGGCGTGGCGGGGGCATCGGGATCGACCGCGTCTTCCGTACCGGGCTTGACCGGATCGGGGGAACTCGCGATCGCCGTGGGGAAATCGAGGACGACGCGCTGACCGAGGGCGATCGCCACGGGGGCGCTCGCGCTGGCCTCGAAGTCGGCGGGCCGGGTCTTGCCGGTGTCGAGACCGCCGTCGCTCTCGGCGGTGCTCGAGGCGACGAGCTTGACGTTGGCGTTGATGGTGGCGACATCGGCGCCGCGCACCGTGAGCGCGTCGCCGTTGGTGACGGTGGAGCCGGTGATCTCGGCGGTGGCGGCCCGCGCCATCCGGTTCTGCACGATGATGCCGCCGATGCTGCGGCTCGACGCGCTGACGCCGCTGCCGGCCGACGGATCCTTGCGCTGCGGCAGGCTCAGGCGCGCCAGCACCGTGTTGAGGGCGCTGCGCTTCAGGTCGTCCTTGGCCTTCTGCTCCTCGGCCTGCTCCGGGCTAGCGCTGGTCACGCTGGTGCTGACCGTGGCGTTGACCGTCCCGGCGCTCGAGGCATTCGCCTGGACCGTGCGGTCGGCCCGCACGGTGGCGGCGGTGATGCGGGCGCTCACCGCCTGCGTCGCCATGGTGGAGAAGAAGGCGGTGCCGAGGATCGCGTCGATCGCCGTGCCGGCGAGCTTGTCGGCGAGCGCCCCAGTGGCGATGCCGGTCAGCCGGTAGCCGATGATGTTGAGCGCCGAGGCGCCGCCGATCGCGGTGCCGCCGCCCTGGTTCCCGCCCGAGGCCGTGCTGCGGGTCCGCGCGTCGATCGCCGAGAGGTCGATGGCGTTGACGCGCACGTCGCCGGTGCCGCCGGCGGTGAGCGCCGACTCGCTCGCCGCCGCCTGGACGGTGCCACCGTCGATGGTCGCGGTGGTGCTGCCCAGCACGATGTTGGCGGCGATCGAGCCGGCGACGCCGACCGTTGAGGCGACGGCGGCGGCAGCCGCCTCGGCGGTCAGCGTCAGGGAGTTCTGTGCCTGGACGGAAACGCCCGTGCGGCCGGTAACGGCCGAGCCGGTGAGCGCCGCCGCGATGGTGCGCTCCGCGGTGTTGATCGCCGAGCCGCGGCCGATCGCGAGCGTAGAGGCGTCGCTGGTCGAGGGGGCATCGACGTCGGACGCGGTGTCGACGGGGATCGCGGTCGCGCTGGCCTCGGTGGCGTCCATCGCCAGGAACGACACCGTCCCGGACGCCGTGATGCGCGCGGTCTCGGCGAGCGCCCGGGTGGCGCCGGTCAGGAGGTTGCGGGCCTGGATCGCGGTCGCCGCGACGCTGGTCTCGTTGGTGGCGCTCGCCGCGACCGAACCGGCGCTCACCGCCACGCCGCGTACCGCGACCGTGACCGTGTCGTCGATCGTGTTGGTGACGGCGCCGGCCTTGATCGGCGCCGCGAGCGAGCCATTGGTCTCGCCGTCCCCGGCGACCGTGACGTCGATGCCCTGCGCGTCCTTGCCGAGGCCGGGCGTCGCCGCGCCGATGCGGGTCGTGACCGCCCCACGGTTGTCGGCGGCGAGCGACACGCCGCCCGCGGCGTCGATGACCGGCGTCGCCCCGGTCGCCGGCAGCGTCCCGGCCGAGGACGTCCCGATCGTCACCGCGGTGTTGCGCGAGACGGTGGCGTTGCCGGTCAGGGCGAAGAAGTTGAGGAGGTCGCTCACCACCGGGAGCGGGCTGTCGTCCGTCGCCACGAGATGCGTCGCGACGTCGGTGCGGTCGCGGGCGGCGATCCGCACGGCCGGGTCGGCCGGGGCCGGGCTGCCCGCCGCCTGAACGATCCGCGCGGCCGGATCGACGCTGACGCTGGTGACGTTGGTGACACTGGTCTCGGTCGCCTTGATCAGGCCGGTCGCGGCCTGCTCGGCCGGCGTGAACACGTCGGACAGGGCAGCGTCGCCCTTCGCGACGGCCAAGACCTGGGCGGCGGTGCCGCTGCCGGCACTGGTCAGGGTGCCGAGGCCCGGCAGGACGAGGCCGAGCTGGGTGACGGTGACGCTCGCCGCCGTGTCGGCGGCCAGCGCGACCGTGCTGCCATTCACCGCCCCGCCCGCGCCGACAGCGACGGTCGAGGTGTTGGACAGCACCGGGGTGACGGACCGGAGCTGCGGCGACGCCAGGGACGTCAGCGTGACGGCGTTGTCGACATGGGTCGCGATCGAGGCGGCGCCAGCCGTCGCCGTCACCGTGCCGGCGAGCGTCACGGTGGCCGAGCCGGTGGCGTTCACCGACAGGGTCGAGGCCAGGGCCGGGATCGTGTCGCCCTCCCCGCCGTTGAGGGCGAGGCGGCTGCGCACGGCCACGTCGACGGATGTGCCCTGGATCACGGCCGTGCTGCCGAGCGTCAGCGCCATCTCGGCGTCGACATTGCTCGACAGCGCGTGGCTTCCGGAATCGCCCAGCACCGTTGTGGAGGTCGCGTCGGCCGCGAACGCGAAGGTGCCGGTCGCCTTGATGCCGGCGGTGCCGAAATTCGCCGCGTTCTTGCCGATGCCGCCCGAGAAGGCCAGGTCGACATCGCCCGCGATGGCGGTCGTTCCGGTATCGACGACGAGCGTGTCGTCACCCGCCCCACCCTGGACGGACACGGCGACCGAGGGCGGCAGGCTGGCGACGTGGAACGTGTCGTTGCCGGCGCCGAGCAGGATGCCGAGGCTGACGGTGGGGGCCTCGAAGGCGACGAGCGGCGACGACGCCCCGGTCGTGCCGAGACTGAAGCCGCCGGTGCTCGCCGCGAGGGTGAGATCCGAATCGGTGCTCCCGAGGGCTCCGCTGAGGTCGAACGAGACGTCCTGCACGCCCCCGAAGGTTCCGCTGAGGCTGGCGCCGCTGCCGAGCGCCAGGGTGGCGCTGCTGCCGCTCGCACCGTTGAGGGACTCGACGCCGCTGAAGCTGGCGGCGAACTGGCCGGCGCTCATCGTGCCCTGGTCGGCCCCGGTCAGGGTCCACAACGCCGAGGGCCCGCTGGTGAGGACGAGCGAGTCCTGTCCCCCGGCCCCGAGGATGCTGAAGCTCGGCAGCGTCGCCCCGGAGGCGTATGTGGCGAAGGTCGCGAAGGAGGCCGCGTCGACCGTGATCACGTCCTTGTCGGTCGAGCCGTTGATCGTGACCGAGCGCAGCTCGCCGATATCGCCGAACGCCAGGACCTTGCCGGGATCGCCATTCGTCCCGGTCTGGTTGAGATCGAGGATCTGGACGCGCTCGACCTGGACGCTGCCGGCCTGCTGCACGGCGGTCGTCTCGATCAGCCGGACCAGCAACTGGTGCTCGGCGGCCACCGGCGTCGCGTCGGTGGCGATGTTGACCGTGATGTCGGTGCTCAGAAGGACGCGGGGCTCGAGCGGATCGAAGATCAGCCGGTCGCGCCGCAGGGCGAGGTGAAACGTTGCCTTGAGCTTGGCGATGATGTCGCGCTTCGAGGCGCGCCGCGGCCGGGGGGCGGCGGCCCTCGGCGCGGCCTGCGCGCGCTCGCGACGGCGGAAGAGCGGTCCCCAGAAGCCCTGCGACGTGAACGGGAACGCCATCCTCGACTCTCCTGACCTGCGAACGACCCTCGGAACGCGGCACGGACCGCCTCGCGACGACGAGGACGGCCGGATTTCGCGCAACCGACAACGGATGGACAGGCGCGCAAGGGAGCCTCGCGCACCATCCTGGCACTGGGGGTATCGGATCGGGTACGGGCTGCCGATGGCGGCCCGTGCGGATTCAGGCCGCGTCGTCCTGCGCGGCGACCGGGGCGGCAGGAGCGGTGTCCGGCACCGGCTGGCCCACCCGCTCGGCTGTCGGCGAGAGGTTCGCGAGCGACGCGAGGTGCAGGTAGATCATCTCCAACTCGTCGGCCTGCATCAGCTCGGCCAGCTTGTCGCCCGGCACCGCCTTCAGACGCTCGCGGTTGACGACGCTGAACCCCGAGAGGGTCGCGCGCTGACCGGTGCGCAGGGTGAACTGCGCCTGCATCGGCTCCAGCAGGCCGAGGGCCTCGAGCCGGGCGACGAACTGCTTGGTGCGCTGGAACTGCGCCTGGTAGGCTTGCAGGAAGCCGAGCACGTTCTGGAGGTACTGGGTGCGCTCGCCCTCGGCGTCGAACAGGCGCTCGCCCCGCCCTTCGCTGTTGCAGCCGGAGAATTCCTCGTCGACGCACAGGGTGAAGAGCGCGTCCGGCGCGTTCGGATCGTCGGCCGAGAACACGAACGGATAGCGGCGCAGGAAGGCCGGAACGTACTTGCCAGTCCAGGCCCCGTCCTCGCCGACGTAGAGGTTCTCGCCGTCGCGGATGCCCAGCAGCACGACCGGGATGATCTCAGTCCCCGCTCCGCCGAACACGATGGTGTACTCGGGCGCGGCCGGCGCAAATTCCGCCGCCATCAGCGGAACGGAATTGATGTCGCGCGCGAACTCGTAATTCGTACCCGACTTGATCGACAACGTTCCGTGGCGTTGACGCGTAACCGGAACGGCACGCTCATAAATCAGAAGTTGTCTGGCCATTAATACTCACCCCGGGCATAAACTAACGCTAGGTATGTGCATCCAAGGCGCGTCGTCAGGGGTCGGACCGGCAGCGCGTCAATTTGCGTTTGCTTATACCGCCCGCCGGGCGGGAACCAAGTGCTAAAGGCGACGCTTCAGCAACATATTTTGTTAACCTTTCTGGGGGCGGCGATCGAAGTCCGTCGGGGTGCCCCTTGGGGTGCCCCTTGGGGTGTCCTTTGGCGGGCGCTCCATCGGTCCGCTCGCGGCGTCACGCCCTCGCCTGGTCCGGGCGCACGCGACCGACGCCCTGCGGCAGGGACCCTGCCCGTGGCGCCGATGCACGGCCCGGTCGTCGTCCAACCATCATGCCGAGGTGATTCGGGAGCCGGTGCGTCAGTCCGTCTCGACTCCGGGTCGCGGCTGGATAGTGTCGCGCGCATGATGATGCGCGGCGCTCCGGTCCTCCTTACTCTCTGTGTCCAAGGTGCCCTTGGGATCGCCGTCGCGCAGGAGGCCGACGACGCGGCGGGCCGGCGACGGAGCGTCCTTCCGGCGATCCGCGCCGCCACCGACTGCATCGCCCGCGAGGCATTGGCCGAGCGGGCCATCCGGGCGGCGGGCGACCGAACCCAGTTCCGCGCCGCCCTGACCCAGCCGATGCGGCGCTGCGCCGACGCGCTCGACGCCATGGTGGCGACGCACGACAGCGTCTACGGTCCCGGCGCCGGCGAGACCTTCTTCAAGGGCTCCTTCCTCAAGACGCTCCCGCACACCATCCGGCAGCGCATCGCCCCCAAACTCGCCCGGCGCAATCCCGCAGCGCCCCCGGCCGCCCCTCCGGTCCCTCCGGTCCCTGCCGCGCTCGTCGAGGCGACGCCGACCGCGGAGGCCGGCGAGGTGGTCGCGAACGAGGCTCGCCGCGCCTCCGACGATCCGGCGCCGGCGCCAAGGCCGGTCGAGGACGCCCGGGAGCCGGCGCGGACGGCCGAGCCGATTGTGCCCCCTCCCGTCGAACCCGCATCACGGCCCGTCGCCGCTCCGAACATCGGCGTCCCGCCCACCCCTCTGCCGGTCGCCGAGGACGCCACGCCCCGCGACGGCGCCATGCCCCGCGAGGATGCAACGCCGCGCGAGGATGCGACGCCCCGCGACAAACCCCGGACGGGTGAGGGGCCCAAGACCCGAGAGGAACCCAAGACCCGAGAGGAACCCAAGGCCCGAGAGGACGCCCCGACCCGCCCGGACTCTGCCGGCGAGTCCAACGCTGGCTCGCTCACCGCCCGGGTGGCCTTCGGCCTTCTCGTCCTGGTGGCGTTCGGTCTTCTCATCCGGGTGGCCTTCGGCCTGCTCCTGGATGGGGGCATGCGCGCGGTCTGGAAGGCCCGTCGCCGCAAGCCGCTCAGCCTCAAGTATGGCAGCGCCGACATCGCCGACCGCATCCTGTCGGGACGGATGTGGGAGGGAATGACGGCCGAGATGCTGCGGGACTCGTGGGGCGATCCCACCCATGTCCGGCGCCAGCTCCACAAGACGCGCACGACCGAGATCTGGCGCTATGTGCGGACCGGACGGACACGGCTGGGCAACCGGATCATCATCGAGAACGGTGTCGTGGTCGGGTTCGAGCACCCTTAGAGCGCGTCACGATCGCGTTGCCATCGCGAAGCTTCTCTCGATCGTTGATTGTGCCGCATTTTCTACGACGAGCCGATATCCATTTCGTCGGAAAATGCCATATGACTAAATATCGTCTTGAACGACTGTTAGCATCGGCTCCTTGGTCTGCATCATTGCAGTTGCGGACCGATCGACCAGTTCGGCGTTGCATGCGTCGCGCACCGACATCCCTCCGGTCCACAGCGGAGATGCCGGCCGTGAACGGCGCTCCATCCGCGACCACGATGCGCGACGCCAGGCCCCGCGGTCAGGCCGTGGCGGATCGCCAGGACGGGCGGATCGGGCGCAAAGCCTCGGCCTCGGTCCCGAACTTGCGGAGATAGGCGGTGTTCAGCCCAAGGCAGTCCCGCGAGGCGCAGGCGTGGCGGTGGACGCATTGATAGAAGCCGTTGCGCTCGAACTCGCGCCAGAAGCGCGGATCGATGTGCAGTTCGGGTTGCGCATTGACCAGGGCGTCGCCGAGGTCCCCGAGCAGGCAATGCGGGAAGTTCTTGACCTCGACGGCGCGGCCGAGGGCCCGGGCGGCGAGAACGGCCTCGCGCAGATAGGGCAGGACGTCGGTGTGGCGCGCGATCAATCCCTTCTCGTCGTCCTCCGCCATCGGGAAATAGACCCAGAATTCCATCTGGGCGAGGCGGCGCAGATGCGCGAGGCGGGCGACGATCCCGGGCAGCAGGCGGTAGCTGCGCTCGGTCACCACCGTGTTGGTGAGCGTCGCGACGCCCTCCATCCCGTCGAGGGTCTCCAGGCCGCGCAAGGCCCGCTCGAACGAGCCCGGCACCAGGGTCAGCCCGTCATGGCTCTCGGCGTCCGAGCCGGCGATGCTGACGAAGAACTCGTCGATGCCGGCCTCGACCAGGCGGCGGCAATAGCTCGGCTGGCCGAGATGCATGCCGTGAGTCTGGATCCGCACATGCGAGAAGCCGCTCGCGCGGGCGCGCCGGGCCAGGTCCGGCAGGTCGCGCCGCAGGGTGATCTCGGACCCGGTGAGGATCAGGCCGGTCCAGCAGCGCTCGCGGGCATTGCGGGCGAGCACCGCCTCGAAATGCCCGTCGCTCTCCGGCGCCAGACGGTCCATCGTGCCCTCGATCATGCAATGCACGCATTTGAGGTTGCAGCGGAACTCCATCGTCAGCGACACGTAGGCGGCGTGGTCGAAGCGGCTCATGCGGCGTGGCGGCCCATGGTCTGAGGGACGGTCAGAGCAGGCCGTAATAGGCGCTCTTGGTGACGACGAGGCGGCCGTCGGCCATCGCGTAGTCGAGGCCGACATCGAACAGCAGGTGGTCGAGGCGGCGGCGGTTGTCGCGGACGAAGCCGGTCACCGCCTCCGGATAGCCGAGCCGCTCGAAGAACAGGATCAGCTGGTCGACGGTGATGCGCGAGAAGTAGAGCCCGTCGCAGGCGCGCTTGTTGGCCACCACCACGACGCCGCAGCGGCTCAGCTCCGGCCAGAGCAGCGCGTCGAGGGAGGGGCCCGGCAGGTCGAGATGCGCCGAGCAGGCGAGCTTGGCGCGCACCTGCTCCATCTCACGGCGGGCGTCGAAGAAGGCGTAGAGGTTGTCGAAGGCCAGTCCCTCTTGCGTATAGGCATAGGACAGGCCGGAAGAGACGCTGCTGCCCGGATGCCCGATATAAAGGTTGATCCGGTCGAGGGGACGCCGTCCCTCGGCGAGGGCGTCGTCGAGATCGAGCGAGAACATGAAGTAGGGGCGCCGGGCGGGATCGGCGAGCGGGCTGGCCGCGAAGGGCGCGAGCAGCGCGAGCACGCGGCCGACCGAGACCGAGCGGTCCAGGCGGCCGTAATCGTAGAAGTAGAATTCCCAGGTCGTAACGCCGCCGCTCCGCTTGGCGCCCCAGACGGTCTGCCCCGGCCCGAGCCCGGCGCGCAGCGCGTCGCAGAGCGCGTGGAGGCGCGGGCCGGCCCCGGCGGCCGCCAGCGACTGCCAGAGCAGCGTCGCCTGCCGCAGGCGCCCGGCGGTCGGGCCGAGGGGCGGATAGTCCCACAGGCAGTAATCGGCGGTGCGGTCGCCGGGTCTCGCCCATTCGAGCCGGTCGGGCGGCAGGCCGGTCATCGCCCCTGCCCTTGCGATCCGAGATGCCAGTGCGCTCCTTGCGCCCTGACACCAGAATAGAGCGTCACGAAGGGCACCCCGTCGCGGCCGAGGCCGGCGGCGACGTGGCCGAGGGTCTCGCCGCGTCGGGCGGCGAGCGCCGCGCCGGCCTCCGCGGGCGGGACGCCGAGAGCCGCGAAGGCGCGGGCCATCGCCTCCTCCACGGCTGCGACCGTGAGGCCGGTCGCGTAGAGATTGAGATCGTAGGAGAGGCGCGGACCCGGCTCCTCGCGGGCTTCGAGGTAATGCGGCAGGCCGCGGCCCCGGGCCTGGACGATCCCCAGCACCTCCCGGGCGAGGCCGAGCGCGATGGCGCCGGTCGCCTCCGCCCCCTGTTCCAGGTGCCGGTCCAGGTGCCGGGCGATCTCGTCGGGGCTGCGCAGGCAGGGCCAGTGGTAGAGCGTCACGACCGGGTCGGCGGCCTTGAGCGGGCTCCACTTGTAGGCGCGGTGCACCAGGACCGGCCGCTCGCCCGGCTCCGGCCCGGCCCGCCAGCGCCGATCGGCCTCCGCCGACCATTCGACGTAGAGCTTGTAGAGCGGCCCGCCCGGCCCGTGCTCGAAGCCGAGATGCAGGATGTCGGCCCCCTGGATCGCCGCCGCGGCCTCGGCGCCGGCGGGGCCGGCAAGGCCGAGTTCCGCGGCGATCCGCGCGACGGTCCGGCCCGGATCGAGGCCGAGCGCCGTGCGGTGGAGGCTCAGCAGGAAGCGGTCGGCCTGGAGCCGGCCGCCGGCCGCCTTGATCGAGCCCTCGGACCCGAAGGGCTGGCCGAGGGCGAGGACCCGGTCGAGCAGGCGCGCGCCATGCTCGGACCGGCGCAGGGGCGCCAGGGGATCGGGCGCCACCGGCTCCGGCCGCAGGGCCGCCGTGGCGGCGGGCTCCGGCAGGGCCCCGTGGATGCGCGCGAGGTGCTGGGCATGGGGCATCATCGCGTCGGCCAGGCGGGCGGTGCGGTCGCGCACAGCCGCCAGGAACCGCTCGCTCTCGTGGCGGCTGGCGAGTTCGGCCGGGGCGAAGGCGCGCTGCGGCAGGTGGCCGGCGCCCGCGAGGGTGTGGAGATAGGCCGTCTCGTCGAAGGCGCCGAGCGCCTCCTCGATGCAGCCGGCCGCCTCGTAGAGATCGAGCCGGTCGGCGAGGCTGTCGGGCAGGGGCGCCGCCCGCGCCCGCGCCCAGAACGGCTCCGAGCGCCGGACGAGGCCCTCATGCAGCGCGACCGCGTCGCGCGCCGCCGCCTGGAGCCGCCCCATCCGCGTCGTGTAGGCCCGGCGCAACGGCGCCTCGACCGGACCGCGCGGCAGGTAGTCGATCAGGGCCGCGATGGCCGCGAGGATGAGGGACAGGTCGAGCCCGGCCAGGGGCGCGACCGTCCCGGCGGCGGCGCCGATCGCCACCACGTTCTCGCGCCACGGCGCGGCCCTATGCCCGAGGCGCAGCGGCGCGGCGGCGCCGGCCGCCTCCAGGCCGAGGCCGCGGGCCAGGGCGGCAGCTTCGCCGCTTCCGGCGACGAGGTGGCAGGCGGTCCGGTCGGCGAGCGGGAGGCGCGCGGTCCAGCCCGCCGCGACGCCCCGATACGCGGTCGCGGGGGTCCAGGCCGGATCGGGGGGCAGCGACAGCCACATTCCCTCGCGCCCGCCCGCCGTCTCGCCGAGCCACGGCTCCCCGAGTTCCGTCCCGATCAGCCGGCCCGCGGCGCCGCTGCAATCGAGGAACAGGTCGCCGGCGACGCGGCGCCCGTCCTCGAGGTCGACGGCGGTGACCCGGCCGAACGCATCCCGCCGCACCCCGCCGACCCGGCCCTCGCTCCAGCGGACGCCCTCCGCGCGGGCGAGATCGCGCAGGAAACCGAGCAGCGCGTCGCGATCGAGGTGGACGCCGTAATCGCCGGCCTCGACGACCGGGGAGGCGCCGTCCGGGCCGGACGGGCCCCGCGCCTCGGCGGCGAGCCGGGCATTGAGGGCGTAGTCGCCATAGGCGCCGGCCTGCCCGCCCGCGAGCGCGACGCGGACCCAGTAATGGAACAGGTCGAGCCCGTTCGGCCGCGGCCCGGTCGGGCCGAGCGGCAGCCAATGGCCGGTGCCGGCCTCGAACCAGTCCTCGAAGCGGCTGGCGAGCCGGTAGGTGCCGGCGCAGCGCCGCATCAGCACCGCCTCGTCGAGGCCCGCCCCGCGCAGGAGGCGGGTGAAGTCGGGCCCGGTCGCCACCGCCGCCGGCCCGGCGGAGCGGGGCCGCGGGCCGACGAGGTCGACCCGCCACTGCGCCCGGCGCAGGGCCGGCTTCAGGATCGCCGCCGCCAGGAGGCCGGCAAGGCCGGCGCCGACGATCACGACCCGGCGCGGCCCGTCGCGCTCCCCGGGCGTCCCGTGTCCGGTTCCGTGTCCGGGCCTCATGCGGGCCCTCCCGGCTTGACGCCCGCGATGATGTGGAACGGCATGTCGAGGGCGATGGTGGAGTTGGTCACGGCGACGAGCCCGGCCCGCCGGAACGCCTCGCGATAGAAGGCGGCGTCGCGGAAGAACGGGGCGAAGACGAGGTTGGCCGCGCTCGCGTAATCGATGGGTTGCGCCCCGAACGGCATCGGGCCGCGCTCGACCACCACGAGGCGCCCGCCGGGCGCGAGGGCAGCGGCGGCCCGCGCCACGAGGTCCGCCGCCTCCCGCGGCGGCCAGTCGTGCAGGACCGACTTGAACACGACGAGGTCGTGCCCCTCGGGCAGGGGATCGCACCGCATGTCGGTGGGCCGGAAGGCGACCCGCGCCGCCTCCGCCCGGTCAGCCAGGGTCTCCCGGCCGATCGCGCAGACCACCGGCAGGTCGACCACCGTCGCCGACAGCCAGGGCGCCCGGGCGCAGGCCCGGGCGGCGAACTCGCCGCTGTTGCCGCCCAGATCGAGCAGGCGGCGATGGGCGGCGAGATCGAGACGGTCGAGGATCGGGCCGGCCTCGTAGCGGGTCAGGCAGGTGGTGTAGGCGACCCAGGCCCGGGTCGCCGCGAGGTTGTCCGGCGTCACCGCGAAGCAGCGGTCGTAGCGGAACAGCGCGAAGGTGCGCGCATCCGTCATGAAGCGCGCGGGATCGTCGATGAAGGCCGGAAACAGGCGCCGGAGATCGTCCGAGACCATGTCCAGGAAGGCGAGCTTGGCCTCCAGCAGGTCGCGGCAGGGCAGCACCGCGCGGAATTCCGGGGTGAGCGCCAGGCTGCCGTCCGGTGCCGGCGCGATCACCCGGCCGGAGGCCAGAAGCCCGAGGAGCAGCGAGAGCCGCTCCGGCGCGAGGCCGGTCAGCGCCGCGAGGGCCGCCGGCGTCGCTCCGCTCCGCGCCAGCCGGTCGATCAGGCCGCGGTCGAGGGCGGTCGCCAGCGCGCGCGCCTCGAATTCGTGGCGCAGGAAGCGCTCGATGCCGAGAAAGGCCATCGCCGGCAAGGCACTCTCCGGCAAGGCACTCTCCGGCAAGGCTCTCTCCGGCAAGGGCCTGTCCGCCGCCCCGGATGCGGGCGCGGCAGCAGCAGCGGAGGCGCCGGGACGGTCCGGTAGCGGCATGCGAGACTCTGGGTCGATCCGATACTGGCACCGGGTCTTGCCTGCCGCACAGGAAGCGCGCCTGGCGGACAGACGGAAGCAGTGTTCCGCCCGGCGTCGTGATTCCAGTCTTGCGCGGAACCGGCGAACCAATCAAGGGTACTGGGGCCGACTCACCCGGTGGACAGGACGACGACGGACGACGGGGCCCGTCGCCGCCGGCTGATGCGCGCCGACTCACACCATCTCACGCAGAGAGACGGTCAGACTTCCGATGCAGAACGGACCCGATTCGACGAAGAGCCGCGCCATCATCTGGCGCGAGAACGACATGGTGACCCAGTTCGCGAACGTCGTGAACGTCCAGGGCACGCGCGAGCAGGTCGATCTGTTCTTCGGCACCAACCGCACCTGGAACGTGAGCGAGGCGTCCGACGTGGTGGTCGACCTGTCGAACCGCATCATCCTTACCCCCCTGGCGGCCAAGCGGCTGCTCTCGGTGCTCTCCGGCGTCCTCGGCGAGTACGAGAGCCGTCATGGCCGCCTCGACATCGAGAGCTGATCCCCCGCCCCCGCCGGTGTGATCCCGGATTCCTGATGTCATCGGACTGACGAGCGATGAGCAACGGCGTGGCGGCGGACAAGGGCGGCGACGCCGCCGTGAGCGACGAGCGGCTGCCGGTCCTCGAATCGGCCCTGTGGCAGCGGCTCCAGGCCGCCGCCACCTTGGAAGCCGCCGCTGCGGCCTGGCTTCCCCTTCAGACCCAGTCGCTTCGCCACGCGCAGAGCGGCATCGTGCTGGCCGGGGCCGCGCTCACGCCGCTCGCAGTCTGGCCCGCCGGCCCCCGCGACGACCTCGTCGCCGCCGCGCGTCTCGCCGTCGCCGAGAAGCACCCGATCGTCCAGGAGCCGAAATCCGGCGAGGGGGCCGCGCTCATCGCGGTGCCGCTCGCCGAGGACGAGGGTGGCGACGTCTTCGGCTGCGTCGCCTTCCGGCTCGCCCTCCGCGACCGGGATTCCTTGCGCGCGGCGATCCGGCAGGTGCAATGGGGCTGCGCCTGGCTCGCGGCCAAGCGCGGGCTCGCCGCCGGGCGCGACGACCGCCGGCAGCTCGCCCGCACCCGCGCCACCCTCGACCTGCTCGCGGGCGCCCTGGAGCAGGAGCGCTTCAAGGCCGCCTGCATGGCGGTGGCGACCGACCTGGCGATCGCCTTCCACTGCACCCGGGCGGCGGTCGGGTTCTCGCAGGCGGGCCAGACGCGCGTGGCGGCGATCTCCCACACCGCGCAGTTCGAGCGTGCGATGAACCTCGTGCGCAAGCTCGGCGCCTGCATGGACGAGGCCCTCGACCAGCGCAGCCTCGTCCTGTTCCCGGCCTCGCCCGGGGACGGCGCGGTGACCCGGGCCCATGCCGACCTCGCCCGCCTGCGCCATGACGGGCGGGTGCTGACGGTGCCGTTCATGGCGGGCGACCATTTCGCCGGCGCCTTCACCCTGGAGCGGACCGGCGAGGCCCCCTTCGACGAGGAGACGATCGCCCTCGTCGCCGCCGCCGCCGCGGCGATCGGCCCGGTCCTCGACGAGAAGCGGCAGAACGACCGCTGGCTCGGGGCCAAAGCCTGGGAGGCCGGGGCGGGTTTGGTGCGGCGCGTGGTCGGCCCGCATCACGCGGCCCTGAAGCTGTCGCTCGCCGCGGCGATCCTCGCCGGGCTCGCCCTCGCGACCGTGACGGCGGATTACCGCGTGACCGCGGATGCGCGGGTCGAGGGGCTGGTGCGCCGTGCCGTCGTCGCGCCCTATGACGGCTATCTCAAGGTCGCGGAGCACCGGGCGGGCGACACCGTGCGCAAGGGCGATCTCCTCGCCGCGCTCGAGGACCGCGACCTCGTGCTGGAGCGCCTGCGCTGGGTGACGGAGCGCCAGCAACGCCGGTTCGAGTACGACAAGGCCCTGGCGACGCGCCAGCCGGCGACGATCAACGTGGTCCGCAGCCAGATCGAGCAGGCGGAGGCGCAGATCACCCTCGTCGACGAGCAGCTCTCGCGCCTCAAGTTCTTCGCGCCCTTCGACGGGCTGATCGTCTCGGGCGACCTCAGCCAGGCGATCGGCGGGGCGATCGGCCGGGGCCAAGTGCTGTTCGAGGTCGCGCCCCTCGACGATTACCGCGTGGTGATCATGGTGGACGAGCGCTTCATCGCCGACCTGCGCGAGGGCCAGACCGGCCAGATGCTGGCAAGCGCGCTGCCCGACACCCCCTATCCGATCGTGGTCCAGACCATCACGCCGGTCGCCGAGGTCAGGAACGGCCGCAACATGTTCCGGGTCGAGGGCCGGGTCACCGCAACCGCGACCCGCCTGCGCCCGGGCATGGAGGGCATCGCCAAGGTCGAGATCGACCGGCGCCTGCTCGCCTCGACTTGGGCCAGACCAATCCTCGACTGGCTTCGCCTCGCCGTCTGGCACTGGCTGCCGTGAGGAACGCGCCGTGCACTCGCTGTTCAGCCAGTCCTGGTACCGCGTCGCCGCGCTGAAGCCGCGCCTGCGCAGCCATGCCGAGATCCACCGCCAGCGCTTCCGCGGCGACGTCTGGTACATCCTCCAGGATCACCAGACCGGCCGTTTCCACCGGCTGTCGCCGGCCGCCAACCTGATCGTCTGCCTGATGGATGGGCGCCGCAGCGTTCAGGAGATCTGGGAGATGGTGGTCGCCCGCAACGAGGACGACCCGCCGACCCAGGACGAGACCATCCGGCTGATCTCGCTGCTGCACGGCTCGGATCTCCTCGACGGCGCCTTCCCGCCGGATTTCGCCGAGCTTTTGGAGCGCTCGGACTCGGTGGCGCGGCGCAGCCTGGTCGCACGGCTGCGCAACCCGCTCGCCCTGCGCTTCCCGCTCTTCGACCCGGATGCCGCGCTCGACCGGCTGGCGCCGCTCTACCGGCCCCTGTTCTCGATGCCGGGGCTCCTCGCCTGGCTCGCCATCGTGCTGACGGGGCTGGTCGTGGTCGGGCTACACTGGAAGGAGGTCACGGGCGACTTGGCGACCCAGCTCCTGTCGGCGCAGAACCTCGCCGTGATGGCCTGCCTCTATCCGGTGGTGAAGGCGCTGCACGAGGCCGGCCATGCCTGCGCGGCCAAAGCCTGGAACGGCGAGGTGCACGAGGTCGGCGTGATGCTCCTCGTGATGATCCCGGCTCCCTATGTCGACGCCTCCAGCACGGCAGCCTTCGGGTCGAAATGGCAGCGGATGGTGGTCTCGGGCGCCGGCATCCTGGTGGAGATGCTCCTGGCCGCGGTCGCGACCCTGGTCTGGGCGACGGTGGAGCCCGGCCTCGTCAAGGCGGCGGCCTTCAACGTGATGGTGATCGGCGGCGTCTCGACGCTGGTGTTCAACGGCAATCCGTTGCTGCGCTTCGACGGCTACTACATCCTGGCCGACCTGATCGAGATCCCCAATCTCGGGGCCCGCGCCAACCGCTACGTGTTCTACCTGATCCAGCGCTACGCGCTGAAGATCGAGAGCGCCGAGAGCCCGGTCACCGCTCGCGGCGAGCGGCTGTGGATGGTCGCCTACGCGGTGAGCGCCTTCCTCTACCGGACCACCGTCTCGCTGGCGATCGCCACCTTCGTGGCGACGCAGTTCTTCGTCGTCGGGGTGCTGCTCGCCGCAGCCGCCCTTGCCGGGATCGTGCTGCAACCGCTCGTCAAGGGCGCCCGGTTCCTGCTGACCGACCGCAAGCTCGACGGCCGGCGCGGCCGGGCCCTGCGGGTCACCGGTGCGGCGCTGGCGGTCCTGATCGCCGGGTTCTTCGCGGTTCCCCTGCCCTATGCCACCACCGCGCAGGGGGTGGTCTGGGTGCCCGACCGCTCGGAAGTGCGGGCGCGCACCGACGGCATCCTGGCCGAGTTCCTCACCGAGCCGGGCCGCCAGGCCCGCCAGGGCGACACCCTGGCGCGGCTCGACGACCCGGCCCTCGACGCCCGGGTCGCGCTGCTGGAGGCGCAGCTCGGCGAATTGCGGATGCGCTACGACGCCGCCCGCCTGGAGGACCGCGTCCAGGCCGGGATCCTGGAGGAGCAGATCTCCAGCGCCGAGCAGACCCTCGCGGTGTTCCGCGCCCGGGCCGCCGACCGGGTGCTGCGGGCCGAGCGGGACGGCCGGCTGGTGGTGCCGGGAGCGGCCGACCTGCCGGGCCGCTACTTCCGCCGCGGCGACCGCATCGGCTTCGTCCTGCGCGCCGACGATCCCGTGGTGCGGGTGGTGGTGCCGCAGGCCGACGTGGACCTGGTGCGCAGCCGGCCCGGCCCGGTCGCGGCGCGCTTCGCCGACAGCCCGCAGGTCCGGCACACGGCGACGATCCTGCGCGAGGTGCCCGGCGCCCAGAGCGAGGTTCCGAGCCTCGCCCTCACCCCCCAGGGCGGCGGCGTGATCCCGGTCGACGCCACGAGCGGCGACAAGCCGAAGGCGCTCCAGAGCATCTTCGTCTTCGACGTGCAGGTCGCGGGCGGCATTCCCCTCGACGTCATCGGCGAGCGGGTCCATGTGCGCTTCGACCACGGCAGCGAGGCGATCGGCTGGCGGCTGATCCGCAGCCTGCGCCAGCTCTTCCTGAGCCAGTTCGGTGTCTGAGGCGCGCGTGTCCGAAGCGATCATGTCCAGGGCGAT
>NZ_LABX01000280.1 GCF_001043915.1 Methylobacterium aquaticum | reverse complement strand
TGGTGTCGATCATCGCGCCGGCTTCTCCGGCGCGATGATCGACACCAGGGGCAAGGACGGACGGCGCCTCACCGACCATTTGCCCCTGCCGCGGCTCGCCGGCTTCGCGGCGTCCTGCCGGGCGCAGGGCCTGCTCTCGGGCCTCGCCGGCTCGCTCTCCCTCGACGACATCCCGGCGCTGGCGGCGCTCGGGCCGGGCTATCTCGGCTTCCGCGGCGGCCTCTGCGCGCGCGCGGACCGGACGGGGCGCCTCGATCCCGCCCGGATCGGCGAGGCAGCGCGGCGTCTCGCCGCTATCGTGCCGCGCGGCGAGGCGGCGTAGGTGTGTCCGCGCACGGGACACGGACCATGAGGCCATCTCTCAGCGTCGTGAAGGTCGGGGGCAGCCTCGTGGCCGATCGGGCCCGGCTGTTCCGGCTGCTCGGCGCGCTCGCGGACGGGGCCGAGGGGCCGGTGGTGATCGTGCCGGGCGGCGGCGCCCTGGCGGAGGCGGTGCGGGCGACGCAAAACGCCCTCGCCTTCCCGGATCCCCTCGCCCATCGGCTGGCTTTGGATGCCATGGCGGGCATGGCCCGGATCTTCGCTGCCCTGGAGCCGCGCCTGACCGTGACGGAGGATCCTGCGGCGAGCCTCGCCGCCGGCCGCGTGCCGGTCTGGGATCCCTCGGCGCTCAAGGCCGGCCACAAGGAGATCCCGGAGAGCTGGGACGTGACCTCGGACAGCCTCGCCCTCTGGCTCGCCACCCGCCTCGGTGCGGAAACGTGCCTGCTGGTGAAATCCGCCGATCCGGCACCCGGCGTCGGGCCGGCGGAGCTGGCGCGGGCCGGGCTGGTCGATGCCGCCCTGCCGGACTTCGCGGCCCGGTTCCCCGGCCGGATCGTGCTGCGTGGGCCCCGCGGCGACCGGACGTGCCGTGACGCGCCGGCGGAGTGCGCCGCGTGAGGGAGCACCTCGTCTTCGTCACCGGGCGCCTCGCCAAGGCGCGGCTGGAGAAGATCGCGCAAGGCTTGCCGCCGGAACGCTTCAACTGGACCATCGCGGATGCCGGCGTGAAGGTCGCGGCGCTGATGACCGAGGAGATCATCCGCCGCCGGGTCACGATGCCCGAGGGGGCGACGCGGGTGATCCTGCCCGGGCGCTGCCGGGCCGATCCGGTGGCGCTCTCGGCGCATTTCGGCTTGCCGGTGGAGCGCGGGCCGGACGAGATTGTCGACCTGCCGGTCTTCCTCGGCCTCGCCGGGCGCAACGTGGACCTGTCGCGCCACGACGTGCGGATTTTTTCCGAGATCGTCGATGCGTCGCGGCTGACGCCCGAGGAGATTTTGGGACGGGCCAAGGATCTCGCCCGGCGCGGGGCCGATGTCATCGATCTCGGCGGACTGCCGGACACGCCCTTCCCGCATCTCGGCGACACCGTGCGGCTGCTGAAGTCCGAGGGGTTGCGGGTCAGCGTCGATTCGTTCTCGGCCGAGGAACTGCGCCAGGGCGCGGCGGCCGGCGCCGATTTCCTGCTCAGCCTCAACGAGGAGACGCTGGATCTCGCCTTCGAGACCGACGCGGTGCCGGTGCTGGTGCCGCTGCGGCCCGAGGACCTGCCCTCCCTCGACCGGGCGATCGACCGGATGCAGCGGGCGGGCCGGCCGTTCATCGCCGACCCGATCCTGGAGCCGATCCATTTCGGCTTCGCCGCCTCCCTGGTGCGCTACCACGAGACGAGGCGCCGCCACCCCGACATCGCCATGATGATGGGCACCGGCAACCTGACCGAACTCACCGAGGCCGACAGCCTCGGGGTCACGGCCCTGCTGATGGGGGTGTGCTCCGAATTGTCGATCGGCAACGTGCTGATCGTGCAGGTCTCGAACCACACCCGCCGCACGGTCGAGGAGCACGACGCCGCCCGCCGGGTGATGTACGCGGCCAAGGCCGATGCCGCCCTGCCCAAAGGGTATGGCCGCGCCCTCCTCGCCCTCCACGACAAGCGGCCCTACACCCAGACGCCCGACGAGATCGCGGCCCTGGCCGCCGAGGTGCGCGACCCCAATTACCGGGTCGCGGTCGCGCAGGACGGGGTGCATATCTACAACCGCGACCTCCACAAGGTCGGGCACGATGCGATGGCGTTCTTCCCCGATCTTGGCGTCGAGGCCGACGGCGCCCACGCCTTCTATCTCGGCGGCGAATTGACCAAGGCCGAGCTGGCCTGGCGGCTCGGCAAGCGCTACGTGCAGGACGAGGCGTTGGACTGGGGCTGCGCCCTGGATGCGGAGGTGGAGGACACCACCCGCTTCAAGGCCCCGGGCCATACGCGCCAGAGCGGGAAACCCTAGAGCCGTGCCGCTGATCCTCGAGACCATCGTGACGACGGTGTCCGCCGACGGCGCCCTGCATCTGGTGCCGTTCGGGCTGATCCGGGATGGTGAGGATTTCTGGGTGGCGCCGTTCCGGCCCTCGCCGACCATCGCCAACCTGGAGGCCGTGCCGTTCTTCGCCGCCGCCGCGCCCGCCGACGTGCGGGTGATCGCCGGCTGCGTCACCGGCCGGCGCGACTGGCCGACCGCGGCGAGCCGCACCATCCCGGTGCCGCGGCTCGCCGATGCCTATGGCCACATGGAATTGCAGGTCGTGGAGGTGCGCGACGATCCCGTCCGCCCGCGCTTCCGCGGCCGGGTGGTGCATGACGAGGCGCACAGGCCTTTCCTCGGCCACAACCGGGCGGTCAACGCGGTGCTGGAGGCGGCGATCCTGTCGACGCGCCTGCATCGGCTGAATGCCGAGACGGTCTTGGCCGAGCTGCATCACCACCGTATCGCCGTCGAGAAGACGGCCGGGCCCGCCGAGCGCGAAGCCTGGAACTGGATCGCCGCGAAGGTCGTGGCCGCCCTGCCGCAGGCGGCCGCCGCGTCCCTCGCGGTCGATGGCGCGTGAGACACGCGTGAACAGGAGAGATCCGATGAAGCGCATCATCGCGGCGGCCCTGGTCGCCGCCTTCGCGGCGGCTCCCGCTGCCCAGGCCCACGGCCCGACCCGCAAGAAGGTCGAGGAGAAGGTGACGATCAACGCCGCGCCCGACAAGGTCTGGGCGGTGGTCGGCAACTTCCAGGACATGAGCTGGCTGCCGCCGGTCGAGAAGACCGAGGGCAAGGGCGGCAACGAGGTGAAGGCCACCCGCATCCTCACCCTGAAGGGCGGCGCCACCGTCGACGAGGAACTCTACAAGTACTCGGCCGAGCAGAAGAGCCTGTCGTACCGCATCAACAAGGTCGACGTGAAGGTTCTTCCGGTCAACAACTACTCGTCGACGATCAAGGTCGAGCCGGCCGACGGCGGCAAGGCGTCGGAGGTGGTGTGGGACGGCGCATTCTACCGTGGCTACATGAACAACGACCCGCCGCCCGAGCTGAGCGACGAGGCGGCGATCAAGGCGGTCAAGGACCTGTATCGCAGCGGCCTCGACAACCTGAAGGCGAAGATCGAGAAGGGCAACTCGTGAGGCGGGCCCGGCGTCCCGCCGGGCTCTGCCTGCTCGGCGGGATCGGGATTCTGGGGATCGGCCTCGCGCCGGTTCCCTCCCGGGCGATGGAAGCCTTCGTCACGGCGCAGAATTCCGACACGGTCGACGTGGTCGATCTCGATGCCCGCAGGGTGGTGGCGACGATCCCCGTGCCGGGTGCGCCGGCCGGCATCGCCCTGTCGCCGGACAAGGGGCGCGTCTACGTCACCGCGCCGGAGGGCAAGGCGCTGGTGGTGATCGATGCCGCCGCGCGGCAGGTCGCCCGGACGGTCCCGCTCGGCGGCGGGCCCCTCGGACTCGGGGTGAATCCGGTGAGCGGCGTCATCTACGTCGCCGATTGGTACGCCAAGCGCCTGTGGGAGGTGGATCCGCGCACCTTCGCGGTGGCGGCCGAGATCCCGGTCGGCACCTCGCCGTCGGGCATCGCGGTGACGCCGGACGGCCGATTCCTCCTGGCGGCGGACCGGGACGACGACGCGCTCTCGCTGGTCGACACCGCGACCCGCCAGCGTGTGGCGGTGATCCCGGTCGGGACGCGGCCGTTCGGGGTCACGATCGATGCCGAGGGTCGGCGGGCCTATGCCGCCAATGTCGGCTCGAACGACGTGTCGGTGATCGACATCGCGGCGCGCCGGGAGATCGGCCGGGTCACGGTCGGCGAGCGGCCCTACGCGGTGGCGCTCGCGCAAGGCCGGGCCTTCGTCACCGATCAGTATGGCGGCACCGTCAGCACCTTCGACACCGCCACCCTGTCGCCGGGGCCCCGCCTCGATGTCGGCGAGTACCCGGAGGGCATCCAGGCGAGCCCGGACGGCCGGACGGTCTACGTCGCCAACTGGGAATCGAACACCCTCACGGTGATCGATGCCGGAGCCCTGACCGTGACCGGGCAGGTGAAGACCTCGGACGGACCGCGGGCCTTCGGGCAGTTCCTGCGCTGACCGGCGGTGCCACCCGCTCCCGGATCGGCAGCGAGGGATAGTTCGACGCGAACGGGTTGGTCACCCGCCCGCTCTCGGCCTGCGCCGGGGCCGCGGCGAGCACCAGGAGGGCGGCGAGCCGCAGACGACCAAGGGACGTGACAACCAAGGGCGGCGATGCCAAGCGGTTCAGAGTCCCGCGACCTTGCGCAGGGCGGCGTTGATGCGCTCCTGCCAGCCCGGCCCCTCCTCCTGGAAATGGTCGAGCACGTCGCGGTCGAGGCGCAGGGACACGGTCTCGCGCAGGCCCGGCGCGGCGGGTTTCGCGGTTTTGGCTGCGGGCGCCGGGCCCTCCGGCACCTTGCGGGTCACGGCCCGGAAGGCGGCCTCGGCGGCCTGGCGCGGATCGGTGCCGCGGCGGGAACGGTCTGATGACATCGGAATCCTCCTGCGCACGGGCCTAACACGGCGCAGGCCATCTCGAAACGAGGACCGACAACGACGAAGGCCCGCCGGCGCACCGACGAGCCTTAAAAAGGCAGGGTCCACGTTTCAGGGTTCGCGGGTTGGTCTCGCGCGATACCACGACGATGGCCGTCTCGGCCCGGTATCGTTGTCAGCCCGCCCTGAAGCCACTATCCCTGTCGAGAGTAGTCCGGCGGAGTTTCCTGATCACCGGCATCGGTGTGAGTCGCGTGAGGGCTGCAACCTTGAGAATTCATGGCTACCTCCTCGAGTTCGTCTCGATGAAGACTATGCTGCTCTTGTTTGTGGGGGTGGTCAAGGGGGATTCGTAGCCGGCTGCTCTCGATCGTCACCGCGCGGCAAAAACTTAACAAAAGGTTAATATTGAGGGCGCACGCGCCGGTTACGGGCTTCCTCTGCGCGACGACAGTGGGAGGGCGTTCGTCCCCGCCAGACGGTGAAGGGCAAGGGCGTGACAATCCGATACGCGATCGCCGATCTCGTGACCGCCCGGTCGCGATCGCAGCAAGGCCCGAAACGACGAAGGCCCGCCGGCGCACCGACGAGCCTTAAAAGGCAGGGTCCACGTTTCAGGGTTCGCGGGTAGTCTCACACGGTACTATGACGATGGCCGTCTCGGCTCCGTACCGTCTTCAGCCCGCCCTGAAGCCACTATCCCTGTCGATCGTCATTCGGCGGAGTGTCCTGATCGTCAGCATCGGTGTGAGTCGCGTGAGGGCTGCAACCTTGAGACTTCATGGCTACCTCCTCGAGTTCGTCTCGACGAGGACTATGCTGCCCCTCCGCGCGGGGATGGTCAAGGGGATTTGTAGCCGGCATTTCTGAACGGTCGCGCTGGACCCGGGGAGAGGTCGAGGGCGTGCGCCCTGCCCGACCCGTCGGGCACCTCAGGCGACGTGCAGGATCGCGTCCTTCATCACCCGGGCGACGACGTCGCAGGTCAGGGCGCTGGCGGCGCAGTGGGTCACCTGCCGGTCGCGATGGTCGTGGTCGAGGCGGGGGTCGCAGGCGCTGGCCAGGAAGTAGCCCGCATCGGTGATGCTCATCACATAGACATCCGAGGCCCGGCCGGTCTTGCGGTTGATGAGCATGAACTGGGTATAAGCCTGCTCGAAGTCGGGACGGCCGCGGAGGGGCGGCCCGCGCTCGACCAGCACGCCATGGGGCGCGAGTTGGCTCGCCGCCGCTTCCAGCACCTCGGCGGCGATGCCGCGCAGGAGCGCCACGCGCTGCACGTCCTCCGCCGAGAGCGGCGCCTCGTCCTGCGAGACCGGCGCCGCGTCGGCCTCCCGGCGACGGCGCTGCTCCTCGAAGAAGCTCCCGAAATCCGACAGCACCCCGTCCGGGCACCGGGGAACCGCCATGGTCTCCGTCATCGCACGCTGCTCCCTGCGTCTCCGGGGTGTTTCCGCCTGACGGTCGTCCCGCATCCCGGCTCTGGCTCAACTCGCGTCGCAGCCTATCAGATCCTGCCCGACCGTGGGTCACCGGAGGCGCGTCCGTGAGGCTTCCTCTTGGACAGGACGCGCACAGATCCGGCGGTGCCGCGCGAGGCCGTCACGGGCCCGACCCCATGGCTCTCGCCACCAGGGCGCAGGCGGGATGGCCGGCGCCGGCGACGAGGTCCGGCGCCACCGTCTGCTGCCAGACGAGGAAGCCGCCGCCGCCGAGGTTGAGGATCGCCGAGCGGCCTGCCCGGGCCCGGCCCTCCTCGACGACGACCGAGAGGCGGAAGACCTGCCTGGGCGAGGGAACCGGGCCGGAGGAGCCCGGCAGCGAGCGGATCGCCGACGGGTTCGCCCGCCGCACCAGGGCGGCGAGGTCGAAGCGTCCGACCTCGTTGTAGACCGTCAGAACCGGCCGCAGGCGGGCGGCGATGGCGGGCGTCATCGAGGGCAGGCGGTCGATCTCGTCGATGCTGGCGAAGGGCGCGTTGCGCGGTCCCCAGCTCAGGCCCCGGGCGCGGTATTGCGGCAGCTCCGCGCCCCCGTTCGGTTCCGGCGCGTCGTCGGGGTCGCGGTAATCGACGATCTCGGCGCCGAGCGTCAGTGCCTCCCGGTCCGGGATGCCGAGGAGCCGGAACGCTTCCTCCATCGCGGGGCGTGGCGAGGCGTTGAGGTCGATGAGCGTGCCCTGGTCCTGGAGCGACAGGAGGGCGACGCGCCCCGGCGCCAGCGGGCAGGCGGTCACGGTGCCGTCCTCCGGCAGGCCGGCGCCGCTCCGGCGGTAGGTCCGCGCCAGGCCGAGGTCGTAGGCGATCAGGCGGGCGATCCCGTCCGCCACGCCCTGGAGCCGCACCGCCTCGGCCCGGGCCTGGGCGAGGCCGGTGGCCGAGCGGACCTGGAGAATTGCCGCCGCCAGCACCGCGCCGACCACGATGAAGATCGCCAGGACCGACAGGAGCACGAAGCCTGCCTCGCCCTCCTCCGCGGCGGTGTCGGCGGAGCCCACGGCGCCGGCGATCTTGGCGCCGCCGATCTTGGCGTCGGCGGTCACGGCGCGGCGGCGACGGCGATCAGGAGGGGGGGCCATCGGCGGTTGTCCGCGGGAGGAAAGGCGACCTGGATCTCGACCAGGAGCGGCGGCCGGTCCGGCCGCGACCAGGCCGGCAGCCAGAGTGGCAGGGCGCCCCTGGAGGGCGCGCCGTAATAGCGGATTCCGAGGCCGGCGATCCGCCCGAGGATCGCCTCGCTGCGGGTCGTCGCGATCTGTCCCGGCGGCGCCTCCGCCTCGCTGCGGCTCTCCAGGAGGTCGAAGGCGCCGGCTCCGCCGGTGGCGCGGGCGAGGCTCACGGCGATCTCGGTCGGGCGCTCCAGCGTCTGGTCGGGGGCCAGCACCGCCACGAGGCCGTCCGGTCCCCCGCGCAGGGTCGGCCGGCGTCCGTCGGGGCGGTTCTGCGCCAGGCTGCCGAGGGTGCGCCGCAGATGGTCGCGGACCGACTGCACCTCCTCGGCCCCCGCCGCCCGGGCCGCCGCCGCCGAGGCTCCGCCGGCGATCCGCACGGCGTTGAGCAGCAGCACCCCGATCAGCCCCGCGAGCGCCAGGCAGACCAGGGTCTCGACCAGGGTGAACCCGGCCTGCCGCGCAGCGGCGTCGGGCGGCGTCCGGCTCATTCGATCGTCTCCGGGATCAGCGTCGCGTAGAGCGGCGCCGCCGAGGCCCCGGTGACCCGCACCTGCCAGAGCGGCGGCACGCGGCCGAGGCCGAGGGCCGGGCGCAGGTCGGTGATGCTGAGCGTCCAGGGCGTGCCGTCCGAGAAGACGCCCTGCACCACGCCCGGCCGCAGCGGGCCCTCGGAGAGGCGGCGCAGGACGACGCCCTCCGCCTCGTCGGCGGCGACGCGGCGGGCCTCGATCCTCCGCACCGCGCCCGCTGCCGTGCCGGCGATCTCGAAGGCCATCACGGTGGCCGCCGCGGCGATGCCGAACGCCACCAGCACCTCGACGGTGGTGAAGCCCTCCTGGTCGCGCGGGCCGGCGCACCGGACGGTCCGGCGCCGCCAGGCCCCGATCGTTGCCGTGACGGCGCGTCGCAAGGCCCGTCCCAACGCGGCTCTCACGGCCCGTCCTCGCGGCGCACCCGGCCGGTGAGCGCGCTGACCGACAGGATCCGGCGCGCCCCGCCCGCCGCGAGCAGGATCCGGCCGCCGGTCGAGCTGCCGTCGGGCAGAAGGTGCAGCTCCCCCGGCACCGGCCGGCCGACCGGGCCGGGCTCGACCGCGACCGCGAGGCCGCCGACCGGGATCGGGATGGCGCCCGGCCGAGAGCTGACGAAGAGCCGGGCGTCGGGCTCGAAGGCGAGGCGCCCGGCCCGGCCGGTGCGGATCGCCTCGGCGCGCAGGCGGCCGATCTCGGCCGCAATGGTCTCGGAGACCAGCAGGGCGCGCCGGTCGAGGGCGCCCGGGCCGAGGGACTGGAATGCGACTCCGGCGGCGAGGCCCAGGATCGCCATCGTCACCAGCATCTCGACGAGGGTGAATCCCGCCTGCCCTCCACCCTCCTTCATCAGCCGGCCGGTCCGAGCAGGAGGGCGGCATGAAGGCCGAGGGCGAGGAACGGGCCGAATGGCAGGGCGGTCTCGCGCCCGATCGCCCGTCCGGCGAGGGCTAGCAGCCCGACCGCGGCCAGCGCCGACAGGCTGGCGGCCAGGACCAGCATCGGCAGCCCGGCGAGTCCCGTCCAGGCCGCGGCCGCGGCGATGAACTTCACGTCGCCGAGCCCGAGGCCGATCCGGCCGCTCGCCCGGGCGTGCAGGGCCCGCACACCCCAGAACAGAGCGTAGGCGAGGCCGGCCTGGACGAGGCCGAGGCCGATCGCCGCGGCCCCGTCCCGCCAGCCGGCGACGGCGAGGCCGAGGAGGAGGAGCGCGAGGGTGAGCGCGTCCGGGATGATGCGGCGGCGCAGGTCGATCAGGCTCGCCGGCAGGGTCAGCGGCAGCGGCAGCAGGGCGGGCAGCACCGTGTCGGCGAGGAGGGCGGCGGACATCAGGCGCGCCGGGGCAGGCGGGCCCGCGACGCCGCCGGTGTCAGGGCCAGGATCCGATCCGCCGGGACGCGCGCCGGGCCGGCCGGGCTGCGGCCCGCCGGATCCGGGACCGCGGGCGCCGGCCTGGCCTGGGACGTCGCGGCGTCCCCCGCGAGCGCCGCAGGCTCCAAGACAGGCGCCGCAGGCACAGAGGCGAGCGCCGCAACCTCGGCGGGAGACGGCGTGGGCTCGCTCATCGGAGGAGCGGGCGCGATGATGCGGATCACGGGCCGCGCCATCGCCACGGACTCCTTTGCCGGTGCCGGGTCCCCTTCCGTTGCCGAATCCGGCGCCGGTCCGGATCGGGCGCCCTGGCGCACCGTCCATTCGCGTAGGTGCAGCCAGTAGAAATAGGCCGCCAGCGAGGCCGCCATGACGGCGGAGAGCCATAGGGCCAGCAGCAGGCCGGTGGGGACGACGCCGTTCAGCTCGCGCATCAGCCCGAGGGCGAACGCGGTGTACCAGGACACGCCGGAGACCGCGCCGGAGACCAGGAAGATGCCGGTGCGGACCCCCGACACGCCGTCGAGCATCGGCCGGCGGATGTCGCGCAGGACGCCGGGCAGCACGAGGGCATGGATCAGCAGGCCGTTGATGGTGAGCGCCAGCACCACCGTGATCTTGGCCCAGAGCTTCGGGTTGCCGAACTTCTCCGGCGATTCCACCGCGTACACGGCAAGGAAGCCGAGACCGGAGAGCCAGAGCAGGGCGAGGCCGACCGTGACCACCTTGCTGACGAACAGGAAGATGCGGGCGATCTCGGCCGGCAGGCTGCCCCAGCGCATCCAGCGCAGGATCCAGAAATCGAGCATCGTCGCGCCGCCGAGCCCGAAGCACAGGCCGATCAGGTGAAGGCCGACCAGCAGCGTCAGCACGCGGACCGGCGGGAGCGGCGCCGGCATCGGCACCGTCAGCGGGGCGGCGGCAAGGGCGCCGCTGGTGCCAAGGATGAGGAGGCCTGCGAGCGACAGACCGACGATCGCCAGCCTCCCGATCCCTCGACTGTCCATCCCATGGCCGTGCCGGCGGCGTCCGCCCGCACGGGTCGAGTGTCCGGCTGAGCGGTTCATGCGTCTCCCCTGCCCTGTCCTCGAAAAGACTCTCGCTCCGAGACCAACTGCCCCAAGGCCCCGCGCCACGGTGTCGGATCCTGGCCGGAATTGGATAACAAAGTCCGACCTGCCCGGTGGCCTGTCCCGCTGTCACGGCCGGGAGTGAGGGCTTCTTTACGAAGAGACGGCACCCTGCGCGGCGATTGTCCGTCTGCCCCGAGGCCGCACGATGCTCATCACAACCACACCGGATCGCGGCGAGCCGCGAGAAACCCGGTCCCAGGACCGGCGGGGAGGTCAAGCCGGCTTCTCCCTCGTCGAGCTGCTGGTCGTCCTGGCGATCATCGGCATGATCGCCACCATGGTGACCCCGCAGGTGCTGGGCTATCTCGGCCGCGCCAAGGGCGAGACGGCCCGCATCCAGGTCAAGAACATCGCCCAGGCGGTCGAACTGTACTACCTCGACCTCGGCGCCTACCCGACGTCCCAGCAGGGTCTCCAGGCCCTGGTCCAGCCGACCGGTCCGGGCTGGCGCGGCCCCTATGTGCGCGACGCCCGCGGCCTGACCGATCCGTGGGGCCACGTCTATCTCTACCGCTCTCCCGGTGCCGCTGGCACCCCGTTCGAAGTCTACAGCCTGGGGGCGGACGGCAAGGCCGGCGGGACCGGCGACCAGGCCGACGTGGCGAGCAATTGATACCAACGGTCGTTGGAAGCGACCTTTGGTGCCGGTCTCGAATTTTCGCCAAGCTTCCGGCTTGACATCGAAAATTCGAGATGGGTCGACGGCCCCGTCGATCCCGGCCTGCCCGAGATCGAATCGATGCGTCAGCATCTTGGGCGGTTGGTATGACGCGATTTCCGGACGATCCGTTCGGAAGCCGGAACCGCAAGCCCGCGCGGTGGAGCCGGAGGCGCCAGACGCTTGAGCGATGCGGACATCCCATGACAGCTCCACCACGCGACCTTCGATTGGCGCGGCCTTGCCGCGCTCCTTCGAAGGTCGTGTCATGTTTCCGGGGTCACAGCTCGTGACCATCCGGCCGTCGATCGCGCCGGTCGCACGGTCCGTACCGGATGACCCTGATGTAGCCCGGTCGTTCTTCCGATCGGATGCTCCGGTTTGCACGGGCGTTGATGGCCGACGTCGTGACGGGACGGCGGTCGGGCGCCGGAACGGTCCTGAATTTTATCCGCCAAGGCAGCCTTATGCGGCCCGTGACGCTTGGCGGGACCAGGGTGCCGCACCCCCCTCAACCCGACATTAACCACGCCTCTCCTAACGTTCGCCCCATCGACGAGTGAGTGATGGGGACGACGGGGTGATGATCAGAGGTGCGCCTGTCGTCGCCTTGGCGCTCGCCTGCGGCTGGCCGATGACCGCCCGCGGCGCCGAGCCCCTCGGGCCGTCCGACCCACGGGAGACCGGTGCCCTGGTGATGCGCGGCGACGACCGCCTGGTCGGCGGCGAGGCCCCATCCCGGGTCCAGATCGCGGGCGGCCCGGTGAGCCTCAACCTCGTCGAGGTTCCGCTGCCGGTCGCCGCCAAGGCGGTCTTCGCCGACACGCTCGGCTGGGGCTACAGCCTGGATGAGCGGGCCTCCGGCACCATCACCCTTCAGACCGGCGGGCCGGTGAGCCGCGAGTCGCTGCTGCGGATGTTCGAGACGGCGCTGGCGAGCCGCGGATTGTCCCTGCGCCGCCAGGGTCGCAGCGTCCAGATCGTCCCCGCGGGCGCCGCCGGTTCCGAGATCCGGCCCGTCGAGGGCGTCGGAGCCGAATCGGGCGCGGTGGTGGTGCCGCTGCGCTGGATCTCGGCCGCCGAGATGCAGGCGATCCTGAGTTCGGTGGCGCCGCGCGAGGTGGTCCTGCGGGCCGACCGGGCGCGCAACCTGCTGATCCTCTCCGGCGACGCCAACCAGATCCGGGTCCTGCGCCAGACCATCGCGGTGTTCGATGTCGACTGGATGCGCGGCATGTCGACCGCGATGGTGCCGGTG
>NZ_LABX01000028.1 GCF_001043915.1 Methylobacterium aquaticum | reverse complement strand
CCTAAGCAGATTTCGCCGCAATGGTCACCGGTTCGGCAGCGGAAATCTGCGATCAAACAAGAATCGGAGCGGACGAAGCGTTGGCCTGCCAACGCACGTCTGCTTAGAACGGCGCGGCCCGGCGCTCGGCGCACACCACGACGAGAGCGGCCTCCACGCCTGAGGGACGGACGATCCACCGGACGTCAGGCCGCCGTGATGTCCCGTGAGCGGCGAGCCGTCCGGTTGCCGGCGGGACGAGGGCGCGACCCCCGCCATTCCGCTCGTCCAGACAGCATGGGCCGGTGACGGACCGTCACCGGACCGCCTCACATCGCGGACGCGCCCCCGTGCGGCGCCTTCGTCCGCTCGGCCGACCTGATCGCCTTCCAGGCGTTGGGCTGAGACACGACGGCGCGGAGCGCCGCCACATTCTGCGCCGCCTGCGTCGGGCCGAGGTCGCGGACCAGCACCTGCTCGGCCTCGCCGAAGCGGCCCTGGAGGCCGAGGACCAGGGCGAGGTTCTGGCGCACCCGGCCGTCGGCGCGGGGATCGTTGCTCGCCTGGCGCAACGTGGCTTCGGCCTCGGGCAGGCGCTTGGCGAGCGCATAGGACAGCCCGAGATTCGACATCACCGACGGCTCGCCGGGCACGATCTTGAGCGCGGCCTCGTAATAGCGCTGGGCCTGGACGTGGTCGCCCATCTGGTCGGCCACGGCGCCTTGCGCCGAGAGCACGCGCCAGTCGGGATTGGCCGGCGAATGGGCGTTGCGCAGAACCTCCGCCGCCTCGGCGTAGCGGCCGACCTCGGACAGGCTCTTGCCGTAGGCGGCGAGCACCGCCGGATTCTTCGGGTTGCGCAGGGCCGTCTGTTGCAGGACCGCCGTGGCCTGGGCGGCTTGGTCGGTCGCCCGCAGAGCCTGAGCGTAGGCCATGGCGGTGCCGATATCGCCCGGGTCCTTCTCGTAGCGGGACGCGAGACGCTCGATGTCGCGCCGGGCGGTGTCCGGCGGGATGCTGGCATCGATCGAGCCGGTGGTGAAGGGCTGGCGCGACCAGCACCCGGACGCCATCAAGGCCACCATGCCGACGACGGCGAGCCGCCGCAAGGCATTCGAGCGGGCGGGACGGGTCTCGACGGTCGCGGGCATCGGCCACTCCAGGGACGGGCCTGGGATGTGGCAATCCCGCTCCCACGGCCCTCGTGGCTCTGGTGATAGATCGTTAACCCTAATGACCCGTTAACGCGACAGCCTCTCCGGCGGCGCGGACGTCGGGACGGGTGGGAGCCGGCATTGACAACCGCACCGTATTGTCTCCCCCTCCGGCGCTTCGCCGAGCGTTGAAGGAAGGGATGCCCCGCGTGACCACGCTCCTGCCCGCGACCGAGGACGCCATCCCGATCCTCTGCGTCGACGCTGCCGGCTGGCCTAGCGTCGCAGCCGCGCTGCCGCCCCTTGCCGCCGCCTTCGCGACGGCCACCGGGTTCGAGGCGAAGCCCGGCCGGACCGCCCTGCTGCCGGGCCCGGACGGGGCGCTGGCCTGCGTGCTGTTCGGGGTCGAGGCCGGGGACCGGGCCGATCCGTTCGCGGTCGGGCGCCTGCCCGATGCCCTGCCCGAGGGAACCTATCGCCTCGAATCCCTGCCCGGCGATCCGGCGCTCGCGGCCCTCGCCTGGCGGCTCTCGGGCTACCGCTTCGGCCGCTACCGCGAGAAGCCGGCACCCAAGGCCCGGCTGGTCGCGCCCGAGGGCATCGACGCCGCCGAGATCGACCGCATCGCCGCGGCCGTCGCGGCCGGCCGCGACCTCGTGAACACCCCCGCCAACGACCTCGGCCCGGCGGAGATCGAGGCGGCGGCCCGGGCTCTCGCCGCGCGCTTCGGCGCCGCCGTCACGGTGGTCTCGGGCCAGGCCCTGGACGAGGGCTTTCCGCTCATCGCGGCGGTCGGCCGGGCCTCGCCGCGGGCACCCCGCCTGATCGACCTCACCTGGGGCGATTCAGGCGCGCCGCGCGTGACCCTCGTCGGCAAGGGGGTGGTGTTCGATACTGGCGGCCTCGACATCAAGCCCTCCGCCGCGATGCTGCTGATGAAGAAGGACATGGCCGGGGCCGCGGTGGCCCTCGCCGCGGCCGAGATGGTGATGGGCGCCGGGCTGCCGATCCGGCTGCGGGTGCTGGTCCCGACGGTCGAGAACGCGATTGCCGGCGACGCCTTCCGCCCCGGCGACGTGCTGGCGAGCCGCAAGGGTCTCACCGTGGAGATCGGCAACACCGACGCGGAGGGGCGGCTGATCCTGGCCGACGCGCTGGCGCTGGCCGACGAGGAGGCGCCCGAGCTGGTCTTCGACTTCGCCACCCTGACGGGGGCGGCCCGGGTCGCACTCGGACCCGACCTGCCGGCCCTGTTCACCGAGGATGACGGGCTGGCGGCAGAGCTGACCGAGACCGGTCTCGCCGTCAACGATCCGGTCTGGCGGATGCCGCTCTGGGCGCCCTACGGCTCGCTGCTCGAGTCCAAGGTGGCCGACATCAACAACGTCTCGGGGGGCCCCTTCGCCGGGGCGGTGACCGCCGCATTGTTCCTGCGCCGCTTCGCCCCGGCGGCCAAGGCCCATATCCATCTCGATCTCTACGGCTGGAACCCGAGCACGAAGCCGGGTCGGCCGGAGGGCGGCGAGGTGCAGACCGCGCGCCTCGTCTACGCCCTGCTGAAACGCCGCTACGCGGTGGCGAGGGACGCCCGCTCCGCCTCGTAGGCTTCCCGCACCAGGGCCTTGCCGTAGCGGCGTTCCAGCCGCCGCACGGTGAAGTGGCCGCGGGCCACGGCCTGGAAATGGTCCATGAAGGCGGTGTTGACGGCCGCTCCCCCGAGGGCGCCGAGCACCGGCACCGCCTGGGCGGCGAGCTTCTGCGAGACCACGCCGCCGAAGCGGGCCCCGACCTGGCCGGCAAAGCGGAGAAGGGCCGGCGCGCTCTCGTCGACGAGGCCGCGGCCGGCAGCGTAGCGGGCCGCCTCCGACATCGCCTTGGCGAGGGCGCCGCGGACGGCGAAATAGCCGCTCTCGGCCGCGCTCCCGGCGCCGCCTTCGCCTTGCGTGGGGCCACGGCCGCCGAGCGCGAAGACCTGCATGCAGGCGAGGGCGGCTTCCGGATCGGCCAGGTCCTCGCCCTCGCGCTGGGCGATCTCGGCGATCGAGCGGAGCATCAGGGTGGTGGAGATCGGCAGTTCCACCGCCAGCGTGGTGATGCCGAAGGCGCCCCCGATCGCGCCCGAGACCGCCGCCAGCGCCTTGTGGCCGCGATCGCCCGGCGGGAAGCGCTCCAGCAACTCCATGGCCTTGGTCCGCCAGGACGGCGACAGATCCGGGCCGAGCGGCACCAGGGCGCCCTGGTCCACGGACGCCTCGGCGGTCTTCGGCAGGGTCGCCAGGGCGACGTGCAGGGCGCCGCGCATCGCGGTCTCGGTGGCGTGGCCAACCGCCTCGACGACCGGGGCCGGCAGGGCGCGGGTGATGAGGTCGAGGGGGCCGCCGGCCATGGCGGAGAGCCGGCCGGCGAGGCTCGGACGCTCCAGAGCCGCGACGGCCCGGCGCAGGGCGCCGTGATCCTCAGCGCTCAACGGCTCCGGCGCACCGACCGGGACGGGGGACGGGGCTGGCTCGACGGCGACGATCTCGGACACGGGCGCTCCCTCGCGGACGACAGGCACGGGAGGAAAGCTGGGGCGCCGGGGGCGGGTTCCGCAAGGGGCGGCCATTGCCATTCGTCAGGCCCGTGCCGGCACCTCCTCCGACGGGGCCGGCGCCGGCCCCCGGGTCTCGCCCGGAAGCAGCCGGAGGGCGAGGCAGAGCAGCGTGACCGGGATGCCGATGGCCGCGGTCATGACGAAGAAGGCCGGGTAGCCGAAGGACTCGACGGCGAAGCCCGACAGGCCGCCGACGAACTTGCCCGGCAGGGCGTAGAGCGAGGAGAGCAGGGCGTATTGCGTCGCCGCGAAGGCCGGCGAGGTCAGGCCCGACATGTAGGCGATCAGCGCCGTGCCGGCGAAGGCCCCGGCGAAGTTGTCGATGCTGATGCTGGCGACGAGGAGCGGCAGGTCGTGGCCGGCAAGCGCCAGCCAGGCGAACATCAGGTTCGAGGCCGAGGCGGCGATGCCGCCGATCAGCAGCGCCGGGTAGAGCCCGAGCCGGCTCACCGCGATGCCCCCCGCGAAAGCCCCGGCGATGCCGACCCAGACGCCGTAGACCTTCGACACCGTGGCGATCTCCGACAGGGAGAACGTCATGTCGATGTAGAGCGGGTTGGCCATGATGCCCGAGACGATGTCGGGCAGGCGGTAGACGGTGATCAGCGCCAGGATCAGCACCAGCCCGGAGCCCTTGCGGGCGACGAGATCCGCGAAGGGCTCGACCACCGCCTCGCGCAGGGCATGGCGCCAGCCGCGCCGGGGGCCGGGATCGCGCGCCTGCACCATCGGCGCCGCCAGCGTGCCGGCGACGGCGATCCCCATCAGGAGCGCCATGCTGCCATAGGCCGGGGCCCAGCCGAAGGCATCGGCCACGAAGAGCGCCCCGGCTCCGGCGCAGATGCGGGCGAGGCTGTAGCCGAGCTGGTAGGAGGCCAGCATCATGCCCTGGCGCTCGGTCGGCGCAGAATCGATGCGCCAGCCGTCGACGACGATGTCCTGGGTCGCCGAGGCGAAGGCGACGACCAGCGCGCAGACCACGGTATAGCCCAGCGCGTTCGCCGGATCGGACCGGCTCATGGCGATCAGGCCCGCCGCCACGGCGAGTTGCGCCAGCAGCATCCAGGCCCGGCGGCGGCCGAGCCACCGCGACAGGACCGGCAGGTCGATGCGGTCGATGACCGGGGCCCAGAGGAACTTCAGCGTATAGGCGAGCGACACGTAGCTGAGGAGCCCGATGCTCGACCGGTCGATGCCGGCGCTGCGCAGCCAGGCCGACAGGGTGGCGAAGACGAGCAGGAGCGGCAGCCCGGCGCCGAAGCCGAGCACCAGCATCAGGGCCATCTGCCGGTCCGCCAGCACGTCCCGCAGGGTGGCACGGGTGCGGGCGAGCCAGCCCGCGCCCTCTGTCCCGGCCGTCGTCGTCATCGTGATCGTCATCCCCCGAGCATGAGGCGGCGCGTGCGGCCGTGGCGGCAGCTGCACAGTTGACCCCGGCATGTGGGCGGGATCATGATGGACGAAGAATTAACATTGTGTCCACCGCAGCTTACATGCGCAGCGGGGAACCCCGCCCGCTGTCGCGGGTTCGCTGAAGTTCAGGGGCTGCGGTCCCGTTCCGCCGCGGATCCTCCGGGCGGGGCTGGCCGCGGACGGGCGGGTTGTCGATGATCGGGTTGGATGCTCCGAGGCAGGTCGGGATCGGGCAGGCCGAGATGGCGAGGCACGCCGCCGACGCGCCGTTCCTGGCCGCCTTCCGCGCCAGCGAGGCGCCGATGGTGATGACCGACCCGGCCCGACCCGACAACCCGATCGTGTTCGCCAACGACGCCTTCTGCCGTCTCACCGGCTACGCAGCCGAGGACGTGCTCGGGCGCAACTGCCGCTTCCTCCAGGGGCCCGACACCGATCCCGCCGCCATCGCCCAGGTTCGGGACGCGGTGGCCCAAGGCGAATCGCTGCGGGTCGATCTCCTGAACTACCGCAAGGATGGCCTCCCGTTCTGGAACGCCATGACCCTCAGCCCGGTGCGGGACGAGGCGGGATCCGTCCGCTCCTATTTCGCGGTGCTCACCGACGTCACCCGGACCCACCGGACCGAGCGGGCGCTGATGCGGGAGAAGGACGCCCTCGCCCAGGATCTCGAGACGCGCAACCGGGCGCTCCAGGCGGCTCTCGACCAGCAGACTGCCCTGCTGCACGAGGTCGACCACCGGGTGAAGAACAACCTCCAGGTCATCTCGTCGCTGGTGCTGCTCAAGGCCCGGCGCTCCCGCGACGCCGCCTGCCGCGACGTGCTGCGCAGCATGGCCGACCGGATCGGGGCGCTGGCCACCGCCCACCGCCTGCTCTACGCGGTGAGCGACGTTGCCCGGTTCGACCTGCGCGACTTCGCCGCCGATTTCGCCGCCGACCTTGAAGCCGGGATCGACCCGGACCGGATCGCCCTCTCGGTCGATGTCGAGGCGGTGGCGGTGCCGGCCTCGATGGCCGCCCCCCTGGCGCTGCTGGTGCACGAGCTGGCGGTCAACGCGGTCCGGCACGCCTTCCCGGGCGAGCGGCACGGCCGCGTCGCCATCACGGCCCGGGCCGAGGATGCGAGCCTAATCCTCGACATCCGCGACGACGGCATCGGCATGCCGGCGCAGTCCGAGAATCCCGAAGGCTTCGGCCGCGACCTCGTCGGCATGCTGGTGCGCCAGCTGCGCGGCAGCCTCGCGGTCGAGGACCTGAATCCCGGCACCCACATCCACGTCGTCCTGCCGCTGGAAACCGGTCGTTGAGCGCGGGCGGCCTGCGGGTCCTGATCGTCGAGGACGAGGCGTTCATCGCCCTCGAACTCGAGTGCCTTCTGGAAGAGGCCGGCTATATCCCGGTCGGCGTCGCGGCCCGCTCGGGCGAGGCGATCGCGCTCGCCCGGGACCTCGCGCCCGACATCGCCCTCGTCGACATCCACCTCGCCGACGGCCCGACCGGCGTCGCGGTGGCGCAGGCCCTCACCGCCCGGCCCGGGACGACGGTGCTGTTCACCACCGCCAACGCCAAGCGCGTGCCGCCGGATTTCGCCGGGGCGGCGGGGATCATCGCCAAGCCGTATTCAGAGCGAGTGATCCGCGCGGCGCTCGCCTATGTCGACGGGCGGTATCACGGCGGTGCCCCGGCCGAGCCGCCGGACGGTGTCGTGCTGGCGCCTCGACATCACCCCTGACCGGATGCGGATCCGGGTCGCGGGCGGCTTGGCAGAGGCAGACCCCGCCTTTGAACGCATCAACCTGCTGTCAAACCAGACGCTTTCCCCTCCCCTTGTGGGGAGGGGATGTCCCGCGCCATCTGTTTCCCCGGACGGCCCTGCGAGCCGGGCGACGACAGTTCGACCGGAATTCTCCTGGCGATCGGCGCACCGGCTCAGCAGATTTCGCCGAAGTGGTCACCGGTTCGGCGGCAACAATCTGCGATCAAACAAGAGCCTAAGCGGGCGAAGCGTCGGCCCGCCAACGCAAGTCTGCTGAGGCCGGCCTCGTGGCACGAGACCGTGACGGCGTCAGACGACGGTCAGGCGGATCTCGCCGACGCCCTCGATCGACCCGACCATGGTCTGACCGTGGGTCACCGCACCGACGCCCTCCGGCGTCCCGGCGAAGATCACGTCGCCGGGCTCGAGCGCGAAATAGGTCGAGAGATAGGCGATCTGCTCGGCCACCGACCAGATCATGTCGGAGAGGTCGCCCTTCTGGCGCAGCGTGCCGTCGACCGACAGCGTGATCGCGCCCTTGTCCGGGTGGCCGATGACGGAGGCGGGCTTGAGCGTGCCGACCGGGCCCGACAGATCGGAGGCTTTGCCCAGTTCCCACGAGCGCCGCAGCGCCTTGGCCTCGTCCTGGAGGTCGCGGCGGGTCATGTCGAGGCCGACGGCGTAGCCGTAGACGTGGTCGAGGGCCTGGGTCACCGGGATGTCGCGCCCGCCCTTGGAGAGGGCCACCACCAGCTCGATTTCGTGGTGGTAATTCTCGGTCTTCGGCGGATAGGGATGCGCCACCGTCTCGCCGTCCGGCACCACCTGGAGAGCGTCGGCGGGTTTCATGAAGAAGAACGGCGGCTCGCGGGTCGGGTCGGCGCCCATCTCCCGGGCATGGGCGGCGAAGTTGCGCCCGACGCAGTAGACCCGGCGCACGGGAAACAGGTCGTCGGTGCCTTGGATCGGGAGCGCGATGCGCGGCGGGTTCGGGATCACGGAGAGCATGGGCCTGCTGTCTCGGGCGAAGGGTCGCGATGGGCCGCGCATCTTGGAAAAAGGGCCGGCCGACCGTTATCTAGAGGGCGGTGCCGCGGGGCGCCATCCCGCTCCGCCGCAACCCCCTCCCTCGTGATCCCGCTCCCGTGACCGACAGCCTGCTCGACACCCTCGCGGCCCGCCTCGGGCCGGCACACGTCCTCACCGACGCGACCGACATCGCCCCCCATCTCGACGAGACCCGCCGCCTCTATCGCGGCCAGGCGGTCGCGGTCGTGCGGCCGCGCGACACCGCGGAGGTCGCCGCCGTGGTCGCCGCCTGCGCCGCGGCCCGGGTGCCGGTGGTGGCTCAGGGCGGCAATACCGGGCTCGTCGGCGGCGGCGTGCCGTTCGGCGGCGTGGTGATCTCGCTCGCCCGCCTCGACCGGGTGCGGGCGGTCGATCCGCTGGACGCCACCATCACGGTCGAGGCCGGCTGCGTGCTCGCCCATGTCCAGCAGGCGGCGGAGGCGGCCGGGATGCTGTTTCCGCTGTCGCTGGCGTCCGAAGGCTCGTGCCGGATCGGCGGCAACCTCGCCACCAATGCGGGTGGCACCGCCGTGCTCGCCTACGGCAATGCCCGCGAGCTGACGCTGGGGCTCGAGGTGGTGCTGGCGGATGGCCAGGTCTGGAACGGGCTGCGCGCCCTGCGAAAGGATAATTCCGGCTACGACCTGAAGAACCTGTTCGTCGGCTCGGAAGGAACGCTCGGCATCATCACGGCGGCCGTGCTGCGGCTGCACCCCAGGCCGGTCTCGACCGCCACCGCTTTCCTGGGCCTCGCCTCGGCCCGCGCCGCGCTCGATGCCTTCGGGACCCTGCGCGGCCGGCTCGGATCCCGGCTCACCGCCTTCGAATACGTGCCGCGCTTCCCCCTGGAGGTGGTGCTGCGCCACCTGCCCGGCGCCGTGCGCCCGCTCGCCGGCGACCACTCGTCTTACGCCCTCGTGGAGATCTCCTCGCCGGATCCCGACGCCGAGGAGGAGCTTTTGTCGCGCTTGAGCGAGCTGATCGAAGCCGGTCTCGTCGAGGACGCGGTGATGGCCCGCAGCGCGGCGCAAGGCGCCGCCCTGTGGCGCCTGCGCGAGAGCCTGTCGGAGATGCAGGGGCACGAGGGCGGCTCGATCAAGCACGACGTCTCGGTTCCGGTCTCCCGGGTGGCGGAGTTCCTGGAGCGGGCGACCGCCGCCTGCGAGGCGGCCCTGCCGGGCGTGCGGGTCTGCGCCTTCGGCCATTTCGGTGACGGCAACATCCACTTCAACCTGACCCAGCCGGTCGGGGCCGAGAAGGCGGCCTTCCTGGCCGAGTGGCCGCGCGTCAACCGCATCGTCCACGACATCGTTCATGCCATGGACGGCTCGATCGCCGCCGAGCACGGGGTCGGGCTGATCAAGCGCGACGAATTGCCCCGCTACAAGGACCCGGTCGCCCTCGACCTGATGCGCCGCCTCAAGGGCGCCCTCGACCCGCTCGGCATCCTCAATCCCGGGAAGGTGCTGAGGCCCGCGGAGGGCGGGCCGGAGGCGTTCCCGGCCCAAATCCCGGCCTCATGATCCCGTTCTTCCGCCAAGCGCCCGCCGCCCCGGCAGGACTCACCGCAGCCTCCCTCCTCGGCGCTTTCGAGAGCCTCGGCGACAATTGCGAGTTCGGCATCGCCCAGCGCTATGCCGGGGCCGATCCCCTCGGGCTGTTCCGGCTCTCCTCGACGCCGCTCGCCGACCTCACCCACGCGGTCGAGACGCGCTTTGCCCATTACGGCGGGGCGGACGACATCGAGGTCCGGGTCGGGGCCGGCGGCTACCTGTTCTGCCATAGCCGCCGGTACGGCTTCGCCTACCATACGGGCGACATGGCGCCCCACGTGAACCCGGCCGACATTCTCGGCCGTGAGATCCGCCGGGTGGCCTATCTCAAGGACCGGCTGCTCGCCGACCTCGCCGCCGGGGACAAGATCCTCGTCCGCAAGGGGCCACCCGCGGAGACCGAGGGCGCGGTGCGCCGCCTCTTCGCAGCCCTGCGGGCGATCGGCCCGGTGACGCTGCTGCGGGTCTGCGAGGCGGGCGAGATCCCGCCGGGCCGGGTCGTCTGGCGCGGCGAGGGCCTGATGCAGGGCACGCTGCCGCGCTTTGCCCCCTACGCCGCAGCGACGGATGCCGACCTGCCGGGCTGGCTCGCCGTCTGCGGCCGTGCCTACGCCCTGCACCACAGCCTGGTCGATCCGCCATCCCTGGCGCCGGACGGCCCGCCGCTGTTGTCGGCGCCCGAGACCGTCCGCCACGCCCTCGACACCGCGTCGCCCGATCCGGGCACGCTGATCGGCTCCCGGTCGGTCACCGGGTTGCGGGGGAACCGCCTCCACGTCGTCGCGGCGGAGATTCGCCTGCCCGAGGGCTTTTGCGGGACCCGGGCCGCCCTCACCTTCCCCGACGCTCCCGCCCATGCCCGCCGCGAGGCCGATCCCGCCCGCCGCGGCGATTGGCAGACGATCTACACCGCCACCAAGACGCGCAAGCGCCAGACCGAGGCGGAGATCGGGCTGCTTCTGGCCGGTCCCGCCGGCACGGCGGTCGAGACGCGGCACTGGCGGGTGACGGAGGGATGCTTGCCGGGGGTGGGGTGAATGCGCGGTCAGCCCGGCTCCACCACCATCGGCAGATCTGGCGGCGGCCGATATCCCGCGACGTCGAGCACCCACCGCCCCTCGCCGTCAGCGACGAAGCCGAGGCGCGGATAGAGATCCGCCACCATCCCGTTGCGCCCGCTCGGCCGGTAGAGGCCGACGAGGCGCCGGGCGCCCCGGCGTGCGGCCTCGGCCGCCAGGACCGCGAGAATTCCCTCCTCGACCCGTCGCCCGATCACCCGGCAGCTCATCAGCCAGGTCTCGACGACGAGATCGTCGCGTGCGCGCCGGGCGATGACGACCGCGATCACGCCATTGTCGCCGAGCCGATCGACGAGGCGCAGCTGGAGCGTGACGGCGTCCGGATCGTCGATCAGCGCGGCGGCCTCGGCCTCGCGCAGGCGCCGGGTGGTGAGGTTGAACTGGTTCGTCTTGTTGACGAGCTGGACGATGCGCGCGAGCCCGAGCGCGTCGAACGGGCGCCCGATGAGCCGCATGCCGAGTCCCGCGAGAGTGGTGGCGAGATCGGCGTCACGGGCCTCCCGGCGGACGGGGTCTCGCGCGTAGGCGCCGGCTCGCCCGCGATCCTCGTCCGTCAGGGTCACGGCCTCGAAGTAGCCCGCATCGGCGAGGCAGCGGGCGACCAGGGCCGGTTCCTCCGGCACCTCCGGCACCGCCACCATCGGCAGGTGATCGCGCACCAGGGCGCGCTCGAACGGGTTGTCGTCGACGAAGACCAGCGCGTCGAGGCCGAGCCGGAGATCCGCCGCGATGCGCCGGAGATTCGTCGCCTTGTCGTCCCAGTTGGCCACGAAGGCCGCGACGTCGGAGAGGCGCAGGAGCATGTCGGGATGCTCCCGGAAGGGCATTCGGGCGGTCTCGGGATCGTTCTTCGAGCAGACCGCGAGCACGATGCCGCGGCGCACGAGGTCGCGGGCATAAGCCTGGAGCGCGAGGAAGGATTCTCCGAGCGCACTCCCCTGCCCGACGACGAGACCCGAGAGGCCGTCCTCGCCGATCGTCCCGCCCCACAACGTGTCGTCGAGATCGAGGACCAGCGCCTTGGCCGAGCGGCCGAGCCGGGCGCCGACGATCCGGGCCACGAGGTCGCCGTAGAGGGGTGCCGCGGCCGGGGTCACCGCCTGGCGGGCCCGCAGCCACAGGGCCGGATCATGCCAGGCGTCGAGGCCGTGGCGCGCGACCGCGTCGTCGAGGGCGAGGAGATCGACCCCTTCGGCCTCCGCCGCATCCCGCAGGGCGGCGTTGAGGCGCAAGGTTCGAGCCGCAAGCGAGCCCGGCATCCGGTGCTCGTTGCCGCCCATCAGCGGCAAGGCGGCCGGCAGCAGCGTCTGCTGGATGAGGGTGCAGCCATGCGCCGCCCGCGCCCGGGCCCAGAGCGATGTCAGCCCGCCGAGTGCCTCGGCGAGGCGAGCCGCCTCCGGCCCGGCGGCCGGGTCGCCCGGTCCGAGGAGGTCGGCCGGGTCGAGGGCGAGCAGCACGATGTCGGGCCGGACGGCGCGCAACGCAGCGCCGTCGATCTCCTGGCGGTACTGCCCATGGACGCCCTCCCACACGGTGAGACGCAGGTCGCGGCGCAAAGCCCCGACGCGGATCCCGGCGGCCAGGTGCGCGAGCGTCGAGGAGCCGAGCAGCGCCAGACGCACCGCCGGGCCGGCCGGAGACGCCTCCGGGAAACGCCGCTGCAAGGCCCGGTCGAGCCGGTTGGTCCGCGCCGGGTCGAGGCGGGTGCGGGCGAGCGCCACCAGGGCGTCCCAGGCTTGCCCTTCGGGCAGCGCCTCGGCGTCGGCGAGCCGGGCGGCGAAGTCCTGCGGCGGCGGCGGCAGCCAGGAGAGATCGGCGGTCACCGCGGCGCCTTGCGGGCGATGATCGCCGCGAGATCGCCGACGCTCGACAGCCCGTCGACCTCGCGGGTGGTGAGCTTGATGCCGAAGCGGGCCTCGACTGCGACGATGAGTTCGATCATCCGGGTCGAATCCCAGCCCTCGACATCCTCGGCGGTCAGCGCGGGCGTGAGCGGGACCGGCTCGCCGAACACCTCCTCGAACAGCGGGGCCAGAGCCGCGAGCGCGGAGTCGTCGGTCATGGTCGTGGGCCTCCCGGTACCGGCTCCGATGTAGCGTGGATCCCTGCCGTGACGCGAGCCGTGCCTTGCGCGCCGGGGTGGCCTGCCTGCTCACGGCTTGCATGGCGCGCCCGAGTTGATAGCTCAAGCGCACGAGACTCCCGGAGAGCCCCCGGCATGAACGCCCGTCCCGACGCCAGCGACTTCGCCACTCCGCAGAAATTCGGCATCGGCCAGCCGGTGAAGCGGGCCGAGGACCCGGTGCTGGTGCGGGGCGAGGGCCGCTACACCGACGACATCGCCCTGGAGGGCCAGGCTTACGGGGTGTTCGTGCGCAGCCCGGTCGCCCACGGCCATCTGCGGGGCATCGATGCCGGGCCGGTGCTCGCCATGCCGGGCGTCCTGGCGGTCATCACCGCCGCCGATCTCGACCAGTATGGGACGATCAGCAACGGCCTGCCGTTCAAGAACCAGGACGGCACGCCGATGCGCAAGCCGGCCCACCCTTCGCTGAGCATCGACCGGGTGCGCTATGTCGGCGAGCCGGTCGCCCTGGTGGTGGCCGAGACCCTGGCCGAAGCCCGCGACGCCGCCGAGGCCGTGGCGCTCGACATCGAGGACCTGCCCGTCGTCACGACCCCCGACGAGGCCGCCGCCGCGGGCGCCCCCCTCCTCCACGACGACGCACCCGGCAACCTCGCCCTCGATTTCCACACCGGTGACCGGGCGGCGACCGAGGCGGCTTTTGCCGAGGCCGCCCACATCGCCTCCCTCGATCTCCTCAACAACCGCCTCGTCATCAACCCGATGGAGCCGCGCTCCGCCATCGGCGTCTACGAGCCGGAGGACGGCCGCTTCACCCTGCATGTCGGCTCGCAGGGCGTGTTCGGCCTGCGCAACGCCCTCGCCGAGGGCGTGCTGAAGCTGCCCCGCGACAAGGTGCGGGTGCTCACCGGGAATGTCGGCGGCTCCTTCGGCATGAAGGCGCCGATCTATCCCGAGTATCTGCCGCTGCTGGAAGCCGCCAAGCGCCTCGGCCGGCCGGTGAAGTGGACCGACCTGCGCTCCGAGAGCTTCCTGTCCGACCATCACGGCCGCGACGTCGCGGTGACGGCGGACCTCGCGCTCGATGCGGAGGGCCGCTTCCTGGCCTTCCGGGTCAAGGGCCGGGCCAATATGGGGGCCTATCTCAACCCGCTCTCGCCCCTGTTCCAGACCGTCAACATCGCCCGCAACATGGTGGGCGTGTACCGCACCCCCGTCTTCGACGTGGAGGTGGAATGCCTGTTCAGCAACACCACGCCGATCGGCGCCTATCGGGGCGCCGGCCGGCCCGAGGGCAACTACTTCATCGAGCGCCTGATCGACACCGCCGCCGCCGAGACCGGGCACGACCGGGTGAGTCTACGCCGCCGCAACCACATCCGCCCGGCCGACATGCCGTACCGGGCCCCGTCCGGCCTGACCTACGACAGCGGCGATTTCCCGGCCGTGCTCGACCGGGCGCTGACGGCCGCCGACTGGGACGGGTTCGCCGGCCGGCGCGCCGAGAGCGAGGCCAGGGGCAAGCTCCGGGGCATCGGCATCGGCGATTATCTCGAGATCACCGCGCCGCCGACCAACGAGATGGGCGGGATCCGCTTCGAGGCCGACGGCACGGTGACGATCGTCACCGGAACCCTCGATTACGGCCAGGGCCACCTCACGCCCTTCGCCCAGATCCTGCACGACCGTCTCGGCATTCCAGTCGACCGGGTCCGGCTCGTCCAGGGCGACAGCGACCAGCTCATCGCCGGCGGCGGCACCGGTGGGTCGAAGTCGCTGATGGCGAGCGGCACGGCACTCGTCGAAGCCGGCGACCTCGTGATCGCCAAGGGCCGCGAGGCCGCCGCCGCGGTGCTGGAAGCCGGACCCGCCGACATCGAGTTCCGCGACGGCCGCTTCACCATCGCGGGCACCGACCGGGGCATCGGTCTCCTGGAACTGGCCGCCAAGGTGCGGGCCGGGCTGCCAGACCCGTCGGCGCCCAGGAGCCTCGACGTCGCCCACACCCACAAGGACTCCCCCTCGGCCTTCCCGAATGGCTGCCACGTCGCCGAGGTCGAGGTCGACCCCGAGACCGGGGTCGCGACGGTGGTGCGCTACACCACCGTCAACGATTTCGGCACGCTGGTGAACCCGATGCTGGTCGAGGGCCAGCTCCATGGCGGGGTGGTGCAGGGGATCGGCCAGGCGCTGATGGAGCGCACCGCCTATGACGAGCAGGGCCAGCTCGTGACCGGCTCGTTCATGGATTACTGCCTGCCGCGGGCCTCCGACGCGCCGTTCATGGGCTTCGAGAGCCACGCGGTGCCGGCCACCACCAACCCGCTCGGGGTGAAGGGCTGCGGCGAGGCCGGGTGCGCGGGCTCTCTGCCCTCCGTCATGAACGCCCTCGTCGATGCCCTGCGACCCCGCGGCATCCGCCACATCAACATGCCGGCGACCCCGCAGGCGATCTGGTCGGCCCTGCAACAGGCGGGAGAGGCGGCGTGAGCGAGCCCGTCACCCTGGCGGCGCAAGCCCGCATCGACACACAGAATGGCAGCCGCTACCTGACCCAGCTGTGCAAGCATTGGAGCCACAAATTCCCCGAGACGACCTTCACGCCGGAACGCGGCGTGGTGCCGTTCGGAGAGGACCGCCGCTTCACGGCGGAGGCCGATCCGGACGGCCTGACCCTGCGCGTCGAGGCGCCGGACCTGGAGACGCTCACCCGGATGCAGGGCGTGGTGGCCGAGCACCTCGCCCGCTTCGCCTTCCGGGAGGATCTCGGCGGGATCGCCTGGACGCGGGTGGTGTGAGACTCCACTGATATCGGCGTCACCATCCGCAGGGAGACGATTGTCACATGAGCACGCACGACGCCCGCCTCGACCGGCTCGCCGAGGTCGCCGTGAGGGTCGGGCTCGGGCTCCGGCCCGGGCAGGAACTGGTGATGACGGCGCCCCTCGAGGCGCTGCCGCTGGCCCGCCGCATCACGGTCCATGCCTACAAGGCCGGCGCCTCGGTGGTGACGACGCTGCTCGCCGACGACCAGGCGACGTTGGCACGCTTCGAGCACGGCCACGACGACGCCTTCGATAAGGCCGCCGGCTGGCTCTACGAGGGCATGGCGAGCGCCTATCGCGGCGGCGCGGCCCGCCTCGCCATCTCGGGCGACGACCCTTCGCTGCTCGCGGGCCAGAACCCCGACAAGGTGGCGCGTGCCAACCGCGCCCGGTCCAAGGCGTACATGCCGGCGCTCGAGCAGATCGCCAACTTCGCCACCAACTGGACCATCGTCTCGGCGGCGACTCCGGCCTGGGCCCGCACGGTCTTCCCGGACCTGCCCGAGGATCAGGCCGTCGCGCGCCTGTGGGACGCGATCTTTGCCGCCTCGCGGGTCGACGGGCCGGATCCGGTCGGCGCCTGGGAGGCCCATAACCGGGCGTTGCGCGACCGCACCGCTACCCTCAACGCCCGCCGCTACGCCGCCCTGCATGTCCGTGGGCCCGGCACCGACCTGACCGTCGGCCTCGCCGACGACCACGAATGGTGCGGGGGTGCAGCCACGGCGAAGAACGGGATCGTCTGCAACGCCAACATCCCGACCGAGGAGGTCTTCACCACGCCGCACAAGATGCGGGTGCACGGCCATGTCAGCGCGACCAAGCCCCTGTCCTACCAGGGCACCCTGATCGACGGGATCGCGGTGCGCTTCGAGGAAGGCCGCATCGTCGAAGCCTCGGCCCGCACAGGCGGCGACGTGCTGGCGAAGGTCATCGACACCGACGAGGGCGCGCGCCGCCTCGGCGAGGTCGCGCTGGTGCCGGCCTCCTCGCCGATCTCGGCCTCGGGGCTCCTGTTCTGCAACACCCTGTACGACGAGAACGCCGCGAGCCACATCGCCCTGGGCCAGGCCTACAGCAAGTGCTTCCGGGATGGCGGCGCGGGCCTGAGCGAGCAGGATCTGGCCGCGCGCGGCGCCAACCGCAGCCTGATCCACATCGACTGGATGATCGGCTCGGCCGAGGTCGACGTCGACGGCGTGACGGCCGACGGCCGGTCCGAGCCGCTGATGCGCCGGGGCGAGTGGGTCGACTGACCCACTCGCACCCGGGGATACTTAGCCCACGACAATGAGGCGCTTGCCGCGGTTCTCGCCGCGGTAGAGCGAGGCGATCGCCCCGGGGGCGCCCTCGATGCCCTTGGAGACGTCCTCGTCGAGGGTGATGCGGCCTTCGGCGTACCAGCCGGCCAGAGCCGTGATCGCCTCCTCGAACCGCGCCTTGTGGTCGAGCACGACGAAGCCGCTCCAGACGAGGCGCCGGGTGAGGATCTCGCGCTCGACGCGAGGTCCGGTCGGCGTCTCGGCCCAGTTCGCCACCGAGGCAGTGCCGCACTGGACGATCCGGCCGCCGACCGCCATCCGGCGCAATGCGGCGTCGAGGATCGGCCCGCCGACATTGTCGAAATAGACGTTCACCCCCTCCGGCGCTTCGCGGGCCAGAGCGGCGGCCCAGTCCTCGGTGCGATAATTCCAGGCGGCGGCGTAGCCGTAGGCGTCGCGGCAGCGGGCGACCTTGGCGTCGTCCCCGGTCAGCCCGAGCGGGTGGCAGCCGAGAATGCGGGCGATCTGGCCGACGAGGCTGCCGACCGCGCCCGCGGCGGTCGAGACCAGCACCGTCTCACCCGGCAGAGGCCGTCCGAGTTCGACGAAACCGAGATAGGCGGTGAGCCCGTTGAGGCCGAGCAGGCCCGCATGGGCCGAGAGCGGGACCGGCTCCGTGCAGCGGCGGAAGATCGCCGAGACCGGCACGGCGGCGTAATCCTGCCAGCCGAACCAGCCGTAGAGGAACTCGCCCTCGGCGACGTCCGGTGCGTTGGAGCGCACCACGACCCCCACCGCCAGCGCCCGCATCACGCCGCCGAGGGGCACGGGCTGGGAATAGTTGGCTTCGGCACTCGCCCAGCCGCGCTGGGCCGGATCGACCGAGAGATAGAGGTTGCGCACCAGGATCTCGCCGGGGCCCGGCTCGGGCACCGGGACGGCGTCGAGGCTGAAATCGTCGGGTTGCGGGATGCCGGTCGGCCGCCGGGCGAGGAGCACACGGCGGTTGCGCTCGGGCAAGGTATAGGCTGGGATGTCCGTCGGGCCGGTCACGCGCGTCTCCTCCTGGTGCCCGAGTCTTGTCGGTCCGGCTGCCCGGACCGCTCGGTCGTCGGGTGGTCATCCTACACGACCGGGCCGCTCCCGGTCCGCGGCCTCACGGGCAAACCGTCTCGCGCGCATCTCTCGGGGCGCAGTCCGGGATGCGGCGATGCCTCACCGCGACGTCCGCGCAGGCATGGCCGTCACAGGCCGGGTCCCTTGGCCGCCCCGAGAATCCGCCCGGGCCCGTTATTCTCGGCCTGGAGCACCACGACGTAGGAATCGGCGTCGGCCTCGGCCAGGGCCGTGCGGGGCACCTCGTAATGCGCCGGCGCGCCGCGCCAGGAACCGACATGGTGCATGCCCCGCACCACGTTGCGGTAGGTGACGGTGCGGCCGCGGTTCTCCCCCCGGCCGATCGCGACCTCGCGGGCACGGGCGACGGGCAGCAGCCACAGCTCGGCGGTGCGGCCGGCCTCGGGGGCCGGCCCGACATCGATCACGATGCGGTCGGGATCGACCTCGCTGCGAATCGGCACCGGCAGGCTCGCGGCGGTGCCGGGATCGCGGATGCTGCGTTCCAGGGCCGCCCGATCGGAACCCACCACGGTCGCAGCCCCGTTCACCACCGCCTGGGGGGTGAAGACCTGCCGGTCGCCGCGCATGCTCGCATAGGCGCGCTGGCGGGCGGTGAACGAGGTGCTGGCGAGCGTGTCCTTCCAGCCGAGATAGTCCCAATAGGTCACCGGCAGGGTCAGGGCGATCACGCCCGGATCGCGCGCCAGTTCGTTGACCAGCCGGTCTGCCGGCGGGCAGGCGGAGCAGCCCTGGCTGGTGAACAGCTCGACCACCGCCCGCGGCGGCACATCCTCGGCGCGCGCCGCCCCGAGAAGGCCGAGCCAGGCCGGGAACAGGCCGGCGAGCAGGCGGAGGGAGAGTGCGGGCGTTATGCGGCCATCAACACCCGGCCGGGTGGCGGAGAGAAGTCACGTTAGCTTGAGGCTTGGGATCGCGGGATCGGCGCGGCCGGCACAGGGGCGGTGCCGGCACGGGGCAGCATCGCCGGACGCCAGCGCCGGTGCATCCACAGCCACTGCTCGGGCCGGTCGCGCACCCAGGCGGCGATCACGTCGGTCATCGCCTGCATGGCACCCTGCACGTCGATGGCGCCGCTCGCATCGCGCGGAAGGTCGAGGGCGGGCGTCAGTTCGAGGCGGAAGCGGTCGCCCGGCAGCCGGATCACCCGCACACCGTGAACCGGGCAATCGTAGTGCCGGGCGAGCTTGCCGAGCAGCGGGTTCACGAGCGCCGGATGCCCGAGAAAATCCACCACCACCCCGCGGGTGAAGTGCTGGTCCACCAGCATGCCGAGATGGCCGCCACGCTCCACCACCCCCTGCATCTTGAACGCGGCGCCGGGCCCGGCCGCGGTCAGGCCGCCCATGGTGGCGCGGCGCACCTCCTGCACCAGTTGCGCCGCGGCCGGGCTGTTGGGCGGGCGAAACACCGCGCTCGCCTCCAGGCCGAACCGGGCGGCGCAGATCGCTGGCAGCTCCCAGTTGCCGAGATGGGCCGAGAAGATCAGCCCCGGCTTGCCGTCGTCGCGCAAGGCGAAGAAGTGCTCAATGCCCTCGACCTCGATCCGCCCCGGCGTCGCGGCATCGGGGTCGTAGTCGAAGATCGCGGCGAGATGGGCGTATTCGGCGCCGGTACGGCCGAGATTGTCCCAGGAGCCGAGGGCGATGGCGGCGATCTCCGCCTCGCTCCTCTCCGGGAAGGACTGGCGCAGGTTCCTCAGCGCCGTGCGGTGCGAGGGCAGCCGCGGCCCGACCGCCCGGGCGATCGCCGCCCCCGCCGCCGCGGCCCGGCTCGGCCCGAGCCGGCGGGCGAGCGCGAACAGGGCGCGGACCAGGAAGACCATGGGCAGGCCGGCGAGGCGGGACAGGGCACGGTAGAGCCTCAGCTTCAGGCGCAGCACGATGATCTCACGAAGCAATCCGGGCAGGAGACGCGGCAGGGGCGAGGGATCAGGCTGGTCTTTCGACCCGGCCCCTCGCCTCTTCTCGCGCCGGATGCGTTTGCGCAAGAGTGCGAGCGCGATGCCCCCGTCCTTCCTGTGCGACCGTGGGCGTCAGAGCGTGACCAGGATCTTGCCGAACACCTTGCGCGATTCGAGCCGCTCCAGCCCTTGGGCAAACTCGCCGAGTGGCAGGACGGTATCGATCACCGGGGTCATCCCGCCCGCCATCTTGTCGAGGGCGTCGCGGATGTTGGCGATGCGGCAGCCGAACGAGCCGGTGATGCGGTATTGCTGCTGGAACAGCTGCATCAGGTTCATGGTGGTGGAGACGCCGGAGGTCGACCCGCAGGTGACCAGCCGCCCGCCGCGCTTGAGGCAGAGGAGCGAGCCGTTCCAGGTCTCGGGCCCGACATGCTCGAACACCACGTCGACGCCCTTGCGCTTGGTGGCCTTGCGGACCTCGCCCTCAAAGCGTTCGGTGCGGTAGTTGATGACGTGGTCGGCGCCCAGCGCCTTCGCCTTCTCGCCCTTGGCATCGTCGCCCACGGTGGTGAACACCGTGCAGCCGATCGCCTTCGCCATCTTGATCGCGGTCGTGCCGATGCCCGATCCGCCGGCATGGACCAGGATCGTCTCGCCGGGTTCGAGCCTGGCGTTGTCGAACAGCATGTGCTGCACCGTGCCGAAGGCGACCGGCGCGCAGGCGGCATCGGTGAAGCTGACGGAGTCGGGAACCCGCACGACGAGACGCGCCGGCAGGTTGACGTATTCCCGGGCGAAGCCATCGACGTGGAAGCCGAGCACGCCGCCGACCTCCTCGCAGAGGTTGTCGCGGCCCTCGCGGCAGGCCCGGCATCGGCCGCAGGTGAGCGCACCGTAGGGCGCGACCGTGTCGCCGACCTTCAATCCCTCGACGCCCTCGCCAAGCGCCGCGATCTCGCCGGCCGCCTCGGCCCCGACGGTGAGCGGCAGCTTGCGCTTGGCGAAGGCCATGCCGCGGAAACCCCACACGTCGATGAAGTTCAGGCCGACGGCGCGGACCCGGATCTGCACCTCGCCGGGGCCGGGGGCATCCAGATCGGGAACCTCGGTCAGGCGCAGGTCGCGATCACCGAAGAGCTGGAGGGCTTTCATCAGGGTCCTATCGTGTCTCGCGGGACGGTCTCGCGGACGCGACCCGGGGCGCAGGCGCGATCATCGCGAGGCTGGCGCGGGTTCCCCTCCCCCGAGTGGGAGAGGGGTCAGGGGCGAGGGTGGAGCCGGCTCAGAATGAACCCCTCGCGTCGAGCTGCCCGCGCGGCGTTCCGTGCCAGGTTCTGAAACGAGCCACCTTCACCCCCACCCCCCTCTCCCACTCGGGAGAGGGGATCCTGCGCCGTCGTATCAGCCGGACTTAACCCGAGGGGCCAGGGACGACAACGCACCCCTCATACCAAAGGTCGTTGAAATCGACCTTTGGTGCCGTTCGCGAATTTTCGCCAAGCCTCTGGCTTGCCATCGAAAATTCGAGATTGGGTCAACGGCCGGATGCGTCAGCATCTTCGGCCGTTGATATCACTCCGGCGTCAGGTACCGCCGCCGCGCCCACCCGACGACCGGGCCGAACTTCACCCGGCACCAGGTCAAGCCGCTCGGGGTGTCGTTGGTGCAGCCGAAGCCGCGCAGGCGGCCGCGGGGCGGGGCCTGCCCGAGGGCCGCGGAGTCGGCGTCCGGCGCCTCGCGGATGCTGAGCGTATCGCCGGGGGGCAGCCCCTCGACCCGGAAGAATTCCAGTCGCCCGAATTCCTGGCGCCCGAATTCCTGGCGGCCGACATCCTGCGCCTGGACGGACGCAGGACCGAGGAGGAAAGCCGCCGCGACGGCGCGCAGGAAGGAGGGCCGCATGGTTCCGGTTCGTCAGGTGCGATGGATACCCATCATCGCGGTGAGGCCACCATCCACCGGCAGCACGGTGCCGGTGATGTAGCCGGCCGCGGGGCTCACCAGGAATGCGACGAGATCGGCCACCTCCGCCGGCGCGGCGAAGCGCCCGGCCGGGATCTGCTTCTCCATCCCGGCGCGGTGGGCGGCATAGGGCGCCATCATGTCGGTGTCGATGAAGCCCGGAGCCACCACGTTCACGGTGACGCCGCGGCGGGCCGATTCGATGGCGAGGGTGCGGCAATAGGCGATCAGCGCGCCCTTGCTCGCCGCATAGGCGGCGTTGCCCGGATTGGCCCGGAGCGCCGCCACCGAACCGATCGCCACGATGCGCCCTGCCTTGGCCCGGGTCATCGGCCGCACCAGCGCCTTGGCGAGGCGGGTGAGCGACCAGAAATTGACCTGCATCGCGGCTTCCGCCCGGTCCTGGTCGAGCACCGCCGCGAGGCTGTCGCAGGGCTGGCCGGCATTGTGGACGAGGCCGAAGAGTCCCTCGCCCTCCATCACGGCGCAGAAATCGTCGAGGGCCGCCTTGTCCGACAGGTCGAGGGCGTGGGGCCGAATCCGCTGCTCGGGGTAGAGGACGGCCAGCTCCAGCGCCAACGCCTCGGCCGCCTCCCGCGAGCCGCGATAGGTGAAGTCGACATCGTGGCCGGAGACGGCCAGCGCCCGCACGATCGCGGCCCCCAAGCCCCGTCCGCCCCCGGTGACGAGGACCCGCCGGTTGTGCACGGCGGCCATCATGCCGGCTCCGCCCCGAACACCAGGCAGGTATTCTGTCCGCCGAAGCCGAAGGAATTGGAGAGGACGGTCGTTACCGGCACGTCCCGGGCGGTGGTCACCACGTCGAGGGGGATCGCCGGATCGGGCACGGCATAGTTCAGGGTCGGGGGCACCCGGCCATGCGCGATGGTCAGCAGCGAGAACGCCGCCTCGACCGCGCCGGCGGCGGTGAGCGTATGGCCGATCATCGACTTGTTGGACGAGATCGGCACCGAGCGCATCCGCTCGCCGAACACCGCGAGGCAGCCCATCGCCTCCATCTTGTCGTTCTCCGGCGTGCCGGTGCCGTGGGCGTTCACGGTGTCGATCCGGTCGGGCGATAGCCCGGCATCGTCGAGGGCGGCCCGGATCGCCGCGACGACCGGCGCGCCGTCGGGGCTCGAGCGGGTGCGGTGGAAGCCGTCGCCCTTCTCGCCGCAGCCCAGCACGTAGCCGAGGATGCGGGCACCCCGGGCCCGCGCGCTCGCGGCGCTTTCCAGCACCAGGGCGGCGGCGCCCTCGCCCATCACGAAGCCGTCGCGGTTCCTGGCGAAGGGCTTGGAGGCGGATTCCGGCGGGTCGTTCTGGGTCGAGAGGGCGGAGAGCAGTGAGAACCGGATCAGCGATTCCGGGTTCACCGAGCCGTCGGTGCCGATGCACAACGCCGCCTCGACCTCGCCGCGACGGATCGCCTCGACGCCGAGCTGGATCGCGGTCGCGCCCGACGAGCAGGCGGTCGAGAGCGAGATCGGCGAGCCTCTGGTGCCGAAGCGGTCGGCGATGCGGTCGGCCACCGTGCCGAAGATGAACAGGTCGTGCCAGTCGTCGAAGCGCCGGGTGCCTGCCGCCCGCAGCAGGTCGGCATAGGTCACGTCGCCGTTCGGCGCGGCAGCCTCCGCGAGCGCTTGGCGCTGCGGCCACTCGATCTCCACCGGCGGCACCGCCATGAACAGGGCGCCCGGGAAATCGCCCGAGAGACCCGCCTGCCCGATCGCTTCCTCGGCGGCGGCCTCGGCGAAAAGCTGGGAGAGGAGCGGCGCCACCATCGGGTCGGCGGCGATGAAGTCCACCGTGCCGGCGATGCGGGTGCGCAGGCCCGCGGTCGGGAAGCGGGTGATGGTGTGGATTCCCGACCGCCCCGCGGTCAGGGCGGCCCAGTTGTCGGCGACCCCCTGGCCGAGCGAGGTCACCACACCGAGGCCGGTGACCGCCACCAGGGGACGGCCCATCGCGTCGTGGTCGCGGCTCATCGGCCTTCCCCTGCGGTAGTGAGGCGCAGCACGCCCTCGCCGCGGCGATGGCCGACCGTCGTGACGGCGACCTCGCGCGCCTCTCCGGCCGCCACGAGAGCCGCCGCGAGGGCGGCCCCGAACGGCGCGGCGGCCTCCAGCATGTGGCCGGTCAGATCGCCGAGCGCCCGGACCGGTGCCTGCGGTGCGAGGGCCGCCAGCGCGTCCTGCTCCTCGGCGGTGATGCCGCCGCAGCCGGTGGCGGCCGAGATCACGACGTCGGGCGAGGTGAGGCCGGCCCGCCGCCAGAGGCCCGTCAGGCTCGCGGCGACGCTGCCGTCGCGGCGCTTGGTGCGGTCGCTCGCCACCGCGTCGAGCCGGGCGAGCGGCCGGGCGCCGCGCGCCTCGGCGTGCGCCTCGGCCTCCAGCACCAGGAAGGCGGCGCCGGAGCCAAGGATGAAACCGGGGGCGTCGCCGCGGGCGAAGACCGGGCGGTAATCGGGCTTGGTGAGATACCCGCCCATCTCGTGGATCAGCAGCACGTCGGCCCGCTCGGCATTGTAGGAGCCGCCGACGAGGACGATGTCGAGCTGACCGGCAGCGATGCGCCCTTGAGCGATGCGCAGCGCATCGACCCCGCTCGATTCCTCGCCCATGAAGGTGCGCGAGGCACCCGTGACCCCGTGCACGATGGCGATGTTGCCGGCGAGCAGGTTCGAGAGCTGGGCGAGGAAGAGCGTCGGCCGCAGGTCGTTCAGCAGGCGCTCGTTGAGGTAGGCGCCGGGATCGGCCGCGTTGCGCAGCCCGGTGAGGATCTGGCCGTCCACCGCGTAGTCGCGCTCGCCGCCGCCCGCCGCCACGACGAGGTGCATGGCCGCCTTGAGCGCCGCATCCGCCTTGGCCCCCGCCGCATCGAGGGCGAGGCCGGCGGCGTAGACGCCGAGCCGCTGCCACGGCTCCATCTGCCGCTGATCCGACTTTTTGGGGATCTGCCCGTCGAGGGTGAGCGGCGCGACCGGGTGGACCGGATAGGGTGCGAAGGTCGCGGCATCGGTGCGGGGCGTCGCCCCGGCCCGGCAGGCGGCGAGATGCGCCGCGACGCCCTCGCCCGCGCAGGAGACGAGCCCGAGGCCCGTGACCACGACGGGTCGCGTGGGGACCGGTCCGGTCATGACTCCGCTCCGTCGAGGAGGCCGATCCGGGCGGTCCGCTCGCGCATCAGCGCGCCGAGCCCCTCGGGGAACGGCATGGTCCGGAACCGCAAGTCGGCGTTGCAGATCAGCTTGCCGTCGGACTGGATCGCCGCCTTCGTCACGGCGTAGCCCGAGCCGTCATGCTCCAGGCTCGCCTCGACCTCCAGCACGGCCCCGGGGCCGACGAAGGTGCGGAAGCGCGCCTTGTCGACGCCCATCAGAAACGGCATGTGGCTGAACGACGCACGGGCGAGCAGCAGGTAGCCGGAGGCTTGCGCCATCGTCTCGGTGAGGAGCACGCCGGGCACCAGGGGGTGGCCGGGAAAGTGCCCCTCGAAGACCGGGCTCGCGTCCGGCACGGTGGCGCGGGCCGCGATGCGCCCTTCGGCACGGTCGAGGCTCACGACCCGGTCGATCATGTCGAAATATTCGAGGCGCATCCCGGCGGCCGCCTAAACCCGGTTCAGACCTTGGCGGCCTTTTCGGCCACCAGGCCGTCGATGCGCTCGCAGAGGTTCTTCAGCACGAAATACTGCTCGGCCGGAACCTTGCCCTCGTTGACCTCCTGGGTCCACTGCTCCAGAGGCAGCTTGATCCCGAAGGTCTTGTCGATCTCGAAGGCGATGTCGAGGAAGGCCAGGCTGTCGATGCCCAGATCGTCGATGGCGTGGCTCTCCGGCGTGATCGTCTCGCGCGGGATATCGGCGACGTCGGCGATGATGGTGGCGACGCGGTCGAAGGTGTCGGACATGGACGTGCAGCCGTCTTCCTGCTGAGGTCTAGGCTCGAACGGCGCGACCTCCGGGCACCGCCCGCGCCCCGGCCACAAAACCGCCTACCCGAAACGGGTCCGCCGGGCAGGGCCCGGTCGAGGGGCCCGCATACACGAGGGGGGGCGGGCCGGCAACCGCACGGCGTTTCCATCAGGCGTGCCCTGCCCTAGCTCAGCCGGATGACGCGCCTGCGGCGACGCGGGAAGGATGACACCGGCATGGAACACGTAAGGCCCCCGACCGGCCCTGGCCCCGCCGCCGCTCCGCTGGCTCCGCCGCCGCCCGCAACCGGCAGCTCTGCCTTCGCCCGCGTGGCGCTCGTCGTGGCGCTCGGCGCCCTCGGCCTGTGGGTCCTGCATCCCTTCCTGCCGGCCCTCGTCTGGGCGGTGATCCTGGCGATCGCCCTCTGGCCCTTGCGCGAGCGGCTGGTGCGGATCAAGCCGCCGGGCCGGCACAACCTCCTGTGGCCGGCCCTCCTCACCCTGGCGGTCGCCCTGGTGATCCTGGTGCCGCTGATCGTGGTGGCGATTCAGGCGGCGCGGGAGGCGCAGGACGCGGTGGCGTTCTGGCGCCAGATCGAGGAGCAGGGCTGGCCGGTGCCGGATTTCGTCGCCCGCCTGCCCGTCGGGGCGGCGCAGGTCTCGGCCTGGTGGCAGGCGAACCTGAGCCATCCGCAGGGCTCGTCCGAGGTCTTGAAGCGCGTCGACCAGTCGATCAACCACTCGTCGCTGGTCGGGTTCGGGCGCACCTTCGGCAGCCAGATCGTCCACCGGGCGATGCTGTTCGGCTTCACGCTGCTCGCCCTGTTCTTCCTCTTCCGCGATGGGCCGGCCCTGGCGGCGCAAGGGCTTTCGGCAGCCCGCCGCCTGTTCGGCCCGCGGGGCGAGCGGGTGGCGCGCCAGATGGTGGCCTCGGTCCACGGCACCGTCGACGGGCTGGTGCTGGTCGGCCTCGGCGAAGGCTTTTTGCTTGGCGTCGTCTACGTCTTCGCCGGCGTGCCGCATCCGGTTCTGCTCGGCGCCGCCACGGCGCTCGCCGCGATGATTCCGTTCGGGGCTCCCGTGGCCTTCGGCCTCGCGGCTTTGCTCGCCGCCGTGCAGGGCAGCGTCACCGCGGCGATCGTCGTCGCGGTGGCCGGCCTCGTCGTCACCTTCGTGGCCGACCACTTCGTCCGCCCGGTCCTGATCGGCGGCGCCACCCGCCTGCCCTTCCTCTGGGTGCTGCTCGGCATCCTGGGCGGCGTCGAGAGCTTCGGCCTCCTCGGCCTGTTCCTGGGGCCGGCGGTGATGGCGGCCTTGGTGCTGCTGTGGCGAGAGTATACGGCGGGCGACGACCAGACCGTCGCCTGATTCGCCTCGAAGGACTGCCTGCCGATGAGATTCCTGCTCGCCGCGGCCCTGCTCGCCGGCCTCTCCGCCTGTCCGGCCGTGGCGCAATGGGACGATGACCGCCCGACCGCTCGGCGCAGCCCCCGTGACGATGACGGCCGCCGCGGCTCCGGCCCGCGCTTCGGCGACGACGGCGGTCCCCGGGACAGCGACCGGCGGGATATCGATCGGCGCGATCCGGACGAGATCATGCCGCGCCGCCGCGACGATCGCGACCGCCGCGACGCGGAAGGCCGCTGGCGGGACGACCGGTCCCGGGCGGACCGCTACGACCGGTACGATCGTTACGATCGCTACGGCCCCTCGCCCTACGGGCCGTCGATCGCCCCCCCGCCCGCCTCCGGCGGGGTCTTCGTCGTGCCGCCGCCGATCCCCGGCGCGCGCACCTATTGAGTCCCGGGACACCGAGCCATCGCGCCATGAGCCAAGCTCCCCCCCTTCGCGGCGAGCCCGCCCGCCGCCTCGCCGCCCTCGGCCTCGTGCTGCCGCGCGTGCCGGAGCCCCGCGGCGCCTTCCTGCCGTTCTCGCGCATCGGCTCGACCCTGTGGCTCGCCGGGCAGATCTGCGAATGGGAGGGCGATGTCCGCTTCACCGGCCCGGTGACCGACATCGCGACCGGTCAGCAAGCGGCCCGGATCTGCGCGCTCAACCTGCTGGCCTCCTTGAGCCTCGCCCTCGACGGCGACCTCGACCGAGTGGTGCGGTGCCACCGCCTCGGCGGCTTCGTGCAGGTCGAGCCGGGCTGGCCCGACGTGCCGAAGGCAGTCAACGGCGCCTCCGACCTGATGGCCGAGCTGTTCGGCGAGGCGGGGCGCCACGCCCGCACGGCGATCGGCGTCGCCAGCCTGCCGGCCAATGCGAGCGTCGAGGTCGACGGACTCTTCGAGGTGAGGTGAGGGTGAGGGCAAAACCCAAGTCGCCTGGCCCTGCGAAGGACTGCCGAGGCTCGATCGCGGACATCGCGTTCTGAGAGACGCGCAGAATGACCGATCTGCACGCCATCATCGAGACCTCGCGCTGGCACCGGGAACTTGGGCATGAGGTGCGGTCGTTGCCACATGCTCGACTCATCGCTGATGCGTCGCATCTCAACGTCTGGGACGCGAACCATGCCGATGCCGTGTCGGCAGCGACCGACCGCGAGATCGAGGAGGTCCTCGACGCGCTGGACCTCCACCTGACGCACAGTGACTGGCGGGTGGTGCATACCGACCCGTTCACCCCCGAGGCGTTCGTCGCTCGCCTGGCCCTCGACGGTTTTGAAGAGCAGCCCGCCATCATCCAGATGGCCCTGCGCGGCCCTGTCCGCACAAGCGCATATGTTGAAACTCGACCTGCCGCATCGGATGATGACTGGACAACAGTCGCCAATCTGGTCTGGCAAGACCATAGAGAAGGACTTCGGACGGGGAATGCCGTCATGTCCCGTGAGGTCAGTGAAGGAGTGGTGGCGGGCTACCGTGCAAAGGCGCCAGCCTGCCGGTTTCATCTGACAATCGTGGAGGGGGTCGCGGTTGGCTATGGCTCGTTCGCGCCAGGGCCGAGGGGCGCTGGCATCATCGAAGATCTGTACCCATTGCCGGCATAGCGTGGCAGAGGCATCGCCTCCGCGATGATATGCACCTTTTCCGATCAATTATACGCTGATGGCTGCACGATCGTTTTTCTCGGCGCGCGCGTCGAAACGCGCGCTCGCCACTTGTACGCGAACCTTGGCTTTCGACCAGTCATGCTCACGCGCACGTGGGTCAAGCGGGTGGCGTAGCATCATACTCGCCGTCCACCTGCCACCAACGCCAGACAGTCTCGAGGCCCCACCCTTTTCGGAAAGGGCATCGATCATCACAGGCACCGATCGCCACGTTCCAGCTCGAACACGGTCAGATCGATGTCCCCGCAACCCAATCGCGGGCGTCTACCTTGCTGGGAGCCTCGAAGCTGACATTTCCCGGGCCATCGCCCTAGCATGCATCGCTTGCGGCGCCGCCGGTGTGGTAGCCGGCGGCCTGTTCGACCAAGGTGAGGATGTCGAGGGCCCGCCAGGGCTTGGGGATGAAGGTGGCCGACATCCGCAGGTCGCTCGGCTGGTCGCCGGCATCGCCGGAAGTGAGCAGGACGTGGACCCGCGGCCATGTGACGCCGATGATCCGCGCCAGCTCGAAGCCGCCGATCTGGCCCGGGGTCCGCACGTCCGAGAAGACGACGTTCACCTCGTCGCCCCGCTCGCGCAGGATGGCGAGGGCCTTCTCGGCGGTCTCGGCCTCGATGACGCGGAAGCCGGTTTCCTCCAGCAGCGTGGCCGCGAGGAAACGCTCCTCCGGTTCGTCCTCGACGACCAGGATCACGGGCTGTGTCTTCGCGGCGGCGCTGGACTCGGTCATGTGCAGGGAACGAGCTTGCGGCTCACTGGTTGCATAGCTCCCGGAGCCCTGTGTTCATCCTTTCCGAGGTGTTGCGGCGATGCAAGGCTCGCCGCAACATCGAAGAGAGATCAGGCGACGCCGTGGTTTCGGAACCACGCCAGCATCCGCCCCCAGCCGTCCTCCGCCGGCCCCTTGCGGTAGCTCGGCCGGTAATCGGCGTGGAAGCCGTGCGGCGCGTCCGGGAAGATCACGATCTCGACCTCCTTGCCGGCGGACTTCGCCGCCGCGCGCGCCGCCTCGACGTCGGCGACCGGAATGCCGGTGTCGGCGGCACCGTAGAGGCCGAGGATCGGCGCCCGGATCTCCGGGATCACGTCGGCGGCAGTCTTCGGCTGGATGCCGGTGCGGGTGCCGCCGAAATTGCCGTACCAGGCGACGCCCGCCTTCAGCCTGGCGCTATGGGCGGCGTAGAGCCACACAGTCCGGCCGCCCCGGCACCAGCCGGTGATGCCGAGTTTGCCCGCATCGCCCTTGGCCTCCGCCGCCGCCCAGGCGGCGGTGGCGTCGAGGTCGCCCATCACCTGCGCGTCCGGCGTCTTGGAGACCACCTCGCGGACGATCTGCTGCACGTCGGTCATCGTCGAGACGTCGCCCTGGCGGGCGAAGAGTTCCGGCGCCACGGCGGTGTAGCCGGCCTTGGCGAGGCGCCGACAGATATCCTTGATGTAGTCGTGAACCCCGAAGATCTCCTCGACCACGAGGACGATCGGGAACGGTCCGGCGCCCTGGGGCATCGCCCGGTAGGCCGGCATCGGCCCGTCGCCAACGGGGATCCGCACCTCGCCGGCGACGATGCCGGCCTCGTCGGTGTGGATGGCTTGCGCCTCGACCCGGGTTGTGGCGAGCGTCAGCCCGGTCATCAGGCTCGTCATCACGAAGCCGCGCCGCGAGAAGGGCGGGATCACCAGGCCGTCGAGCTGTTCGAGATCGGTCGATCCGCCCGCCCGCACGTCGTCGCTCGTCGCCATTCCGTCTCCTCCCGTCCCGGGCGCGCCTTGGCACCGGCGCGCGATCATGCGTGCGGGAGACGCCACGGCAAGCGCGAACGCCCGCCATCCCCGGTCACGATCCAGTCAGGCGCGACTTTATCGGCCAAGGATCAGCCAGGGGATCGGACCGCCCGCGCGCAGACGGCCCTCGGATCGGCGCCGTGGCGGCTCACGCCACCGCGGCCTTGCGCGCCTTGGCGGTGCTGCGCGCCGGCCAGCCGAGCGCCACGAGCCGGGCCTTGGCGTGCTCGCGGACCTCGTCGCGCAGGCCCGGCGGCATCGCGGCAAGCGCCGCTTGCGTCTCGGGGGCGAGCATCAGGTCGGTCACCGCGTTGATCGACTGCGCCTGATCGATGCGGGCGGTCAACTCCGCCTCCGATGCGGCATCCGTCTCGGGGCGGCCCGGATCCTCTGCGGCCCGCGGCGCATCGGCGTCGTTCGCAGCCTCCGCCTGCTCGGACGCTTGCGGCTCCCGCGCAGGCTCAGCCTTGCGCGCGGCAGCCACCGCCACCAGATCGGGCCGGCTCGCCTTGAACTCGTCGGCCTCGTCCTCGGAATAGAGCAGGCCGTGCAGGCCGGCGAGCTTGAGGATCACCCGGTCCTTGGCCCGCTTCTCCGCCATGGCGAAGACGTAAGCGGCCTGCTTGCCCGAGACGCGGTAATTGACGCCGATCAACGCCTCGCCGATCGACCACTCGGTGCGGTCGCCGTTCGGGCCCGGCATGTGGCCGGTGACCAGGATCACCGCCTCGTCCCGCTCGGCCCGCACGATCACCGGCGCGTCGAAGCGGATGCGGGCCTGGACGGCGATCCGCTCCAGGGCCTTGTGGTAGATCACGGCGGTGCCCTGCACGCGCCAGACATTGCCGGCCAGCGGCTCGCCGTAGGTGGCGAGGATGTCCGCGATCTGCTTGTCCGTGGTTGCGCTCATTGCGATCGATCTCACCTGCTGACAGCGGATTCCGGGCGGGCGGGGAATCGGCTTGTTCCACATTTGTTCTCTATCACGGGAGATCGGGCGGCGCGAGGGGTTTTGCGAGTCCGGCGCGAGATCAGACGGTCCCGGACGAGGATGGTGATGTCGCACCCTCACCCCATCCGCCACCACGCGCAGACGATCCCACGACCGGATCAGCCCATCCGTCACGGCGACGATTGCAGTGGCGTTGTCCCGGGTAGATATGTTCGCTAAATGTTCCTTCAACGCGAGACCTTGAGACCTTTGCAGGTCGGCGGAACGGCGCCGGCCCCGGAGCCCTGCATGAGCCCCCCCGCCCTCCTCGATCCCTCGACCCTGCTCGAACGCCCGGGCCAGCGCCGCAGCGCGGTGCGGTACGCGGCTCCCCGGCGCGGCCCCGTCCTCCTGCCGGCAGTGCCGCGTCCGGCCCTGGTGGCGGATTTCCTCGCCATCGCGGCCCTCGACCCGGCAGTGGAGCGCCTGCGCGCCGCGCCCCGTGCGGTCCGGCTGACGCTCGGCGACGCGACGGTCGCGCACGCCGCCGATTTCGAGCAGATGCGGACCGACGAGCCGGGCCTGCTGATCGACGTGGTGGCCGATGGCGATCTCGGGCAGCACCCCTTCCGCACCGCCTACGTGGCGGGCGAGCCGGTGGTGGCCGAGGATGGCCGCCGCTTCGTGATCGAGAGCGCCGCCACCCTGCGGGCGGAGCCGCGGATTTCGACGGTGCGCCTGGTCATGGCCTGCCGCCGCACCCACGTCTCCGCCGGCGACCGGGTGCGGATCCTGCACCATCTCGACGAGTGCGGCACCGGTCGCCTCGTCGACTGTGCCGCGATGGCGATCAACGCCCAGGACGGCGTCGCGGCCGTGCTGGCGCTCGCCGTCGAGGGGCTGGTGGCGGTGGATGTCAGCCGTCCGATCCTGCCGGAAACGCCGGTGCGGCGGCGGGTGTTGCCGTATCCCGATCCGTTCGGATTCTGAGACCGTCATCTTGACGCTGCGACCCGATTCGCCGTTTCCTCGCGACCGGGCCGATGCAGCCCGCCGCCTGCGCCCCGTCCGGGGTTCGGTGAATGCATCGTTGCGACGCGCGTCCGTTCTTCCCCGTCCGTCGGGCGAACCGGTCAGCAAGGCAGGCACTGATCCCGCTGGTTTGCCCGCGAGCAGGGATGGGATCATGCGAACCTGTCGCGACGCCAAGGCGATGGCGAAAACCCTTCGCGAGGAACTGGGCCGGCGGGGTACAGCCCTGTCCCACGGCGAGTGCCTGGAGATCGTCGCCCGCCAGTTCGGCCACGACAATTGGAACATCCTGTCCGCCCGCCTGCGCGCGGCGGCGGAGCCGGCGCGGGATGCCGCGTTGGTGCGTCCGGCCGGCTGGAGCGTCTCCGGATCGAAGCCGCACCTCTACGACATGGGGATCGATCCCACGACGCCCTATCAAGGCGGCCGGGCGGCGCTGATCCGCTGCCGCTACGCCGAGGACGACCCAGCCTACGCCGTGATGGAGAAGGGATTCGCGACCCTCATGCAGAGCATCGCGGTCGGCCCGTTCCGCGGCCGCCGGATCTGCCTCAGCGCCGACCTGCGTGTGCAGGACGTCGTCGGTGCCGCGACCCTGTGGCTGCGAGCCGACGCCGCGATCGGACGGAGCGTCGCCTTCGACAACATGGAGGAGCGGGCGGTCGATGGACCGCTCACCGGCACGCAGGGCTGGACCGGGCGGCGCATTGTGCTCGATGTGCCGGAAGAGGCCGAAACACTCCATTTTGGATTCTACCTCCGCGGCAGCGGGCGGGCCTGGGCCGGCGGCTTCTCGCTGCGTGAAGCATCCCCCGAGGATGCGGCCACGGTCCTCGCCCGGATCCGCCCAGAGCCGACCAACCTCGATTTCGCACAGCCGGTGGAGGCGACGGCGAAAGCGGGCTGAACAGGGTCGCCGCCGGCGCCGAAGCCCGTTCCTCAGCCGGCAGGGCGGAGGCAACGTCCGGTCGCACGACGCCGTCGGGCGTCGTCCATGCTGCCGTCAGGCACCCCGCTTCGCCACCGCTGCCGCGACCAGCGAGCGGATCGCCGCCCGCACCGGCTCCGGGGTCTCATCGCGAACAAACTTCGCCTCGATCTCCTCGCGGATCAGGGCGCCGTCGTCGCTGCGCGCGAGGTCGGTGGCGGTCTCGGCCTGGAGCAGGGACACGAAGGCGCTCTCGACCCGGCCGATCGCCTCCGGCGATGCATCGGCCGCGACCTGCCGGCCGGTGAGGTCGAACACGTCCGCGACGTGGGGCAGGCGCTCCTCGCTCAAGGAGAGGTCGCCCGACAGCACGACGGCCGCCGGGACATGGGCGACCAGGTCGACCGAGCCGCGTGTGACGGTGCCCGGATTGACCCACAGCGTGTCGCCGATCCGCACCGGCGCGTGGCGCTTGTGGACGTGGCCGTTGAGCGCAAGCGCGCAGCCGCGGATCGCCTGAGGCGGCACCGCGCCGGGATAGCCCGCCCCGAAGGCGAGGTCGTGATGGGTGAGCCAGACGACGGACTCGGCGCCGGAGAAGAGCCCCCGGGCCTCCGACGGGATCGCCTGCCCGAAGGGCGTGGCGCCCAGCCCGATCAGGCGCCCGTCCGCCCGGTAATGCGCCGCCGGGCCGGATTCCGGCACCGCGTCGAGCACGTCGCTCACCGCCAGCATCGCCAGGCTGTCGCCGTCCGACAGGCGGGTGTGGCGGATGTCGTGGTTGCCGACATTGGCGACCGGGCGGTGCCGGAACCCCTTGAGGATGCGGATCAGGCGCGACTTCAGGCTTTCGTCCGGCTCCACCGGCCGCTCGAATAAATCGCCGAGGAGCAGGGGCGCGAGGTCGCGGCTATTGGCGAGCACCACGCAATGCTCGAGCTTGGCCAGCACCGGCGCCGGCCAGTCGGGATCCTTGCGCCGGCCCGGCCGGCGGGACGACACGTGCGGATCGCCGATGACGAGGAGACCGGCGCAACCCACCGGCGCGGCGTCGAGCCGCTCGCGTCCGAGGATCATGCCGCCTCACCCGGCGCGGCGTGGCGGTGGCCGGCGAGGAGCGAGGCCGGTGCCGCCGGCGCGCCGCAGGCCGGGCAGCGCCCGCCGGTCGAGGCCAGCACCGCCGCCATCTCGGTCTCCGCCGCGGCGAGGCCGTCGCGGGCTGTCGCCGTCCGGGCCTCGGCCTCGGCGAGGCGACGGCCGATCTCGGCGAGGCGGCGCGCCGTCGCGGCGGCGTCCGGCCGGAGCACCGGGGCGGGCGGCGCCGGCAGGTCGCGCAAGGCCGCGTCCCGCGCCTGCGCCGCGGCGAGGCCACGGGCCAGGCGGCGCAGCCGGGCAGCGTGGGCACTGGCCTGCGCGGTGTCGCGCGGCAGCGGAGAGGCCGGCGGCAGGCCAGCCAGGGCCGTCAACCGGCCGCGCGCTGCCGCAAGACCGGCGGCGGCGGCGATCACCCGGCGCCCCAGGGCCTCGCGGTTGCGCGCCTCGGCGAGGACGCGACCCAGCTCGGCCGCGATGTCCGGCCCCGGCAGATCCGCCAGGGCCCGGGTCCGGGCGGCGGCGGCGGTGGCGAGGCGGGCGGCGCGGGCGGGGCGGTCGGCCCGAGCCCCCCGCCCGCGCCCCCCCCCCCCCC
>NZ_LABX01000279.1 GCF_001043915.1 Methylobacterium aquaticum | reverse complement strand
GTCGGGCATGCCCGACTTGGGTCGGGGGAAGGTGCCCCGCGGAGTGGGGCGGGAGCGGGGCAGCGCGACGCTGGTCCAGCGGGCGCCTGTCAGAATGGTCGCGACTTCTGCGGAGGCGGAGTTCCCCTCTCCCGCCCCGCTCCGCGGGGCACCCTCCCCCGCAGAGGGGGGAGGGGTCAGGGCAGCGCGCTTCATGTGGATCACGGGTTCTGGCTCTGCTGCCGACGGCGATGGGGGCGCTCGCCCTCGGGACGCTGGCCTTCCTGGCGCTGGCCTTCCTGGCGCTGCCCCTCCTGGCGGCTCGGTGCAGCAGCGCCCTCCCCCTCCGCCGGCTTCGCCGCCTCCGGCCCGGCCGCCGTCTCCGGCCGCCCGCCGGTCACCCGCACCGAGGCCCCGTCCTTCAGCCGGTCGGTCCCGTCGACCACCACCCGGTCGCCGAAAGCCAGGCCCTTGATCACCACGGTCCGCACGCCGTCGCTCTCGCCGATCTCGATCGGCCGCACCGCCACCTTGTCCTCCGCCGTGAGCAGATAGACGTAGGTGCCGGGCGTGCCGCGCAGGACGGCGGCGGCCGGCACCAGAGCCGCGTCGCGCACCGTGTCGACGTCGAGGCGGGCATTGACGAACTGGTTGGGAAACAGCCGGTCGTCCGTGTTGGGAAACAGCGCGCGCAGCTTCACCGTGCCGGTTGTGACGTCGATCTGGTTGTCGACGGTGTCGAGAGTGCCCCGGGCGATCTCGGTGGTGTCGGAGCGGTCGAAGATCCGCACCGGCAGGGTGGCGCCGGCCCGCAGGCGGTCCATCACCCGCGACAGCACGGTCTCCGGCAGGGTGAACAGCACCGAGATCGGGTGGAGCTGCGTCACCACGACGATACCGGTCGAGGCGGCGGTGACGTAGTTGCCCTGGTCGATCTGGCGCAGGCCCACCCGGCCCTCGACCGGCGAGGTGATGCGGCCGTAACTGATGTTGAGCTTCTGCTGGTCGATCTGGGCCTGGTCGGACGCGACGATGCCCTCGTACTGCTTGACCGTGGCGGCTTGCGTGTCGACGTTCTGCTTGGCGATCGAATCCTGCCGATTCAGGGTCTGGTAGCGGGCGAGATCCAGGCGCGCGTTCTGCAACAGCGCCTGGTCGCGCAGGAGCTGGCCCTGGTACTGCGCGAGCAGCGCCTCGTAGGGCCGCACGTCGATCTGGGCCAGGAAGGCGCCGGCCTTGACCGTCTGGCCCTCGCGAAAGCCGATCTGGGTCAGGTATCCGCTCACCTGCGAGCGGATCGTCACGGTGGCGAGCGGGGTCACGGTGCCTAACCCTGAGAGCACCACCGGCATGTCGCCCTTCTGCACGGTGGCGACGCCGACCGCCTGCGGCCCCTCCCCGCCCCCGCCGCGACGCCCGCCGCCGCGCCGGCCGGCGCGGCGGCGGGCGTCGCGGCGGGGGGGGGGGGGGGGCCCAGGGGGGCGGCGTGCGCCCCCCGTCGGAGGGGGGGACGGCCGGGGGGGCCTCGCGGGGTAGGACCGTGACCCCGCCCGCCCCCCCGGGGGGGGCCCACGAGCTCCAAGCGGCGGGCCGCGGGGGGGCGGCGACACCGTGCCCGGGGGCGCGGGCAGCGACGACGTGCGGGGGGCCGCCCGCGGAAAACTCGTGAGCCCCCACCAAAGGGGGGTCCCCCCCCCCCCCGGCCCCCAGGCCCGCAGCGTGTTCGCACAGGCGGGGGGGACGGACCCCCCGTTTTCCCACATGCC
>NZ_LABX01000278.1 GCF_001043915.1 Methylobacterium aquaticum | reverse complement strand
CGATCTGTCGCCCCTGTCCGGACTGCCCAATCTGCAGCAGGTCTACTGCTTCAACACACAGGTGAGCGATCTGTCGCCCCTGTCCGGACTGCCCAATCTGCAGCAGGTCGACTGCGGCGGCACACAGGTGAGCGATCTGTCGCCCCTCACAAATTGTCATTTTTTGTCTGTAGTAAGTTTTCAAAAATGTCTAATTAATAAAATATTTCCTGATTTTATTTATAAAAAATCACTTACAGAAATTGACGCCAGAGAAAGTATCATTAAAAACGTTCCACATGATCTTTTAAAGGAAAAGAACAGCCTTCCACACCTGCGGGCCCATTTTGCAGACCTTGCTCAGGGCGCCTCTGATTTTCCTGGCGTCAAACTGCTTCTTCTCGGCAATGGCGGAGTGGGCAAGACCCAGATCGCGCGCTGGCTCTCGGGTGAGCCCTTCGATCCGGAATGGGATTCGACGCACGGCATCCGGGTCGTCAGCCACCCTCGCGACGGCAGCCTCGCGGCGGACTTTCATCTGCAGATCTGGGATTTCGGCGGGCAGGAGATCTATCACGGGACACACGCCCTGTTCCTGCGTGGACCTGCCATCCTGATGGCGGTCTGGGCCACGTCACGGGAGATAGACGATCCCGATCCGCGCGACGGCCTGACGTTCCGCAACCATCCCCTGACGTACTGGCTCGACATCGTGCGGCATCAAGCCAGCCCCGGCAATCCGGTGCTCATCGTCCAGAATCAATGCGATCATCCATCCGACGAGGCGAGGCGGTTCCCGATTCCGTCCGAGACCCTGGACGCCCTGCCCACCGCCACCGAGATCCGGCTCAGCGCGAAGGTCCGGCGCGGCGGCGGCGCGCTGAGGGATGCGCTGACCGACGCGACCACGATGCTGCGCGATCCCGCCCGCGTCGGCGTGCCGCAGATCGGGGCAGGACGCCTGCGGGTGATACGGCGGCTCGAAGCCCTGCGCGACGCCGACATGGCCCTGCCCGCGGCCGAGCGACGGCACCGCCTGCTGACGCAGGCTGCCTATCGGGCGATCTGCGCCGAGGAAGGGGGTGTGTCATCGCCGGAGCTTCTGCTGGACTTCCTCCATGCCTCCGGCACGGTCTTCTACCGGCCGGGCCTGTTTCATGACAACATCATCCTCGATCAGGGATGGGCCCTGGAGAAGATCTATGCGGTCTTCGATCGAAAACAGACCTACAAGGCGCTGATGTTCGATGGTGGCCGCTTCACGCGGCAAAAGCTCGAATTTTATGTGTGGGCGGATCAGCACCAGAACGATCAGGACTTGCTGATCAGCATGATGCGGTCCTGCGGCATCTGCTTCCTGTACAGACGGTTCCGGGATGAGGATGGCGATGTCGAGGAATATGTCGCCCCCGATCTGCTCCCCCCGCGCGATGGGATCGCCGACCAGCTCGCCGCCCGCTGGGACGAGGAGGGCCTCTCGGAGACCGTCACCATCTCGTATGGATTGCTGCATGGCGGCCTGATCCGCTCGATCATGTCCGAGATCGGCGAGATGGCCGGCTGTGACGGGCTGTATTGGCGCGGCGGCTTCTGCGCCTACGAGGCGACGACGCGCAGCCGTTTCCTGATCGAGCAGGAGATGACGGGCGACTGGGCGGGGCGGATCCACGTCCGCACCCAGTCCGGCCGGGCGGACCTGCTGCTCGCGCGTCTCATGGCGCTCATCGAGAGGGTGCAGGACCGGCTCGCGATGCGCCCGACCGCCGTGGAGCGGCCGGTTCGTGCTCCGGCGGCGACACCGCGCGCGGCCGAACCGTTGATCATCGAGCAGGAGAAGCCCGCGATGCCCGAATGGTACGTGTCCTATGCCTGGGGCGACGACAGGACGCCCGAGGGCCGCCAGCGGGCCGAGATTGTGGACCAGCTCTGCGCCGCCGCGGAGGCGAAGGGCCACAAGATCCTGCGCGACAGGAACGTCCTGAACCTCGGCGACAGCATCTCGGCCTTCATGCGGCGGCTCGGCGGCGGCGATCGGGTGTTCGTGATCCTGAGCGACAAGTACCTGCGCTCACCCAACTGCATGTTCGAGCTGTCCGAGATCTGGCGCACCAGCCGCCAGGAGGGCCCGGCCTTCCTCGACCGGGTCCGCGTCTATGCCCTGCCCGACGCCAAGATCTGGACTCCGCTGGATTGGACCGATTGGGCGATCCATTGGAAGCAGCGGCACGACGAGTTGCAGAGCCGGGCCGTCGCGCACGGCATCGGCATCCTGGGGGAAGTGGGGGGCCGGCAGTTGCGGCAGATGCAGGGCTTCTCTCTCTCGGTCTCCGACATCCTCGGTACGCTCACCGACATCGTGCAGCCGCGCACCTTCGAGGAGCTGGAGCGCTACGGGCTCGACGACGCTCCCGCCTGACCGAGCCCCCTACCCCGCCAACGCCGCCTCCACCTCCTGCCCCCGCCCCAGGCTCCGCATCAGCTCGTCGAGATGCGGGCGCACCCGCAGCTGCTCCGCGTGCAGGCGGCGCACCGCCTCGGTGAGGCTGCCGTCATAGCCCAGAGCCTCGTCCGCGAAGGCGATCAGCCGGGCATTGGGCCACGCCTTCTCGCGCAGGTCATGAACCTTGGCGACGACCGCCTGCGCGTCGAGATCGGGATGGGCCTGGCCCAGCAGCATCGTCATCGCGGCGGTGGAGCGGGAGATGCCGGCATGGCAGTGGATCAGGAGATGCGTCTTGCGCTGCGCCCGCTCGGCGGCCAGGTCCTCGCCGAAGCGCAGGATCGCCTCGACGTCCCGGCGCTCGGGCAGGATCTGGCCCTCGACCGGCTCGATGATGTCGTGGAAGCGCAGGGTGGTGCGGTGATGCGCGTCGTAAGCGCCGAACGCCTCGGGCTCGGGCCAGGCCGGATCGAGGATCGACAGCACGTGGGTGACGCCGCGGGTCGAGTGGTGGCCCAGCTCCTCGAGGCCGCAGACCGTGTGCAGGGAGATCGGTTCGGGCTTCACGGTCGGATCGCGCTCCGGCGAGGGGCGGGGCGCGGGTTGCGCCCCGCAGGGTATGCCCGGCATTAGCATAGGGTGGGCGCTTGCACGAGCATAGGGTGGGCGCTTGCACGAGAGTCCGGCCCGCCCCGCGGCCCGGCCGGGTGCGCGGGGCCCCGGTGCGCTTTGGCGCGAAGCGCGCTACCTCTGGCGTCATGAAGGCCGTGCGCCGATCGAGGAGAGCATGAAGCGTCGCGACATCCTGACGGCCGGCATCGGCCTTGCCGGCAGCGCCGCCCTCGCGGCCCCGGCCGTGGCACAAGCCGCGCCCGAGCTGCGCTGGCGGCTGCACTCGGCGTTCCCGCGTGCGCTCGACGCGCTCTACGGCGCCGCCGAGCTGTTTTCCCGCCTCGTCGCCGAGGCGACCGACAACCGCTTCCAGATCGAGGTCGCGGCGGCCCCTGCGGGCGAGTCGCCGGCGCTCCTCGATTCGGTCGGGGCCGGAACCCTGGAGATGGCCTATTCGGCGGCCTATTACGAGGTCGGCCGCGACCCGACCTACGCGCTCGCCACCGCGATCCCGTTCGGCCTCAATGCCCGCCAGCAGAATGCCTGGATGCTCCAGGGCGGCGCGCTCGACCTGTTCAACGAGATCTTTGCCAAGAGCAAGCTCTATGCCCTGCCCGGCGGCAATACCGGCACCCAGATGGGCGGCTGGTTCCGGCGCGAGGTGAAATCCGTCACCGATCTCCAGGGCCTGCGCTTCCGCATCGCCGGCCTCGGCGCGCAGGTGCTGGCCAAGCTCGGCGTCGCCACCCAGACCCTGCCGGGCGCCGACCTCTATGCCGCTCTGGAAGGCAAGACCCTCGACGCCGCCGAGTGGATCGGCCCCTACGACGACGAGAAGCTCGGCCTCAACAAGGTGGCGCCGTTCTACTATTATCCGGGCTTCTGGGAGGGCGGCGCGATGCTGCATTTCTGGTTCAACGCCCAGAAATGGGCCGAGCTGCCCAAAGCCTATCGGGCGATCGCGCAAGGCGCGGCGGCGAGCGTCAACGGCGACCTCCAGGCCAAGTACGACGCCCGCAACCCGGCGGCGCTGCGGCGCCTCGTCGGCGGCGGCGCGCAGCTGCGCCCGTTCCCGCAGGAGGTGATGGAGGCCGCCCTGAAGGCCGCCAACGAGATCTACGCCGATCTCGGCGCCAAGAACCCGGACTTCAAGCGCGTCTACGAGGCGCTGAAGACGTTTCGCAACGAGGAATATCTCTGGTTCCAGGTCGCCGAATACACCTACGACAACTTCATGATCCGGGCGCGGGCCCGGGGCTGACCCCCCGGGCGCGCCCGGCCTGGGGCGCGCCTACTCGGCGGCCTCCTCGCCCGGGAGGGTGCCGCGCCCCTCCTCGCGCATCAGCGCCCGTATCACGCTCGGCACCGCCTCCAGGGCACCGGCCAGGGTCTCGTCGGCCACGAACAGGCTCTTGATCTCCGGGCTGGTGATGCAGACGAAGCCTTCCCCACTCTCTTCGACCCGCAAAGTGAATTGCCGCATCGCTCGACCGCTCCCTCACGCTCGGCTTCGATCGCCCCGCGATGCACGAGGCGGGCCAACCCCGGGGGCCGGCGCGTGGAGGACAACGCGGAGCGCCGCCATAAGCTCCACCGGACCATGAGGAGCCGGCGGCCGGGCCGCAACAATGAACTCAAGACAACCGGACCGAAGACAAGAAAAAGGCCACCCTTGCGAGTGGCCCGAAGTCTAGGGAGGAAACGCCCAAGGAGGGCAACGGGACCGCGACGCCATCGCGTTCCCGCATTGCAATACCATAGGTATGCATTGCTGGATGGCAAGGCGCGATTCTCGGCAGCTTTGCCGCTTTTCCAGGCAGCGGCGGCGCGCCGCGCTGGATCCCGTCCCGCCACGGCCTAGTTCTGCCGGGCGGACGGGAGCGCGGGATGGCGATACAGGCGGGGCGGATCCGGGTTCTGAACGACGTGGCGCCCCGGGACGGCGCCTACGTGCTGTACCTGATGCAGCAGGGCATGCGCAGCCGCGACAACCCGGCCCTGGAATTCGCCGTCGAGGAAGCGAACCGCCTCGGGCTCCCGGTGGTGGCGGGGTTCGGCCTGCTCGATGGCGGTGCCCATTTTCCCGAGGCCAATGCCCGCCACTACGCCTTCCTGCTCCAAGGCCTCGCCGACGCCAAGGCCGGCCTGGAACGCCGCGGCATCGCCTTCGTGCTGCGCCGCGCCACCCCGGCGCAGGCGGCCCTGCATCTCGGCGGCCAAGCTGCGATGCTGGTGCTCGACCGCGGCTACCTGACGATCCAGAAGAGCTGGTACGCCGAGATCGCGCAAGGGTTCGACGGCCGGCTGGTCCAGGTCGAGGGCGACGTGGTGGTGCCGCTCGACGTCGCGTCCAACAAGCACGAATTCGCCGCCCGGACGCTGCGCCCGAAGCTGCACCGAGCCTGGGAGCCGTTCCTGGCACCGTTGCGGGCGCGCCAGGTCAAGCACCCGGCGGACGCTCTCGGGCTGACGAGCGACCTCGACGTCTCGGATCCCGACGCGGCGCTCGCCGCGATGACCCTCGACCGCTCCGTGACGCCGGTGCGCCGCTTCCGCGGCGGCGAGACGGAAGCCTATCGCCGGCTCGACGCCTATCTGGCCGGGCCGTTCGCCGATTACGGCACGGTCCGCAACCGGCCCGAGGCGGGCGCCGCCTCGCATCTGAGCCCCTACCTGCATTTCGGCCAGATCTCGCCGGTGGCCGCCGCCCTCAAGGTGCAGGCCGCGAAGACGGGCGGCCCGGAGGACCGGGCGGCGTTCCTGGAGGAGCTGATCGTCCGGCGCGAGCTGGCGATGAACCACGTCCACACCAATCCGGGCTACGACCGCTACGAGACGGCGCTGCCGGACTGGGCCCGCAAGGCGCTGGCCGAGCATGCCGGCGACCCGCGCCACTTCCTCTACGACGAGGCGGCGCTGGCAGAGGGCCGCACCCACGACGCAGACTGGAACGCCGCGATGCGCGAGATGCGCGTCACCGGCTACATGCACAACCATCTGCGCATGTACTGGGGCAAGAAGATCCTCGAATGGTCGGCCTCGCCCGAGGCGGCGTTCGCGGTGTGCCTGCGGCTCAACAACCGCTACTTCCTCGACGGGCGCGACGCGAATTCCTTCACCAATGTCGGCTGGCTGTTCGGCCTGCACGACCGGCCGTGGGGCCGGCGCAAGGTGTTCGGCACCGTGCGCTATCTCGGCCAGAACACGCTGAAGAAGTTCGACGCGACGGCGTACCGGAAGGCGGTCGACGCGCTATGCGCGGCGGAGGCGTAACGGCCCGCACGGTTGACCGCCCCATGAGCCGGCGCCATCAACCCGCATGACCTCCCCCACCCTCCTCGCGCCGTGGCGCGCCACGGTCCTGACCCTCTATCCCGAGATGTTCCCCGGCCATCTCGGGCTGTCGCTCGCCGGAGACGCGCTCGCGCGGGGCGCCTGGAGCCTGGAGGCGCGCAACATCCGCGACCACGGCCTCGGCCGGCACCGGGCGGTGGACGACACGCCGGCCGGCGGCGGGGCCGGGATGGTGCTGCGCTGCGACGTGCTCGCCGCCGCGATCGACGCCGCCTGCACCCCCGACGAGTCCCGCCCGCGCCTGCTGATGAGTCCCCGCGGCCGGCCGCTCACGCAAGCCCGCGTCCGGGCGCTCAGCGAGGGGCCGGGCGTGATCGTGGTCTGCGGCCGGTTCGAGGGGGTCGACGAGCGGGTGATCGCGGGACGGGCCCTCGAGGAGGTCTCGATCGGCGATTACGTCCTGTCGGGCGGCGAGCCCGCGGCCCTGGTGCTGCTCGATGCTTGCGTGCGCCTTCTGCCCGGCACGATGGGCAAGCACGCCTCCGGGGTCGAGGAGAGCTTCGAGAGCAGCGCCCTCGAATACCCGCACTACACCAGGCCCCGGGAATGGGAGGGGCGCGAGATCCCCGAGGTGCTGACCGGCGGCAATCACGCGGCGATCGCCCGCTGGCGGGCGGCGGAATCCGCCCGCCTCACCCGCGAGCGGCGCCCGGACCTCCTGACGCCGGACCGGACGCGGTGACGGGCCATCCGCGACGCACTCCCGGGCAGCATGCGGGAAACACAACGCAGGTCAATGTCCGGGCCGGCGGTCCTTCGTAGAGCCCTCTCGTCGCCCCGCGCCGTCCCTCGCGCCTCTCACAGGCGGCCTCCCTCGGATCGCTCCCGGACCGTCCCGCCACGATGCCCGATTCCACCCGCTACCTGCTCCACCGGCCCGAGATCCTGGATTCCTTACGCCGGGGCGAGGCGGCCCTCGACCGGATGATGGAGGGCACCGGGCGCCTCTACCCGGCCGGCCGCCTGCTGGTGGCGGCCGACAGCCCGAACACGGCGATCTTCCGTCTGCGCAAGGGCTGGGCCGGCCGCCTGCGCACCCTGGAGGACGGACGCAGCCAGTTCATCCTGATCTTCCTGCCCGGCGACCTGTTCGCGGTGAAGAGCCTGTTCGTCACGCACAGCCCGGACGCGGTGCAGACCCTGTCCGAGGTCCTGGTCGAGCAGGTCGATCACCGCACCCTGCGCGACGCCTATGAGCGCGACGCCGACCTCGCCATCCGCTGCATGTGGCAGGTGATCGAGGAGGAGCGCCGGTTGCACAACTGGGTCGTGGGGCTCGGCCGCGGCAGCGCCGACGAGCGGCTGGCGATGCTGCTGATCGATGTCCGTGGCCGCCTGATCCTCGCCGGGGTGCTGCCGCCCGACGCGGTAGGCTACGACCTGCCGATGACCCAGGAGCAGATCGGCGACCATCTCGGCATCTCGAACGTGCACGTCAACCGGGTGCTGCGGGCGTTCCGGGAGGACGGCATCGTCACCCTGCGGGGGCGGCGGGTGACGATCGGCGATCTCGACGCCCTCGTGCGGATCGCCGGGCCGCTCCTCGACCTGTCCGAGCGCAGCCGACCGGAATTCGTCGGGGCACGGGAGGCGGTTCCGGGTGATCACCGACAAGGCGGCGACGATGCCGGCCCCTGACGACGGAACGGAGCCGGGACAGGGGGAGCGGGACGGGATGGACCGGTCCTACGCCGCCGCCGGCCAGGCCGCCCTGATGCTGGTCGAGAGCCTGATGCTCGCCCTCGTCGAGCGCCAGGTGATCCCGGCCGCCGCGCTGATCGAGGCGGTGGAGACGGTGATCGAGACCAAACGCCGCCTGGCGGCGGACGGGCACGACCCGGAGACCGCCTTGCGCGCCGCTGCCCTGCTCGCCACCCTCGCCAACAGCTTGGCGGCGGCCGGGCCGGCGACGAAGGGTTGATCGCGGGGAGCCGATAAACCCTGGCGCGCAGCAGGGGTGGCGGGTATCGCAGGGCCGACATACCACCGGAGCCAAGTCCGTGAGCCGCCCGATCCCGCGTCGCCTCGCCCTCCTCGCCCTCCTGCTCGCCGCGCCCACCCTCGGCCGGCCCGCCGCCGCGCAGGACCGGGCGATCACCCTGGCCTCGACCACCTCGACCGAGCAATCGGGCCTGTTCGGCCATCTGCTGCCGATCTTCCAGCGCGAGACCGGCATCACGGTGCGCGTGGTCGCGGTCGGCACCGGCCAGGCGCTCGCCATCGGCGCCAAGGGCGATGCCGACGCGCTCCTCGTCCATGACCGGGCCGGCGAGGACAGATTCGTGGCCGAGGGCCACGGCCTCGACCGCCGCGACGTGATGGCGAACGACTTCGTGATTGTCGGCCCCGCCGCCGACCCGGCCGGCATCAAGGGCGGGCGCGACGCGACGGAGGCGCTCGCCCGCATCGCCCGCGCCAAGGCGCCGTTCGCCAGCCGCGGCGACGACAGCGGCACCAACCGCACCGAATTGCGCCTGTGGAAGAAGGCCGGGATCGAGGCCCGCGGCATCGGGGCGAGCTACCGCGAGCTGGGCCAGGGCATGGGCCCGACCCTGAATGCGGCCGCCGCGATGGACGCCTACACCCTCACCGACCGGGCGACCTGGGCGAACTTCAAGAACCGCCAGACCCTCGTGATCCTGGTCCAGGGCGACCCGGCTTTGTTCAACCCCTACGGCTCGATCCTGGTGAACCCCGCCAAGTTCCCGCAGATCCACGCGGCGGATGCCAAGGTCTGGCACGACTGGCTGACCTCCGAGCGCGGCCGGGCGGCGATCGCCTCGTTCAGGATCAACGGCGAGCAGCTGTTCTTCCCCACCGGCACGATGCCGAGCCAGTAGCCTTACACCATCGGCCCAAGATATCGGCCAAGATATCGGCCAAGATATCGGCCAAGATATCGGCCCAAGATGCTGACGCATCGATTCGATCTCGGGCAGGCCCGAGATCGACGCGGCCGAGAACCCATCTCGAATCTTTGATATCAAATCGAAGATTGGGCGACGATTCGAGAACGGGACCAAAGGTCGCTGTCAACAACCGTTGGGTCTTACGCCCTGGGCAGGGCCGCCACCCGGTTGATCCCGAAGGCGGCGGCGCTCACCACCAGGGTCAGGCTGACGAGGACGAGCCCGAGGCCCAAAGCCAGCGCCAGGTCGCCGCGGCTCGTCTCCAGGGCGATGCTGGTCGTCATGGTGCGGGTGTAGCCGCGGATGTTGCCGCCCACCATCAGGATCGCGCCGACCTCGGCGATGGCCCGCCCGAACGCCGCCAGGAAGGCGGTGACGAGGGGCGCGGGCGCCATGGCGAGCAGGATCAGGCTGGCCCGCCCCGGCCCCACCCCGTCGACCCGCAGCGCATCGCCGTATTCCGCCCACAGGGCTTCGCAGGTGCGGTGCGAGAGCGCCGCCACGATCGGAAGGGCGAGCATGCCTTGCGCGATGACCATGGCGCCCGGCGTGAACAGCAGGCCGAGGCTGCCGAGGGGCCCGGAGCGCGAGACCAGCAGGTAGAGGATCAGGCCCACCACCACGGGCGGCAGGCCGAGGAGCGCGTTGACGAGGACGAGGAGCGCAGCACGGCCGGGAAAGCGGGTCGCGGCGAGCAGCGCCCCCAGCGGCGCGCCGAGGGCGAAGCCGAGGGCCGCCGCCGTCAGGCTGACCCGCAGCGACAGGCCGACGATGGCGACGAGATCCGCATCCGCCCGCAGGATCATCGCCACTGCCAGCCCGAGGGCGCGCCCGAACTCGTCCATGTCACCCCCGATGTCACCCCCGCTTCACCGGCCCCCTCGTATCCGGCGGGACGGCGGCCGGCCAGGGCGGAACCTTGCCGTGCGACGCCGATGGGCTTGACGCCGCAGCCGGCGCGGCGCATCCCCATCGGCGGGACACCTCTCCCCACCGAGAGGCACCCATCTGGAAGGATGGATACAGCATGACGACGACCCGCCCCGCGGCGCGCCCGCGCGCGCCTTTCTTCTCGTCCGGGCCCTGCGCCAAGCGCCCCGGCTGGACGCCCGAGGCCCTGTCCGACGCGGCGCTCGGCCGCTCGCACCGGGCGAAGCTCGGCAAGGCCAAGCTCAAGCAGGCGATCGACCTCACCCGCACGGTGTTGCAGGTCCCGGCCGATTACCGCATCGGCATCGTGCCGGCCTCCGATACCGGCGCCGTCGAGATGGCGATGTGGTCGCTGCTCGGCGCCCGCCCGGTCGACATGCTGGCCTGGGAATCCTTTGGCGAGACCTGGGTCACCGACGCGGTCAAGCAGCTCAAGCTCGACGCCCGCGTCATCAAGGCGCCCTATGGCCGCCTGCCCGACCTCTCCACCGTCGACACCCGCACCCGCGACGTGGTCTTCACCTGGAACGGCACCACCTCGGGCGTGCGCGTCCCGGACGCCGACTGGATCGCCGCCGACCGCGAGGGCCTGACGATCTGCGACGCCACCTCGGCGGCCTTCGCGCAGGACCTCGACTGGCCAAAACTCGATGTCGTCACCTTCTCCTGGCAGAAGGTGCTCGGCGGCGAGGCGGCGCACGGGATGCTGATCCTCTCGCCCCGCGCCGTCGCGCGGCTGGAGAGCTACGTCCCGGCCTGGCCGATGCCCAAGATCTTCCGCATGACAAAGGGCGGCAAGCTGATCGAGGGCATCTTCCAGGGCGAGACGATCAACACGCCCTCGATGCTGGCGGTCGAGGATTACATCGACGCGCTGCTCTGGGCCGAGACCCTCGGTGGTCTGCCGGCCCTGCGGGCCCGGGCCGACCGCAATGCCGGGGTGATCGCCGCGTGGGTCGCGCGCACGCCCTGGATCGCCAACCTCGCCGAGGATCCGGCGACGGAATCCAACACCAGCGTCTGCCTGGTGGTGAGCGATCCCGACGTGGTCGCCTGCGGCCCCGAGGCGGTGGCCTCCGTCGCCAAGGGCATCACCACGGCGCTCGACCGTGAAGGCGTCGCCCTCGACATCGGCGCGTATCGCGATGCGCCCCCGGGCTTACGGATCTGGTGCGGCGCCACCGTCGAGGCGTCCGACCTCGAAGCCCTGACGCCGTGGCTCGACTGGGCCTTCGCCCAGGAGAAGGCCCGCCTGACTCAGGCGGCCTGACACGCCCATCATCGCCGTCTATTGGCGCCGGAGCCCCGCGGAAGTGGGAGCCGGCGTCGACCGGGCGTCGCCCACGACGATCACACATCGCCGGATACGGCGCGGGTTGCTCCTCTCGCCGCGGGCGGGGAGAGGCGACAGGCGCAGGGACCCGGTGTGAACGCGTGAGCCCCCGGCCGACCCGCTCCCTCAGCGGGGCGATGGCGCACACCCGTTTGAGGCCGCCATGCCCACCCCCATCAAAAAAGTCCTGATCTCCGACACCCTCTCCGCCGCCGCCGTCGCGATCTTCCGGGAGCGCGGCATCCAGGCCGACCTCCGCCCGGAGCTCGGCAAGGACAAGGAGGCGCTCGCCGCGGCCATCGGCGACTATGACGGCCTCGCCGTCCGCTCGACCACGAAGGTCACCGCCGCCCTCCTGGAGCGCGCCCGGAACCTCACGGTGATCGGCCGGGCCGGCATCGGCGTCGACACGATCGACGTGCCGGCCGCGACCGCCCGCGGCGTGATCGTGATGAACACGCCGCACGGCAACGCCGTGACCACCGCCGAGCACGCCATCGCGCTGATGCTGTCGCTCGCCCGCCAGATCCCGCAGGCCGATGCCTCGACGCAAGCCGGGCGCTGGGAGAAGAACCGCTTCCTCGGCATCGAGCTGACCGCCAAGACGCTGGGCGTCATCGGCTGCGGCAATATCGGGGCGATCGTCGCCGATCGCGGCATCGGCCTGCGGATGCGGGTCATCGCCTACGATCCGTTCCTGACGCCCGAGCGTGCCGTGGCGCTGGGCGTCGAGAAGGTCGAGCTGGACGAGCTGCTGCGCCGGGCCGACGTCATCACCCTGCACGTCCCGCTCACCGACAAGACCCGCAACATCCTCTCGGCCGAGGCGCTGGCGCGCACCAAGCCCGGCGTGCGGATCGTCAACTGCGCCCGCGGCGGCCTCGTCGACGAGGTGGCGCTGCGCGCGGCCCTCGATTCCGGCCATGTCGCGGGAGCCGCCTTCGACGTGTTCACCGAGGAGCCGGCCAGGGAGAACGTGCTGTTCGGCCATCCGAACATGGTCTGCACGCCGCATCTCGGCGCCTCGACCACCGAGGCGCAGGAGAACGTGGCGCTCCAGGTCGCCGAGCAGATGAGCGACTACCTGCTGCACGGGGCGATCCGCAATGCGGTCAACTTCCCGTCGATCTCCGCCGAGGAGGCGCCGCGCCTGCGGCCCTACGTGACGCTGGCCGAGCAGCTCGGCTCGTTCCTCGGCCAGCTCACCGAGGCGCCGATCCGCGGCATCCGTCTCGTCTACGAGGGCGAGGCGGCGGCGCTGAACACCAAGGCGCTCACCGCCGCCGCGGTGACGGGCGCGCTGCGGCCGTTCCTGGAGGGCGTCAACATGGTCTCGGCGATCGAGGTGGCGCGGGCCCGCGGCATCCAGGTCGAGACCGCGACCCGCACCACCGTCGAAGGACCTTACGCCTCGCGCCTCCACCTGACGGTCGAGGCCGAGGACATGCCCCGCGACGCCGCCGGGACGGTCTTCGGCGACGGCCGCCCGCGCTTCGTCGAGATCCGCGGCATCGCGCTGGAAGCCGCGGTGGCGCCGCACATGCTCTATATCCGCAACGCCGACCGGCCCGGCTTCATCGGCCGCTTCGGCACGCTGATGGGCGAGGCCGGCGTCAACGTCGCCACCTTCCATCTCGGCCGGGACCGGCCGGGCGGCGACGCGATCTGCTTTGCCGCCGTGGACGAGCCGGTCTCGCCGGACCTCTTGCAGGCGATCGAGGCGATCCCGCAGGTGAAGCGGGCGCGGGCGGTACGGTTCTGAACGGGTCGGGGCGGGAGGCCGGCCAAAGCCTCCCGCACCCGGACACGGTCGCGCGCTACCCCGTGCTCGTGCTAGACCTCAGCCATGAAGATCGACGGCCGCCACTACCGCACCATCTTCCCCGCGCCGGACGGCGAGGGGATCTGCGTGATCGACCAGACCCGCCTGCCCTTCGCCTTCGAGACGAAGACGCTGCGCAGCGAGGCGGAGGCGGCGGTCGCGATCCGCACCATGATCGTGCGCGGCGCGCCGCTGATCGGCGCCACCGCCGCCTACGGGCTGGCGCTGGCGATGCGCGAGGACCCGTCCGACGGCAACCTCGACGGCGCGCGGGCGCGGCTCGCCGCGACGCGGCCGACGGCGATCAACCTGCGCTGGGCCCTCGACCGGGTCGCTTCCATGCTGCACCCCCTCGCCTCGGGCGAGCGCGAGGCTGCCGCCTTCGCGGAGGCCGCCCGTATCGCCGACGAGGACGTGGCGAGTTGCCGGGCGATCGGCGAGCACGGCGCGGCGCTGATCGCCGGGATCGCCGCCAGGACGAGCAGGCCGGTCAACGTGCTGACCCATTGCAATGCCGGCTGGCTCGCCACCGTCGATTGGGGCACGGCGTTGGCGCCGATCTACGTCGCGCACGATTCAGGCGTCGCCGTCCATGTCTGGGTCGACGAGACGAGGCCGCGCAACCAGGGCGCGGCGCTCACCGCCTTCGAGCTGAACGCCCACGGCGTGCCCCACACGGTGATCGCCGACAATGCCGGCGGGCACCTGATGCAGCACGGACAGGTCGATCTCTGCATCGTCGGCTCGGACCGCACCACCTCGACCGGCGACGTCTGCAACAAGATCGGCACCTACCTGAAGGCGCTCGCCGCCCGCGATTGCGGGGTGCCGTTCTATGCCGCCCTGCCCTTCTCGACCATCGACTGGACGCTGACCGACGGCGTCACCGGCATCCCGATCGAGGAGCGCGACGCCCGCGAGGTGACCCACCTCACCGGCCGCACCGACGACGGCGCCATCGCCACCGTGGCGGTGGTCTCGCCCGGGAGCCCGGTGGCGAATCCGGCTTTCGACGTCACCCCGGCGCGTCTCGTCACTGGAATCATCACCGAGCGCGGCGTGGCGGAGGCGACGCCGGAGGGGCTGTTGGGGCTCTATCCGGAGCGGCGGGCGGCGGCCTAAGCAGATTTCGCCGAAGTGGTCACCGGTTCGGCAGCAAAAATCTGCGATCAAACAAGACCCTAAGCGGACGAAGCGTTGGCCTGCCAACGCAAGTCTGCTGAGG
>NZ_LABX01000277.1 GCF_001043915.1 Methylobacterium aquaticum | reverse complement strand
GGCGGTGGCGGCGGCGCTCGCCCGCCTCGCCCCCCGGGTGCCGGATTTCGAGGCGGAGGCGATCGTCGACCGGGCCCTGGCGAGCACCGGCCTGCGCGGCGCCGCACCCGAGACCGCCGCCTGGCTCGGGATGGTCGCTTACGCTCGCCACGTCTTCACCGACTACGATTCCCTCCTGGAGGAGGGCTACGACCAGGACAGCGCCCGGCATTTCGTCCTCGACGACCTCAACGCCGTTCTGGCCGAATGGGGCGTGCGGCGGCAGATCGGCGAGGACGAGCCCGACTCCTCCGACGGCGAGCCGGCGTGACCGTTCCTATATGACCGGGCGATGCCGCCCGCGCCGAAGCCCCGATGACCGCCCCGATCGCCGACGTCCTGATCCCGCTCGCCCTCGACCAAGCCTATAGCTACGCCGTGCCGCCCGAACTGACGCTTCAGGAGGGCGACGTGGTGCAGGTGCCGCTCGGGCCGCGGGAGACCGTCGGGGTGGTCTGGTCCCTGCGCGATGGGGCCGGCTCCAACCTGCGCCGTGTCAGCGGCCGGGTCGGCGTCGAGGCTTTGAGCCCGGCGCTCCGCCGCCTCGTCGAGTGGATCGCCCGCTACACCCTGGCGCCGAAGGGCTCGGCGCTCGCCATGGCGTTGCGCCTGCCGGAGGAGAGCCGCACCGAGACCGCGAGGGTCGGGGTGCGGGCGACCGGGATGCCGCCGAGCCGGATGACCCCGGCGCGGGGCAAGGTGGTGGCGGTGGCGGCCGACGGCGTGGTGCGGGGCAAGCGGGCGCTGGCCCTCGAGGCCGGGGTCAGCGCCGGGGTGGTGGACGGCCTGATCGACGACGGCGTGCTCGAGACCGTGGCGCTGGCGCCCGACCGGGTCGCCGAGCCGCCCGACCCCGACCACCCGCACGATCCCCTCTCCGAGCCCCAGGCCGAGGCGGCCCGCGCCCTGATCGCCACCCTGACCGCGCCGCCGCCCGGGGGAGGCCCGGCGGGGGAGGGCGGCGTGACGCTGCTCGAAGGCGTGACCGGCTCGGGCAAGACGGAGGTCTATTTCGAGGTCGTCGCCGAGGCCCTGCGCCGGGGCGTGCAATCCCTGGTGCTGATGCCGGAGATCGCCCTGACGGCGCAGTTCCTCGACCGCTTCGCCAAGCGATTCGGCGTGCGGCCCGCCGCCTGGCATTCCGGGGTCGGCGGGCGTCGGCGCGAAAAAATCCGCGCCGGCGTGGCCTCCGGCGAGGTGCAGGTGGTGGTGGGCGCCCGCTCGGCCCTGTTCCTGCCCTTCCGCACGCTCGGGCTCATCGTCGTCGACGAGGAGCACGAGGGCGCCTACAAGCAGGATGACGGCGTCTGCTACCACGCCCGCGACATGGCGGTGGTGCGCGGCAAGCTGGAGAACGCCGCCGTGGTGTTGGCCTCCGCCACGCCCGCGATCGAGACCCGGGTCAATGCGGAGCGCGGCCGCTACCGCCGGGTGGTAATGCCCGAGCGCTTCGGCGGCCGGCGCCTGCCGGAGATCCGCGCCATCGACATGCGCGCCGAGAAGGTGCCGCGCGGCCGCTACCTGTCCCCGACCCTGGTGGCGGCCATCGCCGAGACCAATGGGCGCGGGGAGCAGGCGCTGCTCTTCCTCAACCGCCGCGGCTACGCGCCCCTCACCCTGTGCCGGGCCTGCGGCCACCGCTACCAATGCCCCAATTGCTCGACCTGGCTCGTCGAGCACCGCTTCCGCCGGGCGCTCGTCTGCCACCAATGCGGCCATGCCGAGCGGCGCCCGGATGCCTGCACCGAGTGCGGCACCTTCGACAATCTCACCGCCTGCGGTCCGGGCGTCGAGCGCATCGCCGAGGAGGTCTCGGCCACCTTCCCGGACAAGCGGGTGATCGTTTTGTCGAGCGACTTTCCCGGCGGGGCCGAGCGCTTGCGAGCCGAACTCCAGACCGTGGCCGAGGGCGGCTGCGACATCGTGGTGGGCACCCAGCTCGTCGCCAAGGGCCACAACTTCCCGCACCTCACCCTCGTCGGCGTGCTCGACGCCGATATCGGCCTCACCTCGGGCGATCCGCGGGCCGCCGAGCGGACCTTCCAGCTGCTCCAGCAGGTGACCGGCCGGGCCGGCCGCGGCGAGAAGCCGGGGCGGGCCCTGGTCCAGACCTACCAGCCCGAGCATCCGGTGATCTCGGCGCTGATCTCGGGCGACGCCGAGCGCTTCTATGCCGAGGAGACGGCAGCCCGGGAGGTTGCCGGCCTGCCGCCCTTCGGGCGCCTCGCGGCTTTGGTCATTTCCTGCACCGATCGCGAGGCGGCGGAAGCCCATGGCCGGGCGCTGGCCCGCCTCGCCGAGCCGCCGCCCGGCGTGATGGTGCTCGGCCCCGCCGAGGCGCCCCTGGCGCTGGTGCGCGGCCGCTACCGTTTCCGCCTCCTGGTCAAGACCGAGCGTGAGATCGACCTCCAGGGCTACCTGCGCGACTGGCTCGCCCGCGGGCCGAAAGCCCGGGGCAATCTCCGGGTCGGAATCGATGTCGATCCGCAGAGTTTTCTGTAGGCACGAGTCTTCACGCGGCGAGACATCTCGTCGGTCCCGGGATGTCTGTCGGGCGGCGGCCTCTGTCTCCGGGAACGCCCTTTCCCGGAAAAGGTCACGATGAGGCGGGCCGATAGACGATATATTGACGATCCCGGCTGAATGGTACGTCGTTCCGAACGTCGGACGGTTCGCTTCCATCTTTTCGGAGATACGGTCTGCAACGACACATCTCGGAAAACGGGAGAAGGCTGGATGTCACGCGGACCACGATACACCAAGCGCTACACACTGACCGGCTCCGATACGCCGGAGGATTGCCTGCGCCGCCTCGGCGAGATGGCCGCTGACCCGGTTCGCCAGGATAGAATCCGCCTCTGTGTCCAGAACATCTATGAATTGGTACGGGCCTGCACGACGGCGCAGGGAGCGACGGGCGGCGGCCAGGCGAACAACTCGGTGTCGATGAAGATCAGGCACTTTCACAACGAACTCGAACTTCATGTCCATCGCCACTGTCTGGGTGCGCTCTATCGCAGCGAGGGCATCGCCGCTCTGGCACAATCCCAGGGGATACAAAGCTCCCTGCTGCGGCAGGAGCATACAATCCCGACGAACGTTCTGGCCGGCATGGTCTTCCGTGGCATCATGCAGACCAAAGCCATCGATGGCCCTGCCGCTCTATGCCGATTCCTTCTGACCCAGTCCGTCGTGACGGCCATCACCAGAACGGAGGACAAGGACAAACTGGCGATCGAGCGGTGGTATGAAGCCGATCGGCATGGCTCGAAATGGCAGTACACTCACCCCGAATTCAGGATGGACAGCGATCTGAACCGCTTCGACGCACGCCCGTTTCTGCGTTATTACAAGACTGGTTTGGCCGTAATTTTCTGGCCGACGGGAGAGACGATTAACCTCGAAACCGATACGTTGGCCGACCACATCCGCCGCGTCGCGCCGTTGCCGCTCTATGATTGGCGGACCTACTTCGACGGTGAGCGCATGGCCGCGTGAAGGCCGCGGACGCCGCGCTCACCCAACTCCCAAAGCCTGCTCACGCCGGAGCGTCAGGGGGCCGGTGCCGTCAGTCTCGTCCGGGCCTCAGGCCACCCGCCGCGCGGCCGGGATCCCGGTGCGCTCGGTGACGGCGCGGCCATGCGCGCCCTCGAACAGCTCGCTGATCTCCCGGCCGGCGGTGCGGGCGATGCGGGTCGAGGCGGCTCCCTCGCTCCGGTCAGCGACGAGTGCCCGGAGCGTGTCCGCGGTGCGCGTCTCTATCACGTGGAACAGGTTGCCGGCGGCCTGGGCGTTGGCGCTGTGCAGCATGGACGCGAGATCCCGGTACGCTTCCCGCAGGAGATGGTGGGCCAAGCGCTCGGCCGCCTGCTCCTCCGTCGGCGCGTCGGTGCGCATGGCGTCGTTTCTCCTGCCGGTGAGCCCGGACGCTGCACCCGCCGGGTTGCGCGAAGCTTGTGCGTGGCACCCTCCGCCCGGGAGAGGGGCGATCGTCCCGGACCCCTTCGTGCCGTCGCAGCCATCGAAACGATGCGTTTCGATCGTTTCCATTTTCAATGGGACCGCGAGACCTCACTCTCCGGGTATTCAAACGCGACCGAGCTGCACCAGGGCACGGGCGCAACGAGACGGAGCATGAGCGATGAGCTGGCACAGCGCCGACGATCCGGTCCCGGGCGATTCCTTCAGTTGCGACGCGATCCAGACCCTGATCGTGCCGCGCTCGCGCGATCTCGGCTCCTTCGCGGTGCGGCGGGCGCTGCCCTCGACCCAGTGCCGGATGGTCGGCCCCTTCATCTTCTTCGACCAGATGGGGCCGTCGGAATTCCTGCTCGGGCAGGGCATGGACGTGCGGCCGCATCCGCATATCGGTCTGTCCACCGTCACCTATCTGTTCGACGGCGAGATCATGCACCGCGACAGCCTCGGCACCGAATTGCCGATCCGTCCGGGCGAGCTGAACTGGATGACGGCGGGACGCGGCATCACCCACTCGGAGCGCACCGGCAGCGCTCTGCGGCAGACCGGGTCGCGGCTGTTCGGCCTCCAGAGCTGGGTCGCCCTGTCGGCGCAGGACGAGGAGACCGCCCCGGCCTTCGAGCATTATGACGCCGCCTCGCTCCCGATCGTCTCGGCCGAGGGCAAGACCGTCCGGCTGATCGCCGGTGCGGCCTATGGCGCGCGCTCAGCCGTGCGGACCTCGACCCCGATGGTCTATGCCGACGTGGCGCTCGAGGCCGGCGCCGTCCTGCCGCTCGATGCCGATTATGACGAGCGCGCGATCTACACGGTGTCGGGCGCGATCGACATCGCCGGCGACGGCTTCGGCCCCGGCCAGCTGCTGGTGTTCCGCCCCGGCGACCGGATTAGCGTGCGGGCGACGGAGGCTGCCCGCTTCATGGTGCTGGGCGGCGAGCCGATGGACGGGCCGCGGCATCTCTGGTGGAACTTCGTCTCGTCGCGGCCCGAGCGGATCGCCCAGGCCAAGGAGGATTGGCGCCAGGGCCGGTTCGACACGGTGCCGAACGACGCCGAATTCATCCCGCTGCCCGAGGACCCGCCGCCGGTGCGCTATCCGTGACGGGAGGGCCTATCGCAGCGGCAGCAGGCGCAGGAGCCGCCCATCCGCCGGCCTCATGCGGTCGCCGGCCGGCGCGGCCAGCCCGAGATCCTGCGCGGCGGCGAGGGCCGCCACGACCTTGACATGGCTGAGGCTGGTAAGATCGGCGGCACTGTCGATGTCGAGGGCCGCGAGGCCGGCCGCGTCCGCGCCGGCGCCCAGGAGAAGGCCGAGCTTCAGCACCGCAAGATTCGGCGCCTTCCGGCAGGTGAGGGCGTGCAACGCGGCGATGCGCTCGGCCCCCCGGGGGCCGTGGGGAAGGAGAGCGAGGTCGGTGGCGGCGTGCGGGCCGCACAGGCGATACACGATCGTCCGGCCCTGCCGCTCGCTGGAGGTGGCGACGAGTCCCTGATCGAGGAGTGCCTTCTTGCCCGAGCAGATCAGCGGGTCCGAGAGGCCCGACAGGGCGGCGATCCGCTCGTAGGACAGGACGATCGGGTCACCGGGCGCCGAACGCTCGTCCTGGCTGACCACCAGGGTGAGGTAGAGCTTCAGCGCCGCGATCGAGCGGCCGACATGCCCGGCATCGGCCCGGAAGGCGCGCAGGCCACCCTCGCGGATCCAGCGCGCAGGCAAGCGCGATGCCGCGTCTGGTCGCCGGTCCGGCGCCCTGGTTCGCTGCCGTGCCGGCCATGACCCGGGCGAGGGCCGGTCCGGTTCGGGGAGGTCGGGATGCATCGCGCGGCCCTTCGCGTCTTGGACATGGCTGCATCGGCGGTACGATGCCGATGCGGTGGCTTCAATAAGACGTCCTTTGCCGATAAGACCGATCCATGAGCCAGGACCCTCGACGGATCCATGCCGGTCCTGCCGGAAGGCTCGGGATGAGCCCGCCTTGACACACTCACGATGACGAGCCCGCGATGACGAGACCGGCCGAAGACCCTGTCGCCGACGGCACGTTCGCGGTCGAGCTGGCGCTTGGCGGCCACCTGCGGATCGGCCCGGCACGCCTCCCTGTCGCCGACACCCTCGCGCTGCTGCGGGCCGTCGCCCGGACCCGTTCGGTGCAGGGGGCGTCCGCCGCGCTCGGTCTGTCCTACCGCGCCGCCTGGGAGCGCGTCCGCGCCCTCGAGGCGACGGTGGGCCGGCCGCTCGTGCGCAAGACCCGCGGTCACGGCACCACCCTGACCGAAACCGGGGCCGCCCTGCACGAGGCCCTGTCGGGCGCGGCCGATGCCCTCGTCCTGCCCCTCGCCCGGGAGACGCGGGCGGTGCAGGCACGCCTCGCCGCTCTGCTCGCCGCACCGCACCGCCTTGCCGTGGCGGCGAGCCACGATCCCCTGCTGATGGAGGTGCTGGCGGCGTGGGGCGGGGCCGACATCGCCGTCATGGGCAGCCGCGACGCGGTCATGCACCTGCTCGACGGGCGCGTCGACGCGGCGGGCTTCCATTGCGGGGCGATCGCCCCGGAGAGTGCCGGCCCACCCTTCTCCGACCTCGTCGCCGATCCGGCCTTCCGGGTGTGGCCGCTCTTCGAACGCGAGCAGGGGATGCTGGTCGCGCCCGGCAACCCGCTCGGCCTGCACCATCCGGCGGACCTGCGGGCGACGAGGGCGCGCTTCGTCAACCGGCAGAAGGGGTCGGGCACCCGGGCGTGGTTCGACCGGCTGCTCGCCGCGACCGGAATCCGGCCCGAGGAGATCGTCGGTTATGGGCTGGAGGAATTCACCCATCAGGCGGTGGCGGCGGTGATCGCCTCCGGTGCCGCCGATGCGGGGCTGGGAGCCCGGGCCGCAGCGGACCGGTTCGGCCTCGGCTTCGTCCCGGTCGGCTGGGAGGTCTACGGCCTCGCCGTCGGCGCCTCGCTGCCGGGGGAGGCCCTCGACCGGCTGGAGGCGCTGGTCGCCGCGCGCCTCGGCACGAGCCCCGGCTATCGTCACCCGCCCCCCGCTCCGCCCGCCGACAACGCGGCGGCGGGTGTCGCGCGCGAACCCGGCACCGGACCGGCCTGAGACCGCCGCGGCCGAAGACCCCTGGCGGTTGCGAAGCGGGGAGGGGGCGGACGCCGCCTCCGATCCCCCGGCCGGTCACATCCCGCCGAACCCGTCCAGCACCTCGGCCAGCACCCCCGGCATCATCTCCGGCAGGTCCTCCGCGATCAGGCCCGGCCCGTGCCGGCGGGCGGCGGCGGCGTGGAGCCAGACCGCGGCGGCGGCGGCCTCGAAGGGCGCCACGCCTTGCGCCAGCAGCCCGCCGATGAACCCGCACAGCACGTCGCCGCTGCCGGCGGTGCCGAGCCAGGGCGTGCCATTGGGGTTGATGGCGGCCAGCCCGTCGGGAGCCGCGATCACCGTGTCGGGGCCCTTCAGCACCACGACGGCGCCGAGGACCGACGCGGCGGCCCTGGCGCGCACGAGCTTCGAGCCCTCCGCCGGCACCGCCGCCACGCCCCGGAACAGGCGGGCGAACTCGCCCTCGTGCGGGGTCGCGACCGCATGGGCTTCCCCCGCCGCGATCATCCCGGCGAGTTCGTCGGCCTTGCCCGTAAAGCTCGTCAGGGCGTCGGCATCGAGGACGAGGCGCCGCCCCGCTTCCGCCGCGACCCGCACGAGGTCCCGGGTCGGAGCGCCGGTGCCGAGGCCCGGCCCGGCGACGATCGTGTTCAGGCGCTCGTCGGTCAGGATGTCGTCGAGGTCGTCGGCGCCGTCGCAGGGGCGCAGCATGATCGCGGTGAGCTGGGCGGCGTTCTCCGGCAGGGCCGGCATCGGCGACAGCACGGTCACGAGGCCGGCGCCGATCCGCAGGGCGCCCCGGGCGGCGAGCCGCGCCGCGCCGGTGCGGTGGGCCGGGCCCGACAGCACCACGGCATGGCCGCGGGTGTATTTGTGGCTCTCCTCCGCGAGGCGCGGGAAGGCGGTACCCCAGAGGTCCGGCCCGTTGACATGGGCCTGCGCGCCGATCCCCGCCACGATCGCCTCCGGGATGCCGATCCCGGCGACCGCCACCGGGCCGCACAGGCGCCGGCCGGGAAGGAGCAGGTGGCCGGGTTTCGGCCGCACGAAGGTCACCGTCTCGGTCGCCGCCACGACGGCGCCCGCTGCCGCTCCGGTATCGCCGTCGAGGCCGGAGGGCACGTCGACCGCCAGCACCGGCACGCCCGCCGCGTTCACCCGCGCGACCAGGGACGCCGCCGCGCCCTCGAGCGGCCGGGACAGGCCCGCCCCGAACAGCGCGTCGATCACCAGGGCGAAGCCCGCCGGCTCGGCCCCGGCGGCGTCGGCCACCGGGCCGGTCCAGGCGGAGGCCGCCGCGGCGGCATCGCCCGTCAGGGCGTCGCGCGGCCCGAGCAGCGCGACTTCCACCGCCCGGCCCGCCTCGGCCAGATGCGTGGCGGCCACGAAGCCGTCGCCGCCATTGTTGCCTAGCCCGCACAGGACCAGGATCCGGCCGTCGCCCGCGAGCGCCCGGGCCCGCTCGGCGACGGCGGTGCCGGCCCGGCGCATCAGCTCCAGGCCCGGCGTGCCCGCGGCCATCACCGCGGCATCCGCCCGCCGCATCTCGTCGGTGGTGAGCAGCTCGGTCCCGGCCATCGCATCATACTCCGAGAAGCGCCCCGACGCGGCAGCTTTGCCGCGGCACCGGGCTTGAGAACGGCGGATTGCGCAACAAAAGCGCAGCAATTGCTTACTGATTGGGCATTCCCGGTCCGGTCCGGGGAAATCCCCCGTGGCGGTCGGCGCGGCGCGATGCTAGGAATGCCGCCGGAACCGTTGCAGACCAGGCCCGCCCGGCATGAAGAAGATCGAAGCGATCATCAAGCCCTTCAAGCTCGACGAGGTGAAGGAGGCCCTGCAAGAGGTCGGCCTCCAGGGCATCACGGTGATCGAGGCCAAAGGCTTCGGCCGCCAGAAGGGCCATACCGAGCTCTATCGCGGCGCCGAGTACGTGGTCGACTTCCTGCCCAAGGTGAAGCTCGAGATCGTATTGCCCGACACGCTGGTGGACGGCGCCGTCGAGGCGATCCGCAAGTCGGCCCAGACCGGCCGCATCGGCGACGGCAAGATCTTCGTCTCCTCGATCGAGGAAGCGATCCGCATCCGCACCGGCGAGACCGGCCCGGACGCGATCTGACCGGGCGCACGCCCCTCTCTGCGACGACGAAAACCGCGGCCTGACATCCAGGACCGCGGCTTCATGGCGGCTAGAGCGCCGTTCTAGGAAGGGATCAGACGAGAATGTCTAAGACCGCGACGGACGTCCTCAAGGAAATCAAGGAAAATGACGTCAAGTACGTCGATTTCCGCTTCACCGATCCGCGGGGCAAGTGGCAGCACGTCACCTTCGACGTGTCGCTGGTCGACGAGGACATCTTCGCCGAGGGCACGATGTTCGACGGCTCGTCGATCTCCGGCTGGAAGGCGATCAACGAATCCGACATGCTGCTGATGCCGGATCCGGCGACGGCCTGCATGGATCCGTTCTTCTCCGCCTCGACCATGTCGATCGTCTGCGACGTGCTCGAGCCGTCGACCGGCGAGCCCTATGGCCGCGATCCCCGCGGCATCGCCAAGAAGGCCGAGGCTTTCGTGAAGGCGAGCGGCATCGGCGACACCATCTTCGTCGGCCCCGAGGCCGAGTTCTTCGTCTTCGACGACGTCCGCTTCTCCGCCGACCCGTACCACACCGGCTTCAAGCTCGATTCGGTCGAGCTGCCGATCAACGGCCAGACCGAGTACGAGGGCGGCAATCTCGGCCACCGTGTCCAGGTGAAGGGCGGCTACTTCCCGGTCCCGCCGCAGGATTCGGCCCAGGACATGCGCGGCGAGATGCTGGCCGCCATGCAGTCGATGGGCGTCAAGGTCGAGAAGCACCATCACGAGGTGGCGTCCGCCCAGCACGAGTTGGGCATGAAGTTCGACACCCTGACCCTGATGGCCGACCAGATGCAGATCTACAAGTACTGCATCCACAACGTCGCCCAGAGCTACGGCAAGACCGCGACCTTCATGCCGAAGCCGGTCTATGGCGACAACGGCTCGGGCATGCACGTCCACCAGTCGATCTGGAAGGACGGCAAGCCGGTCTTCGCCGGCAACAAGTATGCCGACCTGTCGCAGGAATGCCTGTGGTACATCGGCGGCATCATCAAGCACGCCAAGGCGCTCAACGCCTTCACCAACCCGTCGACCAACTCCTACAAGCGCCTGGTCCCGGGCTACGAGGCGCCGGTGCTGCTGGCCTACTCGGCCCGCAACCGCTCGGCCTCGTGCCGGATTCCGTGGACGACCTCGCCGAAGGCCAAGCGGGTCGAGGTCCGCTTCCCCGACCCGATGGCGAACCCCTACCTGGCGTTCGCCGCCATGCTGATGGCCGGCGTCGACGGTATCGTGAACAAGATCGATCCCGGTCCGGCCATGGACAAGGATCTCTACGACCTGCCCCCGGCGGAGCTGAAGGAAATCCCGACCGTGTGCGGCTCGCTCCGTGAGGCGCTCAACAGCCTCGACGCCGACCGCGAGTTCCTCAAGGCCGGCGGCGTGTTCAACGACGACTTCATCGACTCGTTCATCGAGCTGAAGATGACCGAGGTGATCCGGTACGAGATGACCCCGCACCCGATCGAGTTCGTGAACTACTACTCGCTCTGACCCGATAGCGTTTCGAGCAAGGAAGGGGGCCGGAGCGATCCGGCCCCTTTTTTCTGATCCCCCGGTCGCGAGCGGCGTCAGCCCGGCAGCGGGATGCTCTGCGGGAACTTGAAGATGTTGTCGGGGTCGTAGGCCAGCTTGATCGTCTGAAGCTGCCTGACATTCTCGCCGTAATAGGCGTTGAGCCAGTTCGGCAGATCGCGGCTGGGGAAGTTGACGTAGGATTCCTTCTGCACGAATTGCTGCATGTCGGCGAAGTAATTCGTGAGCCAACGCTGCTGCTCCGCCACGACCTCGGGCGTGTCGAGCGGGCTCCACGACGCCTCCATCTCGACGATGAAGTCGGAGCGGCGATGGACGTAGGCGGTCTCGGTGGGAGCGACCTCCTTCACCTTGCCGCCGGCCGCGAACAGGATGCCCATGTTGTCCTGGCGCAGCGACCCGCCGGGCCATCGCTCCATCCAGCTGATCATCCGCTCCAGGCCCTCGCCGCCGAGGACGCCCGCGACGTAGCTCGACCGGATGTCGTAGAGCCCGGTCGGATCGTCGGTGACGAGATAGTCCCGTGCCGCCCAGTAACCCATCGCGTTGATCTCGCAGACGATCGGCGTCACCCGGCCGAGGGGCTTTGCCAGCACCTCCCGCAGCCGCTCCGGCGGGCCGAAGAATTGGCCGAGGGTCTGCACGTGCAGCGCGCGGCGGGTGACCTTGCCGGCATTCGCCGGGGCCATCTTGCTGCGGGTCGAGATCAGATCCGGATGCTTGAGCTGGATCTCCTGAAGGTCCAGCATCAGCTCGACCTGCTGCTCGGCCGGCCAGACGATGTTGAACACCGTGACGTCGTGCACCTCGTGCGCCTGGAAGGTGAACGAGGTGTGCGCCGCGAAATTGCCGCCGCCGCCGCCCCGGGCGGCCCAGAACAGGCCGTCATCCTCGCCCTGGCGGGCGGTCGCGCGTCGCAGGCGGCCATCCGCCGTGATCGCCTCCGTCGCCCGTAGGGCATCGCAGGTCAGGCCGTAGCGCGTCGCCGAAAAGCCCCAGCCGCCGCCCAGGGTGAGCCCGCTGATGCCCACGGTCGGGCAGCGGCCCGAGGCCACCGCCAGGCCCGAGGCCCGGAAGGCGTCGGCCATGTCCTGGTTGTTGGCGCCGGCGCCGATCGTCACGAGGCCGCTGCGCGGGTCGATGGCGATGTCGCTCATCGGCTTCACGTCGATCAGCAGGCCGCGCGTCGTCGAGAAGCCGGCATAATTGTGCCCGCCGCAGCGGATCGCGAAGGGGAGATGCTCCTGGCGCGCCCATGCGATGCAGGCGCCCACGGCCCTGTCGCTGGTGCACATGGCGATCGCCAGCGGAAAGACGTCGGCCCAGCGGCCGTTATTCGGCCAGGCGGCGACCAGGAAGCCGGGCTCGCCGGGGCGGATCAGCCGGCTGGGCTGATCCCGCGTGCCGCGCAGGGCGCGCAGGTCGCGCGCCAGGGCGTCGAGCCCGTTCGTCTGCGGGGCTTCGAGGGCCAGGGCTGCGGGAATCCGGCTGCCGAGAGCCGCCCCCGCCGCCATCACGGCGCCCGACTGGAAGAGCCGGCGCCGGCTCACGCTCGAAATCGTCTTGGTCATGGACTCTGATTCGCTCCCGTCGAACCTGACGGTCGCAGTCAGCAGTTGTGCTTCAATCCAGTCAATGCACGATGTGAAAAAACATCTTGTCATGACGCAGAGGATGATTCGATGAGTATTGGTTAATTTATGATGAAGCGATGGCCCGGCCGATGCCTCCGGCGGAGCCCCGGGCGAGGGCGCCCTGACCGGGGCTCCGCCCGATTCCGACGGTAGGACGGTCGCTTGCCGGCGGACGTTGCTCCGCGGCGCCGAACGTCCCATATCTTGACGAACCAGCGGCGTTGCGACCGGGATCCGTCACGTCCGCCCTCCCGATGTCCCGCCCGTTGGCGTCACGCCGCCTGGATCGACCTGTTGGCCAGAAGAATTCACCCGAAACCGGCCCATGCCGCCCTGCCGACCCGTGAGGCCGTGCTCGCCTTCATCGAGGACTCGCCCCAGAAGGTCGGCAAGCGCGAGATCGCCCAGGCTTTCGGCATCACGGGCTCGGACAAGATCGAGCTGAAGCGCCTGCTCAAGGAGATGCAGGAGGAGGGCGCGCTCGAGAAGGACCGCGCCGGCCTGCGCAAGGCCGGCCGCCTGCCGCCGGTCGTCGTCGCCGACATCGACAGCCGCCGCGACCGCGACGGCGAGCTGGTCGCACGGCCGGCGCAATGGGATCCGGAGGCCGGGCCTGCCCCCCTCATCACCGTGCTGATGCCGCGGCCCGGGCGCCGCACCAACGGGCCGGCCCCCGGCACCGGCGACCGGGCGCTGCTGAAGATCGAGCCCGACGGCGACACGCCGGGGCGCTATATCGGCCGCGTCATCAAGGTGATCGGCCGCAACAAGGCCGAGACCCTCGGCGTGTTCCGGGCGCTTCCGGCCGGGGGTGGGCGCATCGTGCCCGTCGACAAGAAGGCGCAGGGGCGCGAGATCGCGGTGCCGCCGGGCGGGGAGGGCGATGCGCTCGACGGCGACCTCGTCACCGTGACCCTCGGCCGCGAGGACCGGTTCGGGCTGACGCAGGGCCGCGTCAAGGACCGCCTCGGCAGCCTCGGCTCGGAGAAGGCGGTGAGCCTGATCGCGCTCCATGCCCACGGCATTCCCCACGTCTTCCCCCGCGAGGTGCTGGCGGAGGCCGAGGCCGCCCGCGAGGTCGGGCTGGATGGGCGCGAAGACTGGCGCGACCTTCCCCTCGTCACCATCGATCCTCCCGACGCCAAGGACCACGACGACGCCGTGATGGCGGTCCCGGATCCCGATCCGGCCAATCCGGGCGGCTTCGTGGTCACGGTGGCGATCGCCGATGTGGCGGCCTATGTCCGGCCCGGCACGGCCCTCGACCGCGAGGCGCTCTTGCGCGGCAACTCGGTCTATTTCCCGGATCGGGTCGTGCCGATGCTGCCGGAGCGGATCTCGAACGATCTCTGCTCCTTGCGTCCCGGCCAGGACCGGCCGGCGCTGGCGATCCGCATGGTCGTGACGGCGGAGGGGCGCAAGCTCCGCCACAGCGTCCATCGGGTCATGATGCGGTCGCGCGCCAAGCTCGCCTATGCGCAGGCGCAAGCCGCCATCGACGGCCGGCCCGACGAGGTCACCGGTCCGATCCTCGACGGCATCCTACGTCCGCTCTGGGCCGCCTACCAGGCGCTGGCCGTTGCCCGCGACGCCCGCGGGCCCCTGGCGCTGGACCTGCCCGAGCGCAAGGTGATCCTCAATCCCGTGGGCGGGGTCGACCGGGTGATCGTGCCGGAGCGCCTGGCCGCGCACCGGCTGATCGAGGAGTTCATGATCCAGGCCAACGTGGCGGCGGCCGAGACCCTGGAAGCCGCGCGCCAGCCGCTGATCTACCGCGTCCACGACGAGCCGTCGCTGGAGAAGATGCGGGCGCTCGGGGAAGTCATGGCGTCGATCGGCCTGAAGCTGCCCAAGGAGGCGAACCTTCGGCCCGCCCTGTTCAACCGCATCCTCGGCATGGTGGAGGGGAGCGAGCACCAGCTCTTCCTCAACGAGGTGGTGCTGCGCTCGCAGGCGCAGGCCGTCTACGCCGCCGAGAATGCCGGCCATTTCGGCCTGGCGCTGCGCCGCTACGCCCACTTCACCTCGCCGATCCGGCGCTATGCCGACCTCGTCGTGCACCGCGCCCTGATCCGGGCCCTGCGCCTCGGCGCGGATGGCCTGCCGGCCGACATGGAGACCGGGGCGCTTTCCGAGATCGGTCAGCAGATCTCGGCCGCCGAGCGCCGCGCCATGGCGGCGGAGCGCGAGACCATCGACCGGCTGATCGCCCACCACCTCGCCGACCGGGTCGGCGCGACCTTCTCCGGGCAGGTGTCGGGCGTGACCCGCTCGGGCCTCTTCATCAAGCTCGACGAGACGGGCGCGGACGGCTTCGTGCCGATCTCGACGCTCGGCGCCGATTATTTTCGTCATGAGGAGGGCCGTCACGCCCTCGTCGGCGAGCGCACCCGCCAGACCTTCCGCCTCGGCGACAAGGTCGAGGTGCAGTTGATGGAGGCGGCGCCGGTGGCCGGTGCGCTTCGCTTCGAGATCGCCGGCGGCGGCCGTGCCGGCGCTCCTGCTCCGGCCCGCGGCGGGCCACGCAAGGGGCGACCGGCCCCCGCGAGCCGGGACAGCCTGACCAAGCGCCGCGGGAGACGCGCATGATCGAGATCCACGCCGGCCCCGCCGCCGAGCCGGTTGCCGCGGGGCGTCCGCCCGCGGTGGCGCAATCGCCCGAACCGTCCTCCTGGGCGCTCGCGCTCTGGCGCGGCTTCCGCAATCGCTGCCCGCATTGCGGCGAGGGACGGCTGTTCCACCGCTTCCTCAAGGTGCGGGACACGTGCGACTCCTGCGGGACCGAACTGCATCACCACCGTGCCGACGACCTGCCGCCCTATCTGGTGATCTTCGTCGTCGGCCATCTGGCGGGCCTCGGGATTCTCGAAAGCGAGATGCGCCTCGACGTGCCGCTGTGGTTCCAGATGACCTTCTGGCCCGGCCTCGCCCTGATCGCCTCGCTGCTGCTGCTCCAGCCGACCAAGGGGGCAGTCGTCGGGCTGCAATATGCCCTTGGCATGCACGGCTTCTCCGCGATACGCCGCGCCGGGGCCCAGGCACCGGATGCCCGGGGCCAGACTGATTGTGGTCGGCACGAGACGGAGACGCGGGATGGCGGCAGGACCGACGGACGGGGCACCGGCGCCTGAGCGGAAGGCACGGCCCCTGCGGATCCGCAACGCCGCGACGCTGATCATCGTCGACCGGTCGGGCGACCGGCCCAAGGTCCTGATGGGCCGGCGCCATGCCGGCCACACGTTCATGCCCGGGCTGTTCGTGTTCCCGGGCGGGCGGATCGAGCTGGGCGACCGGACCATGCCGGTGGCCGGCACCCTCAACGACCGGGCCGAGGCCGCGTTGGCCGCGCGGGTCCACCCGCCTCTGTTCCATCTTGGCCGGGTGCTGGCGCTCGCGGCGATCCGCGAGACCTACGAGGAGACCGGGCTGATGGTCGGCTCCCTCGACTACGGCCCGCCCGAGACGACGCCCCCCGGCGCCTGGAGCGCGTTCCGCGAGGCCGGCGTGATGCCGGACCTCGAACTGCTCCAGTTCGTTGCCCGGGCGATCACGCCGCCCTCGCGGCCCAAGCGCTTCGACACCCGGTTCTTCGCCGTCGACCGCGAGGCGGTGGTGGCGGAGACCCCCGGCATCGTCGGCCCCGATTCCGAATTGACCGAGCTCGCCTGGGTCGACCTCGCGGAGGCGCGCAGGCTCGATCTGCCGCGCATCACCGGCATCGTCCTCGACGAGCTGGAGGCCCGGCTGGAGGCGGGATTCAGCCCGATGCTGCCGGTGCCGTTCTTCCGCGACGTCGACGGCGCGCATACCCGCGAGGAATTGTAGCGGCGGCTCCCGGGGTGGCCTTCACGGGTCCGCTGGTCCATACGGGCGGGCCCTGTCGGCAACCCTCGTCATGACCAGCCTCACCACGGATTCGGAATTCGGGCCGGCGCGCCTCGCCGCCATCGCGGCGGCCATCGCCTGCGTGGCGGTGGTCGGCATCGGGCTCAGCCTGTCGATCCCGCTCCTCTCGCTCGAGATGGAGCGGATGGGCCTCTCCAACACCTGGATCGGCGTCAACACGGCGATCGCCGGGGTGGCGAGCATCGTCATCCTGCCCTTCGTGCCGCGGGTGGCGGCGCGCCTCGGCGTGATGCCGCTCCTGCTCGGCGCCATCGCGGTCGCGGCCCTGGCCCTCGTCGGCTTCCGGGCGGTCTACGACTTCGCCTGGTGGTTCCCGCTGCGCTTCGTGTTCTCGGCGGCGTTGGGCGTGCTGTTCGTCCTCTCCGAGTTCTGGATCAACCAGGCGGCTCCTCCGGCCCGGCGCGGGCTGGTGATGGGGGTCTACGCCACCGTGCTGGCGCTCGGCTTCGCCATCGGGCCGGGATTGCTCCGCATCCTCGGCACCAGCGGCTGGGCGCCCTATCTCGCGGGGGCGGCCCTGGTCTGTGCCGGCACGCTGCCCCTGATGATGGCCCGCGGCCTCTCGCCGGAGATCCCGCACAAGGGCGGGCGGGGCTTCCTCGGCTACCTGCGCGTCGCGCCCTCGGCGACGCTCGCGGCCCTCGTCTACGGCGCGGTCGAGACCGGGGGCTTCGCCATCCTGCCGATCTACGGCCTGCGGCTCGGTCTCACCGCCGAGCAGGCGGCGGGCCTCGTCAGCGTCGCGGCGCTCGGCAACGTGCTGTTCCAGATCCCGGTCGGGTTGCTGGCCGACCGGATCGACAAGCGCCGGGTGCTGCTCGCCGCCGCGTTCCTCGGTGCGCTCGGGGCCGCCGCCTTGCCGCTCGGGGAGGCGGATCCGCGGCTGCTGGCCGTGATCCTGTTCGCCTGGGGTGGCATCGCCGGCACGCTCTACACCGTCGGCCTCGCCCATCTCGGCGCCCGTTTCGACGGTGCGGCGCTGGCCGGCGCCAACGCGGCCTTCCTGGTGCTCTACAATATCGGCCTGGTCCTGGGACCACCGCTGGTCGGCGGCGGCATGGATCTCGCCTCGCCGCACGGCTTCGCCTGGACGCTGGCGCTGCTCTTCGTCGCCTATCTGGCGGTGGTGGGCGGGCGGATGATCCGCGCCGCCCCTTGACGCCGATGCGCGGCCGTCGGTCAGGGGAATCGCTTCAGCTTTTTGAAGGGTCTGCTGGTGTGTGTCGGAGAAGGGCTTCGAGGTAGTCGGGATTGAGATTGGCGAGCTTTCTGCGGGCCTTGAGGCTGTGGCGATCGTGTGGTGCGCGCACGAGGTTGATGGCCATGTGGCGCACGACTGCCATGTTCTGCGGGCCTGATCCGGTCCGCAGCCGCACGAGGTCGTCGTGGAAGACGACGTCGAGCACCCAGTGCAGGCGGTTCTCGATCTGCCAGTGCGCCCGCACGGCGGCGGCGAAGGTCTTGGCGTCGAGCCTCGCTGAAGAGAGATAGTAGCGGCGCTCGTGGTCGATCCGGCCGGCGCGTTTGACCTGCGTCTCGATCATGCCGGTCATCGCCAGATGAGGGATGTGCGGGGCATCGGGGGAGGGGGGGTCCGGGGGCAGCCACGTTACGGCGTGGGCCACGCTGGCCCGGCGGGGGTTAAAGGGA
>NZ_LABX01000276.1 GCF_001043915.1 Methylobacterium aquaticum | reverse complement strand
GCGGACCGGCTTGCCGTCGGCCAGGGTCTCGACCACCGCCTCGACCTTGCCCTTGCGGTCGACCTTGATCAGGAACGGGCCGAACTCCTCGCCGATCCAGATCTGGTCGCCGACGAACTGGAAGCTCTCGGGATCGAAGTCGCTGCCGGTGAGGTAGCGGCTGTCCGTCGCCTCGTTGGCGATGCGGAACGGCACCTTCTTGTCGGGATCGCGCAGGTAGATCGTCTCCAGGCGCTCGACGGTGCCCTTGTCGAAGTCGATCCGGTAATGGTTGAGGTAGAGCATCGCGTCGGGCGAGTTCGCCTTCGCGCCGAAGCCGTTGTCGGTCAGCACCCAGTAGGTGCCGTCCGGCATGTGCTTGATGCCGGAATGACCCTGGAGCGGCTGGCCGCGCAGGGGCAGCTTCATGCTGGTCGGGCGGCCCATCGACTGGACCTCGACCGTGCCGACCGCCTCGACCCGGCGGCCGGTGGTGAACTTGCCCGGCGTGGCCAGGTCCTTGGGCGCATCCGCCG
>NZ_LABX01000275.1 GCF_001043915.1 Methylobacterium aquaticum | reverse complement strand
AACGTTGCTCCACGTCTCGGCCGGTGCGATGCTTTTTGCATCAATCGGGCGGATGCTCGCATCAATCACTATGGGTTAACTCTTTCCTAACGGACTCTGAGGCGCAGAGGCAATTGGGGCCTCTCTCGCGAAAGCCGACCCGGATGATCGGGCGTCATGCCGGCCGGTCTTGCGCCACGATCCCGAGCACGGCGTCGATTGCCTCCGAGGACGATAAAGCCGCGCTGTCGATGACGAGGCGCGGCCGGTCCCACGGTTCGTAATCGAGACCCTGGACCGCCTCCCACGAGGGCAGGACGTGGCCGGGAATGTCGGAGGCCCGCCCCTCGACGCGGCGGCGATGCTCTTGCGCGTCCGGGCACACGACCTCGACCTCGATCAACCGCACCGACGCCCGGACGGCCACGTCTCGCCACCCCTGGCGGCTGGCGGCGACCGGGTTGACGCAATCGGCCACGACGACCCGCCCGTCGCCGAGATTCGCCCCTGCCAGGGCCTGCACCACCGCGTAGCCGGACGTGCCCACGGTGCCCGCCGGCACGCCCGCATCCCGGATCGCCTGCTCGATGACGTCGACCCGCAGATGGGTCGCCGCGAGGGCGCGGGCGACGGCGCGGGAGATCGTCGTCTTTCCAGTCCCGGGCAGGCCGGCGAACACGATCAGCATGGAACGGGCTCCCCGGGTTGGCGACCAGCCGAAGGACGGCAGCGCGCCTCGTATCACCGTATCCGATCATGTCGCCCGGCGGCAGGCAGGCGTCTCCGTGCCCGGCGTCTCGCTCCGCACCCCGCCCCGCTGGACGAACGCCGCTGCAACCCCCACCTACGCCGCAGCACGACGCGAGACAGCCTGCCCGGAGAGACATCCTTGGCCAATGACGACGCGGGGGGCGCCCCCCGCATGCATGCGACGACGATCCTGATGGTGCGCAAGGGCGGCCGGGTGGTGATCGGGGGCGACGGGCAGGTCAGCCTCGGCCAGACCATCGTCAAGGGCAATGCCCGCAAGGTCCGGCGGCTGGCCAAGGGATCGGTGATCGGGGGCTTTGCCGGTGCGACCGCCGACGCCTTCACGCTGTTCGAGCGGCTGGAGGCCAAGCTGGAGCAGTATCCGGGCCAGCTCACCCGGGCCTGCGTCGAGCTGACCAAGGACTGGCGCACCGACCGCTACCTGCGCCGCCTCGAGGCGATGATGCTCGTGGCCGACAAGGACGTGAGCCTGCTTTTGTCCGGCGCCGGCGACGTGCTGGAGCCCGAGGGCGGCGTCATGGCGATCGGCTCGGGCGGCAATTATGCGCTCGCCGCCGCGCGGGCGCTGGAGGAGCAGGACCTCGACGCCGAGGCGATCGTGCGCCGCGCCATGCGGATCGCCGCCGAGATCTGCGTCTACACCAACGGCAACCTGGTGATCGAGAGCCTGGACGCGGCCTGACGCGTCGCCTGCGCCTCATCTCCCCTCGCACAGGGCCGTGGGCCCGCCCGAAGAGCCTCATGACCACCTTCTCCCCCCGCGAAATCGTCTCCGAGCTCGACCGCTACATCGTCGGCCAGGGCGACGCGAAGCGTGCGGTCGCAATCGCGCTGCGCAACCGCTGGCGCCGCCAGCAGCTCCAGGGTCCGCTCCGCGAGGAGGTGGCGCCCAAGAACATCCTGATGATCGGGCCGACCGGCTGCGGCAAGACCGAGATCTCGCGCCGCCTGGCGCGCCTTGCCGGGGCGCCGTTCCTGAAGGTCGAGGCGACGAAGTTCACCGAAGTCGGCTATGTCGGCCGCGACGTCGAGCAGATCGTGCGCGACCTCGTCGAGGTCGGCATCGGCCTCAAGCGCGACGAGAAGCGCCGCGGCGTCCAGGCCAAGGCGGAGGCCGCGGCCGAGAGCCGCGTCCTCGACGCTCTCGTCGGTGCGACCGCGAGCCAGGCCACCCGCGACGCCTTCCGCCGCCGCCTGCGCGCCGGCGAGCTCGACGACAAGGAGATCGAGCTGGAACTGGCGGCGAGCGCGCCGCAGGGCTTGCCGATGTTCGAGATTCCCGGCGTGCCCGGGGCCGCCATGGGGGCGATCAACCTCGGCGACATGCTCGGCAAGGCGCTCGGCGGCCAGAAGGGCAAGCCGCGGCGGATGACTGTGCGCGACGCCTACGCGCCGCTGATCGGTGAGGAATCCGACAAGCTCCTCGACCAGGACAGCGTGGTCCAGGAGGCCCTGCGCGACGTGCAGGACAACGGCATCGTCTTCCTCGACGAGATCGACAAGATCTGCGCCCGGGAAGGCCGCTCCGGCGCCGACGTGTCGCGCGAGGGCGTGCAGCGCGACCTGCTGCCGCTGATCGAGGGCACCACGGTCGCCACCAAGCATGGGCCGGTGAAGACCGACCACATCCTGTTCATCGCCAGCGGCGCCTTCCACGTCTCGAAGCCCTCCGACCTCTTGCCGGAGCTGCAAGGGCGCCTGCCGATCCGGGTCGAGCTGAACCCGCTGACCGTCGACGATTTCCGTCGCATTCTCACCGAGACCGAGGCGAGCCTGACCAAGCAGGCCGTGGCCCTGATGGCGACGGAGGGCGTCACGATCGTCTTCACCGAGGACGCCATCGACGCGCTGGCCAAGGTCGCCGTCGACGTGAATGCCTCGGTCGAGAATATCGGTGCGCGCCGGCTCCAGACGGTGCTGGAACGGGTCCTCGACGACGTGTCGTTCACGGCGCCCGACCGCTCGGGCGAGACGGTGACGATCGATGCGGCCTACGTCCGCGACCGGGTCGAGAGCCTGGCGCAGAATGCCGATCTGAGCCGGTTCATCCTTTGATACGATGTCCGACTGATCGCGTCGCGATGCGGAGATCGGCTTCGCTCAGGCGGGTGGAGCCGACGGTTTCACCGCGCGGGCTGGCGAGACGACGTCCGGACGATCATGTCCGGATGTCGTCCCGTAAGCAGATTTCGCCGAAGTGGTCACCGGTTCGGCGGCAAAAATCTGCGGTCAAATAAGAGACTAAGCGGACGAAGCGTTGGCCTGCCAACGCAAGTCTGCTTAGTCCGCGCGGCGGAGCCGGAGGCCCCGCACGGGTGAGCGAAGCCGAAATCATTGCAGAGTCAGGGGCTTGCAACTCAAGACTTGAAATCCGGTCGCGCGCGTCGTAGCGTCGCTGCCTGCGGTTTCGATCTGGGTCCCATGCGTCCTGCCATCACGACCATCGCCGCTGTTGCCGGCCTCGCAGGTCTCGATCTCTTCATGGGAACGGCCGATGTCTCGAAGGGCTCCGGTCGACCCTACGCCTTCGTGCAACCTGCGCACGCCGAAGCGTCTTGCTCCATCGATGAGCGGCAATGGAAATTGATCAAGCTCGATATGCAGATGTCGCAGGTTCATGACATACTGGGCTGCGACGGCCGTATTATGGCGCAGAGTCAATTCGAAGGTGCTCATATCGAGGCTCTGATCTACAAGGGCCGCGATGGTAACGTCCAGCTTGTGTTCAGGAGCCGCCGTCTCGTGCGCAAGCTCAAGCTCGGATAAAGCGCTTCACGATCGCGTTGCAATCGCGAAGCTTCTTCAGCTGTTTGATTTTGCCGCATTGTCTACGACGAACCGGTAGCCATTTCGTCGGAAAATGCTCTAAGCATCGACCCCGGCGGCGAGCGTCCGCCGCTCTCGGTCGTCGTCACGCACCGGCTATCGATCGGCCCCGCTGTCCCAGACCTGCCCCGGCCGCAGCGCCAGGAACCGCTCCGCCGGCAACGCGGCCTCGGCCAGAGCCCGCCCCAGAGCCTCGGCCGGCTCGCCCGGGCCCTCGTTGGTCAGCCGGAACGTGCCCCAATGGTGACCCAGGGCCTGCGTGGCCCCGACCTCGCGAAACACCCGTACCGCCTCCTCCGGGTTCATGTGCTGCGGCTGCATGAACCAGCGCGGCTCGTAGGCGCCGATCGGCAGGCTGGCGAGGCGCGGTGGGCCGAAGCGTTGGCGCACCTCCCGGAAGATCGCCCCGTCGCCGTAGCCGGTATCGCCGACATGGTAGAGCAGCCCTTGCGGAGTGGTGAGGACGAAGGCGCACCAGAGCGCCATCCGCCGGTCGTTCACGCCCCGCGCCGACCAGTGGTTGGCTGGCACCAGGTGAACGGTGATCCCGCCGCCGAGATCGACCGAGCCGCCCCAATCCCGGGTCTCGACCGGGATCGTGGCGTCGTAGGTACGCAGGATCGCGTCGTTGCCCAGCGGCGCCACGAAGGTCGGGGCGTGCTCGGCCCAGAGCCGGGCGAGGATCGGCCCGTCGAGATGGTCGTAATGGTTGTGGGTGATCAGCACCGCGTCGATCGGCGGCAGCGCCGTGAAGGCGATGCCCGGCGGGTTGGCACGCTTCGGCCCGGTGAACCCCACCGGGCTCGCCCGCTTCGCATAAACCGGATCGATCAGGATGTTGCGGCCCGCGACCTGGATCAGCAGGCTGGCATGGCCAATATGGACCACCCGCAAGCCATCGACCCGCTCCGGCGGCGTGTCCTGCGGGAACGGGCTCGGAACGCTCGCCGGCCACGCCTCCCGGCCGCTGCCGAACTGCCAGCGCGCCACATCGCCCAGGCCCTTGTCCGGCGGCTGTCCCGGCGAGAAGAACCGCACCCCGTCGAAGTGGTCGCTGACAGGGCCGCGATAATAGGGATTGCGGCTGCGCCGATGGGCGGCGTAGCCGACGCCGCCGAGCGTCATCACCGTCATGGCGCTGGCGAGCTTGAGGAAGCCATGGTTCTTCATCGGAAGGAGATGAGCCGGCGAAGGCCGAGGTCAAGGTGCGGACGCGCGGACCCTTCGCCGCGCCCGAACCGCGTTGCGCAATCCCGTCGGATGGTTACACTCTGCCTATCGACAACAACAGGAAGGAGGTGATCCAGTGTCTCATTGTCATCAGCCGCGGTCGTCTGCGTGCCGGACCTGGATCGTCGCCTCCGGCTTCACGGCCTGAGCGCACGACGGACAATCCAGGATCGGTGAGATCCTGACAGATCGATCGGTCGGACCGCGGTTCGGCAATGGAAGGGCTGCCCTGGCGACGGGGCGGCCCTTCGTCCGTTCAGGGGCCGGGCGGGATGAGGGGCGAGACCTACGTGGTGCGTTCGAGCGCCGCCACCTCCGCCTCCTTCAGCAGGCGGCGCAAGGTGGCGTTTTCCGCCTCCAGCTCGTGGATGCGGGCGAGCAGGACCGCCGGGGTGGCGTCGGCTGCACCCGGTATCGGGCGGGCCGGCTCCTCCGCGAAGGTCACGCCGACGCTGTCGGCCTTGCGCCAGCGCAGGGTCGCCCGGTGGGTGCGGTCCTTGGCCGGGATGATCAGATCGAAGCCGTCGGGCAGCGTCGCCGTCTGGCTGAGCATCAGCCGCGCGCCCGACGCGGAGATGTCGCGGACGAGGCAATCCATGCTGGAATTGCCGTTGTTGAAGATGATGCGTCCCTTCAGGAACGTCCGCAGGCGGGTCTCCCTGCGCAGCTCGGACATGTCGGACATGGCGGCCAGCCCCGTTCGGCCTCGCGGGTTTCGGATGCCCACGAGAGTGCCTCAGAGACCTTTAAGGAAGGTTCGCCACGATCTCCGACTCGTGCGGCCGATGCGCAGGATCCTCAGCCCTGTGCCGGGGTCATGCGCTGGAACAGGTAAAAGCCGTTGAAGCGCACCGCCGTCGCGGCTGCCGCGCCGTCGAAGCCGGTGGGCTCGGGCGTGCTGCCGTCGAGCTTGCCGCCGAAGGCCCAGCGCGCCGCCGTCACGAAGGCCGGCACGGCGTAATCCTCCGGCACCGCGCAGACCAGGCCGTCGAGCCCCTTCAGGCAGAACAGGTTGTAGCTTCGCATCGGATCGCCTCCGCTCGCAGGTGCTGCCATGGCGTCCATCGCTAACGGCTGATTTGGCCGAGACTATGTCAGCAGCCGACGTCGGGCGCCACCGCGATCTCGGCCATGACGCTAGGTCCAGACCTGTCGAACGGGCCGCGATCACGAGATCGTGTGCACGGGGAACCGCAGAAAGACATGCGAATGAATGCCGAAACGAGTGGAAGGCCGGATGCTGCGCTGCATCATCATGCTGGCAACTGCGAACGATTCCAATTGTGCAGGATCTGATCGGTCGTCGCCAAGTCGAGCTGCTGGCCGAAGCGCTGCCGGTCGAGCGTCCCCATCACGTCATGGGTCTCGTTTGGGGAGGAGCAGACCGCATCGGTGGCGAACACGATGCGGTCGCCGTGATCGACCGCCCCGAGCACGGTGGCGAGCATGCCGACATCCGTCTCGCCGCCGGCGATCGCCAGGGTCTCGGCCCGGCGCACCCGCGGGCGGCTCTCCGGATCGGGCGCCATGCGTCGGTGCCGGAGGGCGCGGTGGCGGCCATGGCGGGTCGGGCTCCCGCTGCGGGGCTCGTGTCGGCCCCGGGGCCCGACCTGCGCTGACACTCCCATGGGGTTTCTAGAGCATTTTCCGACGAAGTGGATACCGGTTCGTCGTAGACAATGCGGCAAAATCAAACAGCTAGAGCGCTTCGCGATTGCAACGCAATCGTGAAGCGCTCTAAGCAGATTTCGCCGAAGTGGTCGCCGGTTCGGCGGCAAAAATCTGCGATCAAACAAGACCCTAAGCGGACGCAGCGTTGGCCTGCCAACGCAAGTCTGCTTAGCGTTCCCCTTGCGGGACGTTGCGCTCCAACTCGTCGAGCCAGATCCGGGCATTGCCGTCGGAGGGCGCACGCCAGTCGCCCCTTGGCGAGAGGGCGCCGCCCGCCGCCACCTTGGGGCCGTTCGGCAGGGCCGAGCGCTTGAACTGGCTGAAGCCGAAGAAGCGGCGCAGGAACAGAGCCAGCCAGGCCCGGATCTCCGGCAGGGCGTAAGTCCCCCGCTTCGCGTCGGGGAAGCCGGGCGGCCAGGGGCCGCGTCCGGCATCCTCCCAGGCCATCAGCGACAGGAAGGCGATCTTCGACGGGCGGTAGCCGTAGCGCAACGTGTAGAACAGGTTGAAGTCCTGAAGCGCGTAGGGGCCGATCTTCGATTCGGTGCTCTGGATCGTCTCGCCCGCCCGCGCCGGCACCAGCTCGGGCGAGATTTCCGTGTCCAGGATCGCCTCCAGGGTGCGGCCGACCTCGGCGGAGAACTGCCCCGAGGCGATCACCCAGCGGATCAGATGCTGGATCAGGGTCTTGGGCACCCCGGCATTGACCGCATAATGGGACATCTGGTCCCCGACGCCATAGGTGCACCAGCCGAGCGCCAGTTCCGACAGGTCGCCGGTGCCGATCACGATCGCGTCGTTCTGATTGGCGAGCCGGAACAGGTAATCGGTGCGCAAGCCCGCCTGCACGTTCTCGAAGGTGACGTCGTAGACCTCCTCGCCGCGTCCGAACGGGTGGCCCATGTCGGCGAGCATCTGCCGGGCGGCCGGCCGGATATCCAGCTCGGCCGCGCGGGTTCCGAGCGACGCCATCAGCCGGTGGGCGTTGGCCTTGGTCTCGTCCGAGGTGGCAAAGCCCGGCATCGTGTAGGTGAGGATGTCCGAGCGCGGCAGGCCGAGCTGGTCGAAGGCGCGGGCCGCCACGATCAGCGCATGGGTCGAATCGAGCCCGCCCGAGATGCCGATCACCACCCTTGTCGTGCCGATCGCCCGGAGGCGCTGGGCGAGGCCGGCAACCTGGATGTTGTAGCCTTCGTAGCAATCCTGCGCGAGGCGTGCGGGATCGGCCGGCACGAAGGGGAAGCGCTCGACGGTGCGGAGGAAGCCGAGATCCGCATCGGGCGGCGCCACCCGGAACGGCACCCGGCGATAGGCCGGCACGGTTCGCAGCGCCTCGCGTGCATTGTCCTCGAAGCTGCCCATCTGCGCCCGCTCCTGGCGCAGGCGGTCGAGGTCGATATCGGCGAGCGTCACCTGCGGCTCTGACGGGAAGCGCGCGCCCTCGGCCAGCACCTCGCCGTCCTCGTAGATCGCGGTCTGGCCGTCCCAGGAGAGATCGGTGGTCGATTCGCCCGGGCCCGCCGCGGCGTAGATGTAGGCGGACAGGCAGCGCGACGAGGCCGAGCGGCACAGGAGCGTCCGGCTCTCCGCCCGCCCGATCGTGATCGGGCTGCCCGAGAGGTTGGCGAGCACCGTGGCCCCGGCGAGGGCGGCCAGCGCCGAGGGCGGGACCGGGATCCACATGTCCTCGCAGATCTCGACTCCAAGGACGAGGCCCGGCAGGTCCTCGGCCGGGAACAGCAGATCGGTCCCGAACGGCGCCTCGGTGTCGCCGAGGCGGATCGTCTCGCCCGTCACCCCGGCGCCGGAGGCGAAATGGCGCTTCTCGTAGAACTCGCGGTAGTTCGGCAGGTAGCTCTTCGGCACCACCCCGAGCAGCCGGCCGCGATGGATGACCACGGCGGCGTTGTAGATCCGGTTGCCGTGGCGCAGGGGGGCGCCGATCACCAGGACCGGCATCAGCCGGCGGCTCGCTTCGACGAGGGTGAGGAGCGCCGCCTCGACCCGCTCCAGCAGCGCCTCCTGGAGCAGCAGGTCCTCGAGGGCGTAGGCCGACAGGCAGAGTTCCGGGAACACCGCCACCGCGACGCCCTTCGCGTCGCACGCCTCCGCCAGGCGCAGGATCTCGGCGGCGTTGGCATCCGGATCCGCGATGTGGCTGCGGCCGACGCAGGCCGCGACCCGGGCGAAACCGTGCCGGTAGAGGGATCGAAACATCGCGCAGGCAGCCTCGTCTCGCCGGAAATGTGCCTGTTCCTTACCGCGCCCGCGCGCCGCCCGGTACCGGTGCCCGTGCCTAATCGGGCGTTAACGATGCCGTGCCTAACTGAGGCTACCTACGCGGCCGCGGGTCGCCCCCATCATCAATTCGGCACCATGAGACAATCGGGACGGCCCCCCTTCTCCGACTCTTCGCCGCGCGGACCCCAGCGGGTGGGCGACCACCTCCGCACGCCCGAGCGCCGGGAGCGTCCCCTCGGCGTTCTCGCCCAGACGGTGATGAGCCTGCGGGCGCTCCTGGCCCGCCGCTTCGCGTCCCCCC
>NZ_LABX01000274.1 GCF_001043915.1 Methylobacterium aquaticum | reverse complement strand
CATGGTACTGTGTCTCAAGACACGGGAGAGTCGGTCACCGCCAGACCTGCCAAGCACGGCAACATTCCCTCAGTCACGATCTCGGATCGCGCCTTGGCGCGGGGTGGAGCAGCCCGGTAGCTCGTCAGGCTCATAACCTGAAGGTCACAGGTTCAAATCCTGTCCCCGCAACCAACCACACGAAAAACCCCGCTCAGGCTCGGCCGGCGGGGTTTTTCGGGTTCAGGCCGGGGCGTAGCCGGGCTTCTTGAAGACCGTGTCGGCCTTCGCGGCGATATCGGGCTCGTACACGCTCGCCATCCAGGCATCGGGTTCGACATCCTCGATCGCCACCGAAATCGAGCCTTCCGAGGATCCCGCGGCATTCATCAGGGCCTTGGTGATCTCGTCGGCGATGCGCTGCTTCTGCTCGTCGCTGCGGCCGGCATAGAGCTTCACGATGACGTGCGGCATGGGTGTGGGTCCTTTATCGCGCGCTGTATTCGGCGTCGGTCACGGGGTCAAGCCAGGTCACGGCGCTGCCGTTTTGCTTCTCCTGGATGGCGATGTGGCTCAGGCCGGTCGTTGCGGTCGCGCCGTGCCAGTGCTTCTCGCCCGGCGGAAACCACACCACGTCGCCGGGCCGGATCTCCTCGACGGGCCCGCCCTCGCGCTGCGCCCAGCCGAGGCCGGACGTGACGATCAGGGTCTGGCCGAGGGGGTGGGTGTGCCAGGCCGTCCGCGCGCCCGGCTCGAAAGTGACATGGGCGCCGGCGACCCGGGCCGGATCCGGCGGGCTGAGGAGCGGGTCGATCCGCACCCGGCCCGTGAAGTACTCCGCGGAGCCCGCTTGCGACGGGCGGGATCCGCTCCTGTGGATCTCCATGACGAACAGCCTCTGTGACGCGCGCTGCGCGCGGGATCGGACTGCCTTAGCCCGATTCCGCGCGGCCCTGCCAGGGGAGGGGAGCGTCGAGGCCCGCCGGCCGCCGAGATCTCAGCCCGCCGCTGCGCGGCCGACCCGGCTGTGGCGCCGTCCATAGCCGAAATAGATCGCGAGCCCGATCACCAGCCAGACGACCAGGCGCAGCCAGGTCTCGCCGTCGAGGGAAAGCATCATGCCGAGGCAGACCAGGATGCCCGCCGCCGGCACCAGCGGCACCAGCGGGACGCGGTAGCCCCGCTTCTCGTCCGGGTGTGTCCGCCGCATGATGACGACGCCGGCGCAGACGATGATGAAGGCCAGCAGCGTGCCGATGCTGGTCATGTGGCCGAGGGTGCTGATCGGGGTCAGTCCGCCGAGCAGCGCCGAAAACACCATGAAGAACAGGTTCGAGCGATAGGGCGTGCGCCAGGTCGGGTGGACGACGGCGAAGACTCTCGGCAGCAGGCCGTCATTCGCCATCGAGAAGAACACCCGTGACTGGCCGTAGAGCAGCACCAGCATCACGGTGGTGAAGCCCGCGATGACGCCGAGCGTCACCAGGGTCTGGAGCCACGGGAACGGCGTCTGCCGGATGGCGGTGGCGACGGGAGCCGCATCGCCCTTCATCGATGCGTAGGGAACGAGGCCGGTGAGCACCGCCGCGAAGGCGATGTACAGCACCGTGCAGACCGCGAGCGAGCCGAGGATGCCGACCATCATCGTGCGCTGCGGGTTCTTCACCTCCTGTGCCGCCGTCGAGACCGCGTCGAAACCGATATAGGCGAAGAACACCACGCCGGCCGCCCGCATGATGCCGCTCCAGCCGTACTCGCCGAAGGTGCCGGTGTTCTCCGGGATGAACGGGACGTAGTTCTGCGCCTTGACGTAGAACAGGCCGACGCCGACCACGGCCAGCACCACCGCGATCTTGACCACCACGATCACGCTGTTGACCCGGGTCGATTCGCGCACGCCGCGCATCAGCAGCAGCGAGATCAGGCACAGGATCAGTACCGCCGGCAGGTTGACGAGGCCGTGCACGGTCGATCCGTCGGCGAGCGGCACTGTCTCGAATGGCGAATGCAGCAGCCGCGGCGGCAGCGTGATGCCCCAGTCCTGGAGCAGGGTCGCGACGTATTTCGACCAGCTCACCGACACTGTGGCGGCGCCGACCGCGTATTCGAGAACCAGATCCCAGCCGATGATCCAGGCGACGAACTCGCCCATCGTGGCATAGGCGTAAGTATAGGCGCTGCCCGAGACCGGGATCATGCTGGCGAGTTCGCTGTAGCACATGCCGGCCAGCGCGCAGCCGAGCGCCGCGATGGCAAACGAGATCACCACCGCCGGCCCGGCATTCTCCGCCGCCGCGATGCCGGTGAGCGAGAACAGCCCGGCCCCGATGATCGCCCCGATGCCGAGCCCGACCAGGCTCCAGGGCCCCAGCGTCCGCTCGAGGCCGTGGCCGCCGCCCTCCGCATCCTGTCGCAGGCTGTCGATCGGCTTCGTCCGCATCAGCCCGTCCGCTACGCTCACCTGAGCCATCGCGCATCCTCCGAGAATCGTTGGAGTCTCAACGCCGCGTCACCGCCAAGGCTGCACCGCGTGATGAGCGCCGGCTCTTGCGCGGGAGGATTGCTGCATCGCAATCGTTTTGCCCGCGACGCATCCGCCGCTTGCCGAGCCGCCTCCCGCTTCAATATTGTTTTGGCAACAGATGTGAGGAGGAGCCCCCATGTGCCGGATCTTCGCCGAGCAGACGCCCGAGCGCTACGCCTACGAGACGCGCTCGCTGCGGATCGGCGGGCACTGCACCTCCCTGCGCCTCGAGGCCGCGTTCTGGACCATCCTGGAGGAGATCGCCCGCCAGGAAGGGCTCAGCGTCGCGAAATTTGCCACCAAGCTCCACGACGAAGTGCTGGAGCGGCACGGCGAGGTGCGCAACTTCGCCTCGCTCCTGCGCTGCTCCTGCCTGATCTACCTGTCCGAGGGCAGCCGCGCCCCCGCACTGATGGCGGCGGAATAGCGGGCCTTCCTCTTCACCCGGCATCCTCCAGGATCATCGCGGCGCCCTTCTCGGCCAGCATGATCGTCGGCGAGTTGGTGTTCCCCGAGGTGATGCGCGGCATCGCCGAGGCATCGGCGACGCGCAGGCCCCGCACGCCGCGCACCCGCAGGCGTGCATCCAGCACCGCGCCCGTCTCGTGGTCGGGACCCATCCGGGCGGTGCCGACGGGATGGAAGATCGTCGTGCCGAGGTCGCCCGCAGCCTTCAGCAGGTCGGCGTCGCTGGCGATCGAGGGGCCCGGCAGGTGCTCCTCCGGCCGGTAGCGGGCGAGCGGCGCCTGGGCGACGATGCGGCGGGTCAGTTTCAGCGAATCGACCGCCCCCCGCCGGTCCTCCTCGGTCGAGAGGTAGTTGGGCCGGATCTCGGGTGGCGCCAGCGGGTCGGGGCTCGCCGCGTGCACGCTGCCGCGGCTCGACGGGCGCAGGTTGCACACGCTCGCCGTGAAGGCGCCGAACGGATGCAGGCCGTCGCCCCACTTGTCGAGCGAGAGCGGCTGGAAATGGTATTCGAGGTTGGCGGTGGCGTAATCGGGCGAGGAGCGGGTGAACACCCCGACCTGGCTCGGCGCCATGGTCAGCGGCCCGGTGCGGAACAGCGCGTATTCCACCCCCATCCAGCCTCTCCTGACGAGGTTGGCATAGGTGAGGTTGAGCGTCGGCACGCCCGTGACCTTGTAGACCGGGCGGATTTGCAGGTGGTCCTGGAGGTTCTCGCCGACGCCCGGCGCGTGATGCGCGACGTCGATGCCGAGGCTCTGGAGCCGCGCTCCGTCGCCGATGCCCGAGAGTTCGAGGAGTTTGGGCGTGGCGACGGCACCGGCCGAGAGCACCACCTCGCCAGTCGCCCGGGCGAGGTAGCGCTGCCCGCCGCGCTCGAACACCACGCCGGCGGCGCGGCCATCCTCGATCAGCACCCGCTCGACATGCACGCCGGTTTCGAGCCGCAGGTTCGCCCGGTTGAGGGCCGGCTTGAGGAAGCCGCGGGCCGCGCTCCAGCGCCGGCCGCGGCGCTGGTTGACCTGGAAGTAGGACGAGCCCTCGTTGTCGCCGGTGTTGAAATCCGGGATCTTCGGAATGCCGGCGGCCTCGGCGGCGTCGCGGATCGCGTCGAGGATGGCCCAGCGGATCCGCGGCGGCTCGACCCGCCACTCGCCGCCGGCGCGATGGAAGGCGTTGGGCGGCGCGATGTGGTCCTCATGCTTGAGGAAATAGGGCAAGACGTCGTCCCAGCCCCAGCCGTCCAGGCCGAGCTGGCGCCAGCCGTCGTAATCGGCGGCCTGGCCGCGCATGTAGATCATCGCGTTGATGGCGGACGAGCCGCCGATGACCTTGCCGCGCGGATAGGCGAGCTGGCGGCCGTTCAGGCCGGCCTCGGCCTGGGTGGTGAACAGCCAGTCCGCCCGCTTGTTGCCGATGGCGAAGAGGTAGCCGGCCGGGATGTGGAACCAGATCCAGTTGTCGCGCCCGCCTGCCTCCAGCACCAGCACCCGCCGGCGGGGATCGGCCGAGAGGCGGTTGGCCAGCACGCAGCCCGCCGAGCCCGCTCCGACCACGATGTGATCGTAGCTGCCGACATCCTCGAAAGCCCCGCCGGTCGTGCTGCCCGCCATTGCGTGTCCCTACCCCGTTCTGTCGTTCCGGCGGGTTTAGCGCATTCCGCTGGCGACGGCGCAAGAGGTTGCGGCTAGGCTGCCGGAAAAGCGGGGAGGGAACGATGGCGTGGAGATGGGGGATCCTGGCCGGCCTGGCTGCGGGCCTGACGGCGGCGCCGGCCTTGGCCGGCGAGTGCGGCGCGCTCGCCAACCTCAAGATCGAGGCGGTGAACCTTCATTCCGCCGCCGAGGTGCCGGCCTCCGGTGACCTGCCGGCCTATTGCCGGGTGCTCGGCACGATCCGGCCGGCGATCAGCGTCGAGGTGCGGCTGCCGCTCCAGAACTGGAACGGCAAGTATTACGGCACCGGCTGCGGCGGCTTCTGCGGCGGGCTCAATGCGGACGCGCCCGGCTTCACCAACGCGATGAATTACGGCCTGCGCCGGGGCTACGCCGCTTCGACGATGGACGGGGGCCATTGGGGCACCGGCTCGGCCGATGGGCGCTGGGCCGCCGGCGACCTCGTCGCCCGGATGGATTGGGGCCAGCGCGCGGTGACCGAGACCGCCCGGGTGTCCAAGGTGCTGGTGCGGGCCTTCTACGATCGGCCACAGCAAAAATCCTACTTCGCCGGCTGCTCCACCGGCGGCCGCATGGCGGCGATGGAGGCGCTGAAATACCCGAAGGACTTCGACGGGATCATCAGCGGGGCGCCCGCCCTCGACTATACCGGCCTCGTCGCCACCACCTTCGCCTGGGTGACGAAGGCAAATTCCGGCACGGACGGCAAGCCGATCCTGACCACCCCGCGGATCAAGCTGGTGGCGGAGGCCGTGGCGGCGGCCTGCGGGACGGAGGGGACCAAGGGGCTGGTCGCCGACCCGCGGCAATGCGGCTTCATGCCGTCGTCCCTGCGCTGCACCGGTGCCACCACGGACAAGTGCCTGAGCGAGGCGGAAGTCGGGGTTCTGGAGAAGTGGTATGCTGGCCCGACGGATGCCGCCGGCCGGCAACTCTATCCGGGCGGCATCCCGCTCGGCTCCGAGGCGCATTGGCCGCGCTGGCTCACGGGGCTGGGCAACGCGCCGGCGATCCTGCCGCTCTTCGCGGCCGATTTCCTGCGCTACATGGCGTTCTGGCCCTCGCCGGGGCCAGCCTACCGCGTGACCGATTTCAACTTTTCCGCCGATCCGGCCCGGATGGCGCCGCAGGCTCAGACGTACAACGCCGCCACCTACGATCCGGCCTCCGGCGCCGTGCGGCCGGTCTCCGACCTGTCGGCGTTTCGCGATGCGGGCGGCAAGCTCCTGATCTATCACGGCTGGGGCGACCCGCTGGTCACGCCGTTCATGAGCGTCGCCTTCTATGAGGCCCTGGCCAGAAGCGGCGGTGGCCTCGACACGCTCAAGAACACCGCGCGCCTGTTCATGGTGCCGGGCATGGACCATTGCGGCATCGGCACCGAGGGGCCCGGCATCGCCGATACCGGCATCGATCCGCTGACGGCTTTGGAGCGCTGGGTCGAGGCGGGCGAGGCGCCGCGCGAACTCATCGCCACGAAACGTGACGCCGGCGGGGCGGTGTCCTGGTCGCGACCGGTCTGCGCCTATCCGCAGGTCCCGCGATCCGAGGGGAGCGGCCTCACCTGCGCGGCACCGTGAACCTTCCATACAGCCTAGACCGATCGAACTAAGGCGATGGTGTCCCCACGGGGACGGGAATTCCCTATAATGTAAACGGTTAGCAGTTATTCAGGGCCGCTTTCGTGGCATCTGTGCCGCAGGAGTGGCAGGTATGACCGACGACGCACGGCCCCGGGTTCTCTCGATCGCCAGCGTCACCGCCGTCAGCACGATCGACGGCGGCGACACCCTGGCGGCCGAGGTGAGCGGGCCGGATGGCGGCACGGTGTTCCTGCTGATCCCCCTTGGCGCCGCCTGTGCGCTCATCACCCAGCTCACCGATGCGGCCGAGCGCGGGGCGCAGGAGCGGCGCCTCCACAGTCAAGGGCGCCCCCCGGCCTCGGAGGCATAGCGCTGGGCCACACGATCGATCGAATGCGAGCGATCGGCTGAACCGATCGTTGGGCGAGACGGGCGAGAACGGGACTCCGGTTGCGGAGGTCCAACGTGTCGTTCAGGAATCGCCTCCGCTTCGAGCACCAGCTCGCTGCGCTGGTCGGCGTGCTCTGCCTTGCCCTGGTGGCGGCGACGGTGGGCGGGGCGATCTGGCTCGAGCGCCAGAGTGCCGTCGGGCTAGCCGAGGACCGTCTCGCCCGCCTCGCCGTCGGCATGGCGGAGAGCCTCGACGCCACCGTGCGTGAGCGGTTCCGCGAGATCCAGGTCGTTGCCGGCCTCGTGCCCCTGCGCGAGCGCTGGGCCGCCGACCCGTCGATGACCCGCGGCATCCTCGCGGCCATGCACGCCACGGCTCCTGACTATGCCTGGCTCGGCTTCGTCACGCCGGATGGCCATGTGCGGGCCGGCACGGAGGGCATGCTCGAGGGGATGGCGATGAACGGGCGGGCGTGGTTCGAGACCGGGTCGACCCGGCCCACCGTCGGCGACGTGCACGAGGCGGCGATCCTGAACCGCCTCCTCGTCCGGATCGATCCCGAGCCCCTGCGCCTCGTCGATCTGGCGGCACCGGTGCGCGATGCCGGCGGCCGCGTCATCGGGGTTCTGGCCGGCCACTTGAGCTGGGACTGGGCCATCCGGGTCCGCCGCCGGCTCCTCGACGATGGCTTGCCCGGCACCGACCTGTGGGTGCTCGACCGGAACGGGCGCGTGATCCTGGGGCCCCGCCTCGGCGTGGCGCCATTCGACCCGGTGCGGCTCGGCGCCATGACCGAGGAGGGGAGGGGCACCTTCGCGGCGACCATCGCCGGGGAGACGCAACTGGCAGGCTTCGCCTCGGCGGCGAAGGGCGAGCGGAGCGAGAACGCCATCGGCGATCCCGGCCTCGGCTGGATCGTGGTGGCGATGCGGCCCGAGGCCCAGATCCTCGCGCCGGTGCACCATTCGATCCATGCGCTGCTCGGCCTCGGCGCCGGTATCGCGCTGCTCGGCCTCGCGCTCGCCTGGTCCCTCGGGTATCGCGCCGCGGCGCCGCTCCGGCGGATGACCGCCGCAATGGGCCGGATCGGCCCCGATACCGATGCCACGACCCTGCCGCGCCTCGACGAGGCGCAGGAATTCGCCGCGGTCGCGGCGGCCCTGAGCGCGCTTCTGGGACGGCTCGGCGCCGTCGAGCGCGAGCTGAGCGACGCGACGCTCCGCTCGACCCGGGTCGCCGCCTTCTACCGGCGTCAGATCGAGGATCTGCGCCAAGCCGCCGGCACCGACATGCTCACCGGGCTGCTCAACCGGCGTGGCTTTGCCGGTCCGGCCGAAGAGGCTTTCGAACAGGCTCGGGCCGGCCGCCGCGGGGTCGCCGTGCTGGTCGCCGACATCGACCATTTCAAGCGCGTCAACGACCAGCACGGCCACGATGCGGGCGACGCGGTGATTCGCCATGTCGGCGCCCTGCTGGCGGAGGCCGTGCGCGGTTCCGACACCGTGGCCCGCTTCGGCGGCGAGGAATTCGTGCTGCTGCTCGTCGGTCTCGGCCTGTCCGAGGCGGCCCACATCGCCGAGCGCCTCTGCACCGCGGTGCGGAATGCCGAGATCGCCCATGGCGGCCGCGTCATGGCGGTCACGGTGAGCATCGGGGTCGCGACGGTGTCGGCAGGCGATCCGGACATCGAGGCCGCGATCGCCCGGGCCGATGCGGCGCTCTACGAGGCCAAGGCGCGCGGGCGCGACCGGGTCGGCGTCGCGGCGGCACGCGAGGAGGCCGAGCGGGCGGCGTGAGCCCACGCGACGCCGGTCGATCCGCCGGGAACCTGATCGCGCCAAGTTCTGTTGTTACCCCATATGAGTATTCATTCACTCTATGGAGGCAAAGATGATGAAGGGCGGCCTGCTCTGGCTGATCGGGATCCCGATTCCGATCATCCTGATCCTGTTCTTCCTGGGCTATCTGCACTGACGGGATCGGTGATCCTTGACCGGTGACGGTGCGGCGGCGGTACCAGGACCGGCGCCCCGGCACATGTCAGGCCGGACCGAGGTTCGGCGTGAGCGGCGGCGGCCAGCAGCCCCGCCGTGGCACGCCATTTTCCACCGGTCGACCGGGATCGCCCTTGCGCCGCGCCGCCGAGGCTTGGCATCGTGGCGCATTGGCATCGTGGCGTATCAGACCGGCGCGACGGACGGACCGCCAGGATCCGGGCAAGGACCCTGGCGAGGATCCCGGCAAGAATCCCGGCAAGGGACGCCGCGAGGATGCCGCATGACGGGAGGAGACGGACCATGGCACAGGATCTCGCCGGCAAGATCGCCTGGGTGACGGGCGCGGGGAGCGGCATCGGCGAGGCGGCGGCTGTGGCCCTCGCGGGGGCGGGCGCGCGGGTGGTGCTCACCGGGCGCCGGGAGGAGCCGTTGCGGGCGCTCGCGGAGCGCCTCGCCGCAGCGGGCGGCGAGGCGGTGGTCGAGCCCGGCGACGTCACGGATGCGGCCCGCATCGCCGCCATCGTCGAGGGCATCGCGGCGCGGTTCGGCCGGCTCGACGTGCTGGTGAGCAATGCCGGCAGCAATGTGCGCGAGCGACGCTGGGACGCCCTGTCGCCGGAGGGTGCGCAAAGCGTGATCGCAGCCAACCTGTCGAGCGCCTTCTACGCCTCGCTGGCGGTGCTGCCGCTGATGCGGGCCCAAGGGGACGGCGTCCTGATCCACACCGCCTCCTGGGCCGGGCGCTATGTCAGCCCGGTGAGCGGGCCGGCCTATACGGCGGCCAAGCACGCGGTGGTGGCGATGAGCCACAGCATCAACATGGAGGAATGCGTCAACGGGATCCGCTCGACGGTCCTGTGCCCGGCCGAGGTCGCGACCCCGATCCTCGACAAGCGCCCGGTGCCGGTGAGCCCCGAGGATCGCGCCCGCATGCTCCAGCCCGACGACATGGCGGCGCTGATCCTGTTCGTGGCGACGCGCCCCAGGCATGTCTGCCTCAACGAGGTGGTGATCAGCCCGACCTGGAACCGCGGTTACGTGCCGGATGCCCGCCTGGGCGCGCGACTGGGCGCGTGAGGCGGCCGGCGGCGCCGGTTTGGAATGGACTTCGGGGGATCGCCGCGCGATCGCCCGAAGCGTCGGAAGACCGGTTCAGGCGCTCTGCGAGCCGGCGGAGCCGGTCTTCTCGGCCTCGGCCCGCGCCTGCATCTGCAACTCGCTCCGGTGGAGCCGGCTGAGCAGCATGAGCATGCGGCCCGGCAGGGCCGTCTCCTCGGCGGTGAGCGGCGCCGCGCGGCGCCAGGGCGCGGTCTCCCGCGACGTGGAGGTGTCCCGCAGGACGGGAGGTTCCCGCACGGGAGTCTGAACCAGCTCGGCGGCGGACGAATCCGGCCGAAGCGGCTCGCGAACTCGGGTACGCATCGTACGATCCTTCAACGGCCGGCTTCTGGCGACCGGCGCCGCAATGAACGCCGACCGGCGGCGCCGGTTCCAGGGGGACGGGCGACGTTTCCTGCGCAGAGTTCCGCTGCGGCATCGCGGCCACACCGGACCGGGGCGGCACGACACGCGCGGCGAATGAGGGTCGCGCGGCGAGAGAGATGCCGCGCGGGCGTGACGGGGCGGTGACGGCGGGCGGCGCGGATGCTATGGGCGCGGGCATGCTCGAAGGCCTGCCGCCCCACCGCCCGACCCACGTGCTGCGTCTCGACACGAACGAGCGCGCGGCCCGCGCCATGACCGACCTGATCGGCGAGGTCTTCGACCCGACCGAGACCGCGGTCGCGGCCTTCGAGGCCGAGGACGGCAAGACCTGGCACCTCGAAGCCTATTTCTCGGAGGAGCCCGACGAGGAGGCGGTGCGCGAGCTGATCCGCCCGATCCTCGGCGATGCCGCCGACGAGGCGATCTTCGCGGCGATCGACCAGCAGGACTGGGTCCGCGCCTCCCTCGAAGGGCTGAAGCCCGTCCGGGCCGGCCGCATCCTGGTTCACGGCTCGCACGACCGGGGCAAGGTCCAGCCGAACGACCTGCCGATCGAGATCGAAGCGGCGCTCGCCTTCGGCACCGGCCACCACGGCACCACCCTCGGCTGCCTCATGGCTCTCGTCGACGAGGTGAAAAGGCGCCGGCCCCAGCGCATCCTCGATGTCGGCACCGGGACGGGTATCCTGGGGCTCGCTGCCGCCCGGTTGCTCCACACCCGCGTCATCGCCGGCGATCTTGACCCGGAGGCGGTGGCGACCGCCCGCACCAATGCGGCCTTCAACGGGCTCGCCAACCTGATGGCTTTCTACGAGGCGCCGGGCCTGCGCCACCCGCTCGCCCGCGTCGCCCGCGGCTACGACCTCGTCTTCGCCAATATCCTGGCCCGGCCGCTGCGGGGGCTCGCCCCCAGCCTCGCCCGCGCTGTGGCGACGGACGGCACCCTGGTCCTCTCCGGCCTGATCCCCCGCGACGTGCCGGGCGTGCTCTCGGCCTATGCCGCGCAGGGTTTCCGCCTGCGCCGGCGTCGGCTGATCGAGGGCTGGGCGACCCTGGAACTGCGCCGCGGCGGCGCGGCACCCCGCCCGCGCTAAGCAGACTTGCGTTGGCAGGACAACGCTTCGCCCGCTTAGGCTCTTGTTTGATCGCAGATTGTTGCCGCCGAACCGGTGACCACTTCGGCGAAATCTGCTTGGGGCGCCACGGTGGGTTGCTGCGCCGGCTTTCACGGAACAGCCCTAACGTTGATCGGTTGTCCGGGCATCGCCGCTTACCGGTAGGGGGTATTTGTGCCTGAGCCGGGGCGGCCCGTGCGTGCGGAACGCCAATCCCGGCGCTTTCCGCGGCACGCGCCTCGGAGACCGATCAGCCATGAAAGCCCTCGTCTGGCACGGCACTGCGGATATCCGCTGCGACACGGTTCCCGATCCGATGATCGAGGATGGGCGCGACGCGATCATCAAGGTCACTTCCTGCGCCATCTGCGGCTCCGACCTGCACCTCTACGACCACTTCATGCCGGGCATGAAGGCGGGCGACATCATGGGCCACGAGACCATGGGCGAGGTGGTCGAGGTCGGCCGGGACAACACGGCGCTGAAGGTCGGCGACCGGATCGTGGTGCCGTTCACCATCATCTGCGGCCAGTGCGAGCAATGTAAGAGGGGCAATTTCTCGGTCTGCGAGCGCTCGAACCGCAACGCCGCGCTCGCCGAGACCGCCTTCGGCCACACCACCGCGGGCCTGTTCGGCTACACCCACCTCACCGGCGGCTATCCGGGCGGCCAGGCCGAGTACCTGCGGGTGCCGTATGCCGATGCCACCCACATCAAGGTGCCGAACGGCATCCCGGACGAGAAGCTGCTCTTCCTCTCCGACATCTTCCCGACCGGCTGGCAGGCGGCGGTGCAGTGCGACATCCAGCCGGAGGACACGGTGGCGATCTGGGGCTGCGGCCCGGTCGGTCAGATGGCGATCCGCTCGGCGATTCTGCTCGGGGCCGAGCGCGTCATCGCCATCGACCGGGTGCCGGAGCGCCTGACCATGGCCCGGGCCGGCGGCGCCGAGACGATCGACCTTAACCAGGAGTCGAACGTCGTCGCCAAGCTCAACGACATGACGAACGGCAAGGGGCCGGAGAAGTGCATCGATACGGTCGGGATGGAGGCTCACGCCACCACCTCGCTCGACGCGATCTACGACCGTGCCAAGCAGGCGGTGATGCTGGAGAGCGACCGGCCGCACGTGCTGCGCCAGATGATCATGGCCTGCCGCCCGGCCGGGGTGCTGTCGATCCCGGGCGTCTATGGCGGTCTGATCGACAAGGTGCCGTTCGGCGCGGCGATGAACAAGGGCCTGACCTTCCGGATGGGCCAGACCCACGTCAACCGCTGGAGCGACGACCTGCTGCGGCGGATCGAGGAGGGGCAGATCGACCCGTCCTTCGTCATCACCCACACGGTGGGCCTGGAGCAGGGGCCGGAGATGTACCGGACGTTCCGGGACAAGCAGGACGGCTGCATCAAGGTGATGATCCGGCCATGACCCACCCGAGCACCAGCGAGGCCGCCATGAACCAGTCGCGCATGACTCACTCCCCCATGACCCGCACCGTCGATCCCCGCACCCGCTCGGCGCATGATGCGCTGGCCCGCGGCCTCGGCTGGTTCTCGATCGGCCTTGGCCTCGCCGAGATCCTGGCGCCCCGGGCCTTGTGCCGGGCGCTCGGCCTTCAGGGCCGCGAGGCCCTGGTCCAGGCTTACGGCGCCCGCGAGGTCGCGACCGGCGCGGCGATTCTGATGAGCCACGACCCGACGCCGTGGCTCTGGGGCCGGGTCGCGGGCGACGCCCTCGACCTCGCCACCCTGGCGACCGGCTTCGAGGGCGACAACCCCCGTACCGGTACTCTGGCGCTCGCCACCGTGGCGGTGGCGGGCGTGACGCTCGCCGACATCGTCTGCGTCCAGGGCCTCACGGCCGACAAGCGGCCCGCGCAGCCGGGCGTTTATGAGTATCACAACCGCAGCGGCTATCCCCATGGCCTCGCCGCCGCCCACGGTGCCGCCAGCAACCTCGCGGTCCCGCGGGACTTTCGCATTCCCGACGCCCTGCGTCCCTGGCGCGAGGGACGCCCGGTCGCCGGGTCTTGAACGGGAAGGCCGGGACGCGCATCAGCACAGGGTCGCGCAGAACCCCAGCATCAGGATGGTGTCGAGAGAAGAGCAAGCATTGGGCGCGCGGGGGGCGCACCTCGCGAAAAAAATCGCCACAACGGCATTCATCGAGCGGCCTCCCTGATCAGGGAGACTGCTCTTTGAACCCACCTTCAGCGAGGATCAAATCTCCCGCAATTCCATGCGATTCTCTGCACTCGGGAGAGGGGATCCCGCGCTTGGTCGTGGACGGACGTGTCCCCGGACAGCCCTGCGCGGGCGGGGACAGGAGAAGACCCGCGCCACGATTGTTTGCCGCGGGTCTCCGAACGGCGCTGCCGCTCAGGAAGGCGGCCGACCTACGCGGCCTCTTGCAGGGCCAGCGGGCAGCGCGTCGGGGTGTCAGTTTCCTCGTCGGTGCTCCAGCGGCAGACCGGCCGGCCGGTCTCCGGGTCGAGGAACCAGGTGGCGCGCAGGACGGCCTTTGGCGCCGGCCCGATGGGAGCCACAGGCTGGCGGACGGACACCGCGCCCTTCGGCGCAAAGGGGAGGATGGTGAAGGTCATGATGCACCTCTCGGGGGCGGCCGTCCGCGCGGCCGGCGCCCACGAGAGAGCGCCCGATCAGGCGTCCCTGCGAGAAGCGGCCGGCACGAACGGCGCGGTCGATCGACTGTGACTGTCGCTCGGCATGGGGTTGATGGGTCCTGGAGTGAGGTGGCGGGACGAGCAAAGTTCGCCCTGGCCAACGGGCGCTCCTTACGCCTTCGAGCCGGTCTGTCAACGCCCTTTCGCAGGCCCGCCGACCGAACGTTTCACGCTCCCCGCGCAGGGTGGGGATGAGGCCGGTGGAGGTGCGGCGTCGGCGCCTTTCGGCTACGGCTCGGATGAGAGGCGAGGACTCGGGCTAGGGAGCGCGGGGCGGATGACGGGAATGGCGGGGCCGGTGACGGCGGAGGTGGCCGACGGTCTTCCGACCCGGGCAAGGCTGTGGGCGATGCTGGCGATCGGCATCGCCATGTCGATGGCGGTGCTCGACGGCGCCATCGTCAACGTCGCCCTGCCGGTGATGGCCCGGGACCTCCAGGTCAGCCCCGGCGCCGCGATCTTCGTCACCAATGGCTACCAACTCGCCGTCACCGCTGCCCTGCTGCCGCTCGCCTCACTCGGCGACATCCTCGGCTACAAGCGGGTCTACTGCACGGGGCTCGCCCTGTTCGCCGCCGCCTCGCTCGCATGCGCGCTGGCCGGCTCGCTGCCGGTGCTGGTCGCGGCCCGCATCGTCCAGGGCCTCGGCGCCGCCGGGATCATGAGCGTCAACATCGCGCTGGTGCGCTTCATCTATCCCCAGCGGATGATCGGGCGCGGCGTCGGCACCATGGCGCTCATCGTGGCGGTCGCCTCGGCGGCGGGGCCGAGCGTCGCGGCGGCGGTGCTGTCGGTGGCGAGCTGGCCGTGGCTGTTCCTCGTCAACGTGCCGCTCGGCCTCGCGGCGCTCACGCTCGCCACCCGGATGCTGCCGGTGACGCCCCGCAGCGGCGCCCGCTTCGACGGAGTGAGCGCGCTCCTCAACGCGCTGTTCTTCGGCCTGCTCATCACCGGCGTCGACGGCCTCGGCGAGCCGGGCCGGAGCGGCACGGCGCTGGCCCTGCTGGCCGGGGCGCTTCTCGTCGGCACCGCCTTCGTGTGGATGCAGACCCGCTTGCCGGCGCCGCTCCTGCCGATCGACCTCCTGCGCATCCCGGTCTTCGCATTGTCGATGGTCAGCTCGGTCTGCTCGTTCTCGGCCCAGATGATGGCCTACGTGGCGCTGCCGTTCTACTTCCAGGACGTGCTTCACCTCACGAGCACCCAGACCGGCGTCCTGATGACTCCGTGGCCGATCGCCATCGCGGTGATCGCCCCCTTCGCCGGACGGCTGGCCGACCGCTACCCGCCGGGGCTGCTCGGCGGCATCGGCCTCGTCGCCCTCTCGGCCGGGCTCGCCCTGATGGCGAGCGCGCCGCCGGATGCCTCGCCCCTGGCCATCGCCCTGCGGCTGACGCTGTGCGGCCTCGGCTTCGGGCTGTTCCAGTCGCCCAACAACAAGGTCATCATCACCAGCGCTCCGCGGGAGCGCAGCGGCGGCGCGAGCGGCATGCAATCGACGGCCCGGCTCCTCGGCCAGTCCCTCGGTGCCGCGATGGTGGCGGTGATCTTCGGCTATCTCCATACCGGCGGCACCGTGACGGTGCTGTGGCTGGCCAGCGCGCTCTCGCTCGCCGGTGCCGTCGCGAGCGGGCTCCGGGTTCGGCGCTGACCGGCCCGCATCGACGATCTGCCGGGTGCGGCGGATCGCCATGCCCAGAAGTGATGACGCGCGCAGGTTGAATTCACCGGCGCGGCGATTCCCGCGGATTGCGCCCCGGGCCTAAAACGTGTCCGGTCACCGGCTGGCAAGGGCAGGCAAGGGCCGGGACCGAGGGACGGGAACCAGGAGGGCAGCCGTGGACGCACGCATCGTCGATCGCAACGCCAACGGTGCATCGTCACCCGGCGTCCTGGCCCGCGAGCGCATCGTCGCGCGCGGGGGTTTCAACCGCTGGTTGGTGCCGCCGGCGGCGCTCGCCATCCATCTCTGCATCGGCATGTCCTACGGGTTGTCGGTGTTCTGGCTGCCGCTGTCGCGGGCGCTGAGCGTCGGCCGGCCGGCTCCGGCCGCCTGCCCCGACATGAGCGTCATGACGGCCCTCGTCACCACGACCTGCGACTGGCGCGTCAGCGATCTCGTCCTCACCTTCTCCATCGGCATCGTGATGCTGGGCCTCTCGGCGGCCCTGTTCGGCGGCTGGCTCGAGCGGGCCGGGCCGCGCAAGGCCGGCCTCGCCGCCGCCCTGTGCTGGAGCGGCGGCTTCCTCATCGGGGCCCTCGGCGTCTTCCTCCACCAGCTCTGGCTGATCTGGCTCGGCATGGGGCTGATCGGCGGCATCGGCCTCGGGCTCGGCTACATCTCGCCGGTCTCGACCCTGGTGAAGTGGTTCCCGGACCGGCGCGGCATGGCCACCGGCATGGCGATCATGGGGTTCGGCGGCGGCGCGATGATCGGCTCGCCGCTCGCCGACCTGCTCATCACCCGCTTCAAGGCCCCGGATTCCGCCGGCGTGTGGCAGACCCTCGCCGTGATGGGCGCGGGTTACCTCGTCGTCATGCTCTGCGGCGCCTTCGGCTACCGGGTGCCCCCGTCTGGCTGGCGCCCCGACGGCTGGACGCCGCCCGCGGCGCGGGGCCGGATGATCACCAGCGGGCACGTCCACCTGCGCGACGCGCACAAGGCGCCGCAGTTCTGGCTGCTCTGGGCGATGCTGTGCCTGAACGTCTCGGCCGGCATCGGCGTGCTGGCCCTCGCCTCGCCGATGCTCCAGGAGATTTTTGGCGGGGCGCTGATCGGGCGGCCGGAGGTCGGGTTCGGGCAGCTCGATGCTGGTCAGAAGGCGCAGGTCGCGGCGATCGCCGCGGGCTTCGTCGGGCTCCTGTCGCTGTTCAACATCCTGGGCCGGTTCTTCTGGGCGACGCTCTCCGACCGCATCGGCCGGAAGCTCACCTACGCGACCTTCTTCGCGCTCGGCTGCGTGCTCTACGCGGCGGCGCCCTGGGCGGCCGGCATCGGCTCGCAGGCGCTGTTCGTGCTGTTCTTCTGCGTGATCCTGTCGATGTATGGCGGCGGCTTCGCGACGATTCCCGCCTATCTGGCGGACGTGTTCGGCACCCAGTTCGTCGGCGCGATCCATGGCCGGCTGCTCACCGCCTGGTCGACGGCGGGCGTGGTCGGCCCGCTCGTCGTGACGGCGATCCGCCAGGCGCAGGTCGATGCGGGAGTGCAGGGCGCGGCACTCTACGGCCGCACGCTGCTGATCCTGGCGGGCTTCCTGGCGGCCGGGTTCGCGGCGAACCTCCTGGTGCGGCCGCTGACGGACAGGTGGTTCATGGCGCCGTCCGACCTGCCCGCCGTGGCGGCTGCCGGCGATGCGCCGGGCGGCGCGTTCGGGATCGGCCGGGGCGGCCTGACGCCTGCCGCGGCGCTCGCCTGGGCCGCAGTCGGCCTGCCGATCCTGTGGGGCGTCTGGATCACGCTGGCCAAGGCGCTGATCCTGTTCCGGTAGCGAATCGACGCCGGCCTCCCGGGCCCTTGCCGGCGGCGAGGCCCGGGATGCTCACGTGATACGATGGCCGACTGATCGCTTCGCGAGGCGGAGATCGGCTTCGCACAGGCGCCGCGGGGCCTGGCGATCCGACGTCCGGAAGGGTTCGTCCGGACGTCGGATGATGCGGGCCTCGGCGCCTATTGCGTCAGCGGGCAGCCGCTGGCCTTGGCCGACAGGAACGCCTTGTCGCCGGGGATCGTGGCGAGCAGCTTGTAGTAATCCCACGGCGCCTTCGACTCGGCCGGCGACTTGACCTGGAACAGGTACATGTCGTGGACCATCCGGCCATTGGCCTGGACCGTGCCGCCGCGGCCGAAGAAGTCGTCGACCTTCATCTCCCGCATCTTGGCCGCCACCGCGTCGGTGTCGTCGGTGCCGGCGGCCTTCACGGCCTTCAGGTAATGCGTGACCGAGGAATAGGTGCCGGCCTGGATCATGTTCGGCATCTTGCCGGTGCGGGCCATGTAGCGCTTGGCGAAGGCCCGGGCCTGATCGTCGAGATCCCAGTAATAGCCCTCGGTCAGGACGATGCCCTGCGCCGCCTTGAGGCCGAGGCCGTGCACCTCGGCCAGGGTGAACAGCAGCGCCGCGAGGCGCTGGCCGCCCTGGACGATGCCGAATTCCGACGCCTGCTTGATCGCGTTCGCGGTGTCGAGGCCGGCATTGGCGAGCCCGATGATCTTGGCACCCGAGCCCTGCGCCTGGAGCAGGAACGAGGAGAAGTCCTGGGCGCTCAAGGGATGGCGCACGGCGCCCACCACCTTGCCGCCCTTCTGGGTGACGTATTGCGTCACGTCGGCCTGGAGCGCGGTGCCGAAGGCGTAGTCGGCGGTGAGGAAGAACCAGGTGTCGCCGCCGGTCTCGACCAGCGAGCCGCCGGTGCCGACCGCGAGCGCATGGGTGTCGTAGGCCCAGTGGAAGCCATAGGGCGTGCACTGCTTGCCGGTGAGGTCGGAGGTCGCGGCCCCATCGACGATGGTGATCTTGCGCTTCTCCTTCGACAGGCCCTGCACGGCGAGCGCCACCGAGGAGGTGGTCAGCTCCATGATCGCGTCGACACGGTCGGTGTCATACCATTGCCGGGCGATGTTCGAGGCGACGTCCGGCTTGTTCTGGTGGTCGGCATCGACGATCTGCACCGGCACGTCGAGGACCTTGCCCCCGAAATCCTCCACCGCCATCCTGGCCGCCTCGACCGAGCCGCGGCCGCCGAAATCGGCGTAGACGCCGGACTGGTCGTTGAGGATGCCGATCTTCACCACGCCGTCCGACGCGCCTTTCGGCGCCACGGTCTGGGCCTGGGCGGCGACAGCGAAGGCCAGCCCCGCGGCGAGCGCGAAGGAGAGGCCGGCGGCGAGCGCGGTGGTGCGGGCGAGCGCCCGGCTCAAGCGTGTCATGGTGTTCCTCCCCGGCCGCTTGCCTGCCGGCTGCGGCCGTTGTTCGACCCTGTGGTCACAGGGGAGCTAGGGCGGTGCCGGGAGAGGAATCAAGCGGCGTCCCGGGCTTCCGCCCCCCGTCTTTCGCAGCACGGCCACGTTGGCCCGGCGCGACCGCTGCCTTTTGGGTGCACGCCTCCCTATATGGGCCTATAAGGCGCCCGCGGCGCGCGCCACTACCGTTACGATCGATCGCAGGTTCACGATGCTGGGTTCCCTTGCCAAGAAGATCTTCGGGTCGTCCAACGACCGCCGGGTGAAGGGATACCGACCCCGCGTCCAGGCCATCAACGCCCTCGAGCCCGAGCTGGCGACGCTGTCCGACGAGGCTCTGCGCGCCCGCACCGAGACGCTCAAGGCCGAGCTGGCCGCCGGCAAGACCCTCGACGACATCCTGGTCCCGGCCTTCGCCACGGTGCGCGAGGCGGCCAAGCGCGTGCTCGGCCAGCGCCATTTCGACGTGCAGATGATCGGCGGCATGGTGCTGCACGAGAGCGGCATCGCCGAGATGAAGACCGGCGAGGGCAAGACCCTGGTGGCGACGCTCGCCACCTACCTCAACGCGCTGTCGGGCAAGGGCGTCCACGTCGTCACCGTCAACGACTATCTCGCCCGCCGCGACGCCGAGTGGATGGGCCGGGTCTACCGCTTCCTCGGCCTCTCGACCGGCATCATCGTCCACGGCCTCGACGATGCCGAGCGCAAGGCGGCCTATGCCTGCGACATCACCTACGGCACCAACAACGAGTACGGCTTCGATTACCTGCGCGACAACATGAAGTACGAGCTGGGCCAGATGGTCCAGCGCGGCCACAACTTCGCGATCGTCGACGAGGTCGATTCGATCCTGATCGACGAGGCCCGCACGCCGCTCATCATCTCGGGCCCGATCGACGACCGCTCCGATCTCTACACCGCGATCGACGCGGTGATGCCGCGCCTCGCGCGCGAGGATTACGACCTCGACGAGAAGCAGCGCACCGTCTCGCTGACCGAGGCCGGCAACGAGCATATCGAGGACTTGCTGCGCGAGGCCGGCCTCCTCAAGGACGGCGACCTCTACGACGCCCACAACGTGACGCTGGTCCATCACGTCAACCAGGCGTTGCGCGCCCATACCCTGTTCACCCGCGACAAGGACTATATCGTCCGCAACGACGAGGTGGTCATCATCGACGAGTTCACCGGCCGCATGATGCCCGGCCGGCGCTACTCGGAAGGGCTGCACCAGGCGCTGGAGGCCAAGGAGCGGGTCGAGATCCAGCCCGAGAACCAGACGCTCGCCTCGATCACTTTCCAGAACTACTTCCGCCTGTACAAGAAGCTCGCCGGCATGACCGGCACCGCCTCGACCGAGGCGGACGAGTTCCAGGAGATCTACAACCTCGAAGTGGTCGAGATCCCGACCAACAGGTCAGTCGAGCGCGTCGACGAGGACGACGAGGTCTACCGCACCGTCGACGAGAAATACGCCGCGATCATCAAGGAGATCGACAAGGCGCATTCCCGGCTCCAGCCGGTTCTGGTCGGCACCGGGTCGATCGAGCGCTCGGAGCACCTCGCGCGCCTGCTGGTCCAGCACGGCTACAAGCCGCTCGACTACAGCGATCCGTCGGCGCTCGAGGACGTCTACGCGGCGGCCCGCGAGGGCCGGGTGACCAAGCGCTTCGCGGTGCTGAACGCCCGCTTCCACGAGCAGGAAGCCTATATCGTCGCCGAGGCCGGCGTGCCCGGCGCGATCACCATCGCCACCAACATGGCCGGCCGCGGCACCGACATCAAGCTCGGCGGCAACCTCGACATGCGAATCGAGCAGGAGCTGGCCGGCGTTCCGGAGGGCCCGGAGCGCGATGCCCGCATCGGCGCGCTCAAGGCCGAGATCGAGCAGAACCGCGCCAAGGTCCTGGCCTCGGGCGAGCCCGCCGACCCGGCGGCCGGCCGCAAGGTGGCCCTGCCGGGCGGCCTCTACATCGTCGGCACCGAGCGCAACGAGAGCCGGCGCATCGACAACCAGCTGCGCGGCCGCTCCGGCCGCCAGGGCGACCCCGGCCGCTCCAAGTTCTACCTCTCGCTTCAGGACGACCTGATGCGGATCTTCGGCTCCGACCGCATGGACGGCATGCTCCAGCGCCTCGGGCTCGAGGAGGGCGAGGCGATCATCCATCCGTGGATCAACAAGGCGATCGCCAAGGCGCAGCAGAAGGTCGAAGCGCGCAACTTCGACATGCGCAAGAACGTGCTCAAGTACGACAACGTCATGAACGACCAGCGCAAGGTCGTGTTCGAGCAGCGCCGCGAGTTCATGGCGCAGGAGAGCGTGCGCGACACCGTCGACGAGATGCGCCAGGGGGTGATCGACGACGTCGTGGCGCGCCACGTGCCGGAGGATGCCTATCCGGAGCAGTGGGACATCGCGGGCCTGCGCGAGAGCGTGACCCGTGACCTCAACCTCGACGTGCCGGTCGAGGACTGGGCCAAGGAAGAGGGTATCGCCGACGAGGAGATCCGCGAGCGCCTGCGCAAGGCCGCCGACGAGGCTTATGCCGAGCGCGTCACCCGCAACACCCCGGAGGTGATGGCCTATGTCGAGAAGCAGGTGCTGCTCCAGAGCCTCGACCATCTCTGGCGCGAGCATCTCGTCACCCTCGACCACCTGCGTCAGGTGATCGGCTGGCGCGGCATCGCCCAGCGCGATCCGCTCAACGAGTACAAGTCGGAGGCGTTCGATCTGTTCAACAGCCTCGTCGGCTCCTTACGCGAGCAGGTGACCGGCCAGCTGATGCGGGTCGAGATCCTGTACCAGGAGCCGGAGCAGCCGGCCCTGCCGCCGATGTTCGCCCAGCATCTCGACCCCGTCACCGGCGAGAACGAGTTCGCCTTCGGGGAGGGCGCGGCGGGTGGCGCTGGCGGCGCCTACGAGTTCGCCGGGCAGGCGCTGGGCGCCGACGCCCCGGTGCTGGAGCGCAAACCCGACGACGCCACCACCTGGGGCCGGGTCGGCCGCAACGAGCCCTGCCCCTGCGGCTCGGGCAAGAAGTACAAGCACTGCCACGGCCGGTTCGCCGCCGAGGTGTGAGGACGCGGTGACGCCGCGCCCCGGACACGTCTCCGGGGCGCGGAGACCGGTTCGTCGTTGCAGGGCCCCGCCCGGGGAGATCGAAGGCCGCTCACGATCGCCCCGTGAACCGGGCGCACGATCCGTCGGCTCACGGCACTCGGGCCCATCCGTCCCGCCTCTGCCGGCGGCCGGCGTGGCGATGGGGCATGCCGATGGTGCGATGCGGAGTCCCGCGCGCCCGAGGCCGGCCCCGGGCCACGCTCACGCCGTCGCCGCCATCGCCTCGCCGAAGGACAGCACCAGGCGCGTCTCCAGCTTGCCCTCCATGGAGGCGAGGATGCCCATCGCCTCGGCCATCGGCATCGGGGACTTGTACGGGCGACGCTCGGTGAGGGCGGCGTAGATGTCGCAGATGGTGAGCAGGCGCACCATGTCGCCGATCTGGCCGCCGGCGAGGCCGTCGGGATAGCCCGAGCCGTCGAGCATCTCGTGGTGGTGGCGCACCGCCGAGAGGGTGATCGGATCGCGCTCGCCCCCCGCCCGCAGCACCTCGTAGCCGAGGGCCGCGTGGGTCCGCATCACGGCGAGTTCGTCCGCGTCGAGGCGGCCGGGCTTGTTGAGGATCTCGAGGGGGATGCGGGCCTTGCCGACATCGTGGATCAGCGCCGCGCGCACGAAGCGGAACTGGTCCTCGTGCCGGAAGCCGAGATGCACGGCGAATTGCGCGGCGAGGCCGGCCACCAGCAGGCAATGCTGGTAGGTGGCGTCGTCGTGGGTCCAGACCGTGTCGAGCCAGCGGGCGAGGCCGCCCTCCTGCACGGCGGTCAGGATCGGGCCCAGCCCGGCCTCGACGGCGCCCATGCGGATCGGCTGGCCGGCCCGGGTCTCGGCCATGAGGCCGCTCAGCGCCTCTCCGGCCCGGGCCACGCCCTGGCTCACCGCCTTCTCGGCGTTCCCGGCCATGACCCCGACCTGGTTGGCCAGGGCCGCCGCCACCGATTCGGGCGGCACGTAGGCCGGCATGCACACCGTCGCCCCGAGGGTCTTGGCGTGGCGCAGGGTGTCCTGCGTCGCCTTGCGCAGGAGGCAGATCACCGGCATGTGCCGGTTGGCGAAGCGGCGCTGGAGCGCCCGCAGGCACAAATCGGCCTCCGGCCGCGACAGCGTCAGGTCGGAGACCACGCCGGCCAGCGCCCGGCGGTCCCGCCACGTCTCCTCGGGTCCGACGACGTCGCAGATCCCGATCGCCCGCAGGGCCGCGCTGATCGCGGCGCTGCGGTCTGGCCTGTCGGTCACGAGGACAAAGGTCCTCTCGTCGGCCATCGCATCCCTCCCGGCGGCCGCAAGGCCCGTCTGCCCCATCGTTACCGATTCAGTCCCGAACAAATGCTTACGGTGAGGAATGGCAAAGCGGGCGGAGTGACAACAAAAAGGAACCAAAATCGCTCATCGCCGCCGGCCCCGCGCGCCTCTTCCCCTGCGTGACGGACCGGGCCTGCGAGCGGTCAGATCCCGGCGCAACGCTCCCCGGAGAGCGCGACGGCGAGACGGCGGATGCCCTCCCGGATCGTCCCGGGCTCGCTGCCGGCGAAGCCCAGCAGCAATCCCGCCCGGTCCGGCCGTGCCGCCGGATCGTGGTAGAGCGGGCCGACCGGGTAGACGCCGATTCCCGCCGCCCGTGCCGCCGCCGCCATCCCGGTCTCGGCGGCGGCCGGCCGGTGGTCGAACCAGGCCACGAGGTGAAGGCCCGCCGCCGCGCCCTCCACCCGCACGGTCCCGCCGAAGCTCTCCGCCAGGGCCGCGAGCAGGGCGGCGCGCCGGTCGGCGTGGCGCCGCCGGGCCTGGCGCAGGTGGCGCTCGTAGCCGCCGCCGGTCAGGAGGCCGGCGAGGGCGGCCTGTTCCAGGCCCGGCGCCTGCCGGTCGGCCAGGCGCTTGGCCTCCGTGACCACGTCGCTGAGGGCCGGGGGGACCACCAGGTAGCCGAGGCGCAGCTGCGGCGACAGGGTCTTCGACACCGTGCCGGCATAGATCACGCGGCCGGTCCGATCGAGGCTCGTCAGCGCCTCCACCGGCCGCGCGTCGAAGCGGTACTCGCCGTCGTAATCGTCCTCGACGATCGTCGCGCCGCACGCCTCGGCCCAGGCCAGCAGCGCCTGCCGGCGGGCGACCGGCAGCACGCCGCCGAGGGGGAACTGGTGCGAGGGCGTGACATAGGCGAGCCGCGCCGGGCCGACTGCTGCGAGACGCCCGGTCTGAAGCCCCTCCGCATCGACCGGGACCGGCAGGATCGCGGCGCCCGCGGCCGCGAAGGCCCGGCGCGCGGCGCCGTAGCCCGGATCCTCCATCACCACCCGGTCGCCGGGATCGACGAGGAGCCGGGCGCAGAGGTCGATCCCCTGCTGCGAGCCGTTGACCACGACGATCTGGTCGAGGCCGCAGCGCAGGCCCCGGGCGCGCCAGAGATAGGCCTGCAACGCCGCCCGCAGCTCGGGCAGCCCGCGCGGATCGGCGTAGCCGAGCCGGGCGGGCCGGCGCAGCAGCACGGCGGTGAGCGCCCGCCGCCAGGCGAGGACCGGGAAGTCGTTGCCCGACAGGTCGCCGTAGCGGAAGTCGATCGCCGGCCCCGGTGCCGGCTCGGTCATGACGGGCTCGGGCAAGAGGGGCTCGGGCATGAGGGGCTCGGCGAGCAGGCGCCGCCCATAGGCGGAGAGGTGATGCGCGGTGGCCCGGCCGCCCGCCACCGGCGCGGGCCCCGGCTGGAGGCCGGCGGCGACCCGCGTCCGCGCCCCGGGCCGCGTCTCCAGATAGCCCTCCGCGACGAGCTGGTCGTAGGCTGCCGTGACGGTGGTGCGCGACACCCCGAGTTCGGCCGCCAGCGCCCGGGTCGAGGGCAGGGCCGCCCCTGGCGGATAGACCCCCTGGGCGATCTGCGCCTTCAGATCGGCGCCGATCCGGGCGCTGACGGGGAAGTACGCATGGGGAGAGGCTGCGGTCACACTGGCCCACCAAATCCGGTGCGAACTGGACGTTCAGCATGGGCCGGTTCCGCGTCTAGGACCAGGGTCGACGCCCGATGGAGGCCCTGCTTGTACATTCCGCCCGCCTTCCGCGAGACCGATGCGGCCGCGATGCACGCGACGATGCGCGCCGCCCCCCTCGCGAGCCTCGTCACCGCCACGGCGGCCGGGCTCCTGTGCACGCCGCTGCCGCTCCTGCTGGACCCGGACGAGGGCGAACAGGGCGTGCTCTACGGCCACCTCGCCAGGGCCAATCCGCACTGGCGCGAACCCGCTTTGGCCGAGACGCTCGCGATCTTTTCCGGGCCCGACGCCTACGTGACGCCGTCCTGGTACGCAACGAAGCGCGAGACCGGGACGGTGGTGCCGACCTGGAACTACGTCGCCGTCCACGCCTACGGGCCGGCGGCGTTCTTCGACGACCCGGATCGCCTGCTCGCCGTCGTCACCCGGCTCACCGACCGGCACGAGGGCGGCCGGCCGAGCCCCTGGGCGGTCGCGGATGCGCCGGCCGAGTTCGTCGCGGCGCAGCTGCGCGGCATCGTCGGCCTGCGGCTGCCGATCACCCGCCTCGAAGGCAAGCGCAAGATGAGCCAGAACCGCCCCTTAGCGGACCGCACCGGCGTCGCGGCCGGCCTGGAGGCGGGCGATCCCGCCGAGCGCCACGTCGCCGGGCTGATCCCCCTGGCGTGAGCCGGCCGGGGCCGCGGGGGATTTTGCAGGGGGCGGTCCTTGCTTGACGATGTCCTGGCGCGGCCCGGGACGCGGCCTGGTCGACCTGCGAAGCCTCGCAATCGTCGGCTGGACACCCTCGTCCCGGTGGTTGGCCGCCGAGGCTGGCTGTCCATGACGCGCTTGGCAGGATGGACGGCGACCAGCGGGGAATGACCCGCAGGACCAGGACGGACCTGTGGGTCCTGATCGGCACCGATCAGCTGACAGATGCCCAGTTCCCGCCGATCGTTCCGACATTCGGTGCCGAGGCGACTTGACCGTTGCTGTTCAGCAGCCACTCGTTGACGTGGCCGGACGTGTCACGCCACATCAGATCGGACCGCCCGTCGCCATTGTAGTCGCCCGTGCTCATCAGCGACCAGTCCGCGGCGATCGCGCCGATATTCGGGCTGGATGCAACCCTCCCATTTGTCCCCATGAGCCATTCGTTGATGTATCCAGCGGTATGGCGCCAGAGAAGGTCGCTGGTCCCGTCGCCGTTGAAGTCGCCGGTGCCGATCAGGGTCCATTCCGGGCCGACCACACCGATGTTCGGCGCCGACGACACCCGTCCGTCCTTGCCCAGCAGCCACTCGTTGACGTGCCCCGCCGTATCTTGCCAGAGGATATCGCTGACACCGTCGCCGTTCACGTCGGCAACGTCCTTCACGGTCCATTCGGTGCCGACTTTTCCTAAATTTGGCGCATCGGCAACGTGGCCGGTGCGGTCCAGATTCCAGGCATTGATGTTCCCGGACCTGTCACGCCACAGGATATCGGATTGACCGTCACCGTTCAGGTCGCCGACCCCTTGCACCGACCAGTCGGATCCGATCGTCCCGATATTGGGCGCTAACGCGACACGTCCGTCGGGGCCGAGCAGCCACTCGTTGATGTGCCCGGCAGCATCTCTCCAAAGGATGTCACTGGTACCATCGCCGTTCAGGTCGCCGATGCCCTGTACCGTCCATTCGGAGCTGATGTTGCCGAGATTGGGAGCACCCAGGATCACGTTTCTGGCATCGAGGGGGCTTGCCGGATTTGCGCTGGGCTGACTGTGGAAGAGCCACTGATTGATGTTTCCAGTCGTGCTGCGCCAAAGAAGATCGCTCGTGCCATTCCCATCAAAGTCGGCCGCGACATGACGAACGGGGGTGGACGGAAGGGTTGGGCTTGTCGGTGGCGTCGTGGGGGTCGATGGCGATGTCGCAGGCGGCGTTGTCGCCGGAGGTGGCGTGACGGGAGGGATCAGGCTTGGCGTAAAATCCACGTTGATCGAATATGTATCGGATACTTCCCGATTTTCATAATGAAAGACGGCTTGGCTTCCGGCCCCTTGTGTCGCATCGTCATGGACCTGAATGTAGTAAGTGCCTGGAATAATATGTACCGATGACGTTCCTGACACGAGTTGCTTCAAGGGCATGCCGATCGAGCCTTGGGCCGGCCCCGAGAGTACGACGCCACCATTCTTGCCTTTTATGTTAAATCGTATATCGCCTTCGGTGGTAGTATTGAATTTGTAGAAATCTACCGGATCTTTCGCCAGGGCGGTATTAAAATCGATGGTCAGCTCGTGGCTGGCCGCATCTGCGCTGCCTGGAGCCGGCTCTTTGCGCCCATAGGCCGTGACAAGCGTTCCATTGATGGTCGGGATCTGCGATCCTGTAAACGTTCCTAGATTCTTGGCATCGGCGGCAGTGTCGCCGGCGCGATCAATATCCTGATAATTGGAATATGCATAGAGACCCCAGTTCGTCGATGCCGGATATTTGACGGACTTGACTGAAAGATAAAATGTTTTGGCTGTAAAAATCCCTCCCGGCAAAATTGTTTGCCCGGTTGTATAGTCGATCGGAGGGCTGATCGGGTCGGAGGATCGATTGTCAGTGAGAAATTTCCCGTCGCTATCATACAAAGAAATGTACGTCGATGCGCTCGGATTTTCCATAAAAGTGTAAAGACGGATATCCGTAGCGTTACTGTCGGTCGTAAATTTGTAATAGTAACCTTGGAGTCCTTGAGGGGGCGAAGAGCTGAAAGAAAGGTTGTTCATATAATAGCTTGGAAACTCGGATCCTCTCAGAGATCCAAAACTTCCAAGATCAATGGCGGTCGCGATGGAATCGTTCAAGACGGGAGGTGTCGAGGAGGTCATGACGCACCTGAAATGACATAACGATTCGGCTTTTTACATGTGACATTGGCTACAATCAAGCAGCGACTGATTTGATATGCTCAGCTAATATAATAAGAATATATTCTTATACTGTAAGGAGCAAAATCATCAACTTTTTTATTTCAATAATCTGAAGTATGTAGCGAATTGCTGGCCGGATTCACGCAGATGTCAGCTATGACATCGATCCACCTGCCGACGCATATGAGATGATGGTCATCGCCCGCGACCCGTGCGCGATCCGACGGCTCGCTTTGCAACGCGAATTTCATCCCACAGGCGTCCGTCTGGAATGCCGTGCCTGTTCCAGATCGGACCCGCTGCGAAATGACGATTGGCCGCGACCGGCCGGCGATGCCATGATCGCGCATGCCCGGGCACGGACCCATCCGGGCAAAGGAGCGGCGATGACCCTTCTCACCGAACGGGCACGGATGAGCGGCGAGGCGGCCCGGCTCGCTTGCCGCAGCGGCGCCATCACCGGCTGCACCGCCGGCATCGCCGACGGCTACGTCCAGGGCAACCTCGCGGTGCTGCCCGCCGATGTCGCCGACGAGTTCCTGCTGTTTGCCCAGCGCAATCCGAAGCCGTGCCCGATCATCGGCGTTTCGGCGAAGGGTGAACGCCGCATCCCCGAACTCGGCCGCGACCTCGACATCGCCACCGACATCCCCGGCTATCGGGTCTGGCGCGACGGCGAGGTGGTGGCGGAGCGCGACGAGGTGGCCGATCTGTGGCGCGACGACCTCGTGGCCTTCGTGATCGGCTGCTCCTACTCGTTCGAGGCCGCGATGGCGGAGGACGGCTTGCCGCTTCGCCACGTCGAGATGGGCGTGCGGGTGCCGATGTACCGCACCAGCCTCCCGTGCAACCCGGCCGGCCGCTTTGCCGGGCCGATGGTGGTCTCGATGCGCCCGCTCAATGCCGCCCAGGCGATCCGGGCGGTGCAGATCACCTCGCGCTTCCCCGCCGTCCACGGCGCGCCGGTGCATCTCGGCCGGCCGGACCTGATCGGCATCCGGGACATCCACGCCCCCGATTACGGCGATCCGGTCGCGATCCGCGACGACGAGATCCCGGTCTTCTGGGCCTGCGGCGTGACCCCGCAATCGGTGATCGCTGCCGTGCGGCCGGCCTTCGCCATCACCCACGCGCCGGGCTGCATGCTGATCACCGACCGGCGCAACAGCGACTATGCGGTGCTCTGAAACGATGTCCCCTGCCGGTTCGTCGTGAACCCGGCTCGTCGTCGTCCCGGATTCTTGTTCGCACGTCCTGTCCGCAGCCACTCCGGTGAGCGCCCCGATCCTCACTGTTCAAAGAGCGCGGAATCAGGCTTACAGACCATCGTGACGCCTCTGGAGGCCAGCGGATGATTCGTCGTCGAGAACTCTTGGTGGGGGCCGGTGCCCTCTCGTTCGCCTCGCTGCGCACGGCGCCTGCGCGGGCGGCGGCGCCGGAGGTCGTGGTCGGCGTGCTCTACGCCATGTCGGGGTCGAGCGCGCAGGTCGGGGTCGATGCCCGCCACGCCCTCGAGACCGCGCTCGACATCATCAACACCGACCACGACCTCGACCTGCCCTGCGCCCGGGGCGCCGGCCTTGCCGGCCTGGGCGGCGCCCGGATCCGCCTCGTCTTCGCCGACCACCAGGCCGACCCGCAGAAGGGCCGGGCCGAGGCCGAGCGCCTGATCACCCAGGACAAGGTGTCGGCCCTCGTCGGCTGCTACCAGTCGGCGGTATCGGCCACGGTGAGCGCCACCGCTGAGCGCTACGGCGTGCCTTTCGTCTGCGCCGATTCCTCCTCGCCGAGCCTGCACCGCAAGGGCCTGAAGTACTTCTTCCGCCCGGCCGCGCATGACGAGATGTTCTCGACCGCGATGTTCGACTTCCTGGATTCGCTGCGCAAGCAGGGCAGGACGATCGATTCGGTGGCCCTGTTCTTCGAGGACACGATCTACGGCGTCGATTCGTCCACGGTGCAGCGCAAGCTGGCGGCCGAGCGCGGCTACAAGCTCGTCGCCGACGTGAAGTACAAGAGCAACTCGCCCTCCCTGACCGCCGAGGTGCAGCAGCTCAAGACCGCCAATGCCGACGTGCTGATGCCGACGAGCTACACCACCGACGCCATCCTGCTCACCAAGACGATGAGCGAACTCGGCTACAAGCCGAAGAGCATGATCGCGCAGGCGGCCGGCTTCTCCGAGAAGGTCACCTACGACGCCGTCGGCGACAAGCTCCAGGGCCTGATCTCCCGCGGCAGCTTCTCCCTCGACCTCGCCGCCAGGCGCCCGATGGTCGCCACCGTGAACCGGATGTACAAGGCCCGGGCCGGCCGCGACCTCAACGACAATTCCTCGCGCCAGCTCATGGCGCTGATCGTGCTCGCCGACGCCCTCGACCGCGCCGGCTCGACCGACGGCCAGAAGATCCGCGCCGCGCTCGCCGCCACCGACATCCCGGGCACCCGCACGGTGATGCCCTGGACCAAGGTGGCGTTCGGCCCCGACGGCCAGAACATCTTCGCCGATCCGGTGCTGCTGCAATGGATCGGCGACACGTTCGTCACGATCTTCCCGGAATCCTCGGCGGCCGCGGCTGCGAAGTGGCCGATGAACGGGTGATATCAACGGTCGAAAGACAACGACCTGTGGTTCCGTTCGCGAATTGTCGCCAAGCCTCTGGTTTGGCATCGAACGGTCGAGAGGGATTCAACGGCC
>NZ_LABX01000273.1 GCF_001043915.1 Methylobacterium aquaticum | reverse complement strand
GGGCTCAAGGGGGGCAGGGTTCGGGCGCGCGGCTCGCGACCGCCGGCTAACCGGTTCCGGGATCGACCTCGTCGCCCTGGCGATCCCCGGCATTCGCCCCGGACCTGTTGTCCTGGCCGTCGCCGTCCTTGGGCACCGCCGCAACGCCTTTCAGGTCGTCGGCGGTGATCCTGTCGTCGCGGGCCGGCTTGCCGTCCCAGTCGTCCTTGAGGTCGTCCTTGCGGTCCGCCATGCCGTGCTCCCCTCCCCTCTCGCTCGCCTCACCCGTCGACCGTACCGCCGGTCTTCTCGGTCCGGGATTCGCCGTCCGCGACCTTCTCCCCCTCGCGGGGGCCTTGAGCGGCAACCTGGTCGGAATGGCCGCCGGAGCTGCCGCCGACCGAGACCGGCGGCCGGCCGGGCGTGCCGGCCGAGGACCACTCACGCTTCAGCTCGGCCTCGTCGCGCCCCCCGCCCTCCTGGCGGGTGATCGCCGCCTGTTCGGGGGTCTGGTGGCCGCCACCGACCGCCGGCTCGCCCCGGCTGCCCACCACGTCGTCGGGCTTGCGCGTCATCGCCTCACTCTCCCTCGTCCTTGCCCTCATCCTTGCCGACCACCGCGGTCGCCCGGTCGATCGCGTCCTTGGCAGCAGGATTCTCGGCGGCAGGGCTGCCGGTCGAGGGGTCGCTGATCCGGCGCAGGGTCTCCGGCGGGGTCTCGTCCTCGGTGGCCTGGCTGCCATCGGTCGCGCCGATCGCATCGAGCCGGTTGAAGTCGGACGCCACCCGGGCATCCCGCGCCTGGCCTATCGGATCATGCGCCATGTCGGCTTGCGTGCGCTGCGGCACCCCGACATCGAGGGGAGAATCCTGACCCAGATCCTGCCCGTTGCGGTCGGTATAGGGGTCGAAGTCGCGCAAAGAGGGCCGCGCCCGATCCGTCTTGTCCATGGTGTGTCCTTGCTGCGTGTCGCTTGCCGCGGCCGGCTCGCTCGTGTCGGGGACAACATCGGGCGCGGCATGATGTTTCCGCGGGCCTGATCCGCCGAAGGACCGGGATGCGGGCCCGTGACAACCGCCGCGCTTGCTGGCAGGACGGCGCGACATCCACGGAGATCCTTTTGCCCGTGACCACCTCCGCCAATTCCCGCACCGCCGACCATCCGATCGACGCGCTCTTCCTCGAGCGCTGGTCGCCCCGCGCCTTCACGGGCGAGGCGGTGTCCCAGGCCGACCTGATGACGATGATCGAGGCGGCGCGCTGGGCTCCCTCGGGCTACAACTCGCAGCCCTGGCGCTTCGTCTACGGCTTACGCGACACCCCCGCCTGGGAGCCGCTGTTCGGGCTCCTGGTGCCGTTCAACCAGGGCTGGGTGAAGAATGCCGGCGCACTGGTGTTCCTGGCCTCGAACGGGATGATGAACACCCCGGACGGGCTGAAGCCCTCCTACAGCGCCTCCTTCGATGCCGGCACGGCCTCGGGGCTGTTCCAGCTCCAGGCGATCAAGATGGGCTGGCACGCCCACGGCATGACCGGCTTCGACCACGAGCGGGCCCCCGCGGCCCTGAACCTGCCGCCCCACCACCGGGTCGAGGCGGCCTTCGCGATCGGCCGCAAGGCGGATCCCGCGACCCTGCCCGAGGAGGTCCGCGCCCGCGAGACCCCGAACGGCCGCCACCCCCTGTCCGATTTCGTGTTCGAGGGCGGGTTCCCGCCGCGCGAGGCGTGAGCCCCACCTCCTACGAGGAGTGGCGCGCCGGGTTCCGCTGGCGGATCCCGGAGCGCTACAACATCGCGGTCGACGTCTGCGACCGTTGGGCCGCGGCCGACCCGGACCGCACGGCGATCCTCGACGTGGCGGCGAACGGCCGGGTGGAATCCTGGAGCTTCGCCGCCCTGCGCGAGGCGTCGAACCGCTTCGCCAACGCCTTGCGGGCCCACGGCATCCAGGCCGGCGACCGGGTGGCGGTGCTGCTGCCGCAATCCCCCGCCGTGGTGGTGGCCCATCTCGCCATCTACAAGCTCGGCGCGGTGGCGCTGCCGCTCGCGGTGGTGTTCGGGCCGGAGGGCCTGCTGCACCGCCTCGGCAATGCCGGCGCGAAGGCCGTCGTGACCCATGCGGGCGGCGTCGCCAAGCTGGCCTCCTTGCGCGATGCGCTGCCGGATCTCGGCCTCGTCGTCTCGACCGACGGCGCCGGCGAGGGGGCGCTCGGCTATGCCGATCTCCTGGCGGCGGCCTTGCCGGACTTCGCTCCCGTCGACACGTGGGCCGACGATCCGGCCCTGATGATCTACACCTCCGGCACCACCGGGCCGCCGAAGGGGGCGCTGCACGGCCACCGGGTGCTGCTCGGCCACCTGCCGGGCTTCGCCATGATGCACGATGTCATGCCGAAGCCCGGGGACCGGATGTGGACCCCGGCGGACTGGGCCTGGGCCGGGGGCCTGCTCAACGCGCTCTTGCCGAGCCTGCATCACGGCGTCGCCGTGGTGGCGCGCAAGGCCGACAAGTTCGAGCCCGAGGAGGCGTTCCGGCTGATGGCCGACCTCTCGGTCGCCAACGCCTTCGTGCCGCCGACGGCGCTCCGGATGCTGCGCACCGTCGAGGATCCGCGCCGGCGCTTCGACCTGGGCGCCCTGCGGACCCTGGCCTCGGCCGGCGAGATGCTGGGGCCCGAAACCTTCCACTGGGCGAAGGACACCCTCGGCCTCACCATCAACGAGGCTTACGGCCAGACCGAATGCAACCTGGTGCTGGCGTCCTGCGCCGCGCTGGGTCTGGCGCGGGCGGGCTCGACCGGCTTAGCCGTGCCGGGCCACCGCGTCGCGGTGATCCGCCCGGACGGCAGCCCGTCCGCCATCGACGAGACCGGCCAGATCGCCGTCGCCCGGCCCGATCCGGTGATGTTCCTGCGCTACTGGAACGACCCGGAGGCGACCGCGCGCAAGTTTCTCGGCGACTGGATGACCACCGGCGACCAGGGCCGGATGGACGCGGACGGCTACGTCCATTTCGTCGGCCGCGACGACGACGTCATCACCTCGTCGGGCTACCGGATCGGCCCCGGCGAGATCGAGGATTGCCTCTTGCGCCATCCGGCGGTGGCGCTGGCGGCGGCGGTGGGCAAGCCCGATCCCGTCCGCACCGAGATCGTCAAAGCCTTCGTGGTGCTGCGCCCGGGGCACGTCGCCTCCGAGGCGCTCGCCGCCGAGATCCAGGGCTATGTCCGCACGCGGCTCTCCGCCCACGAATATCCGCGCGAGATCGCGTTCCGGTCGAGCCTGCCGCTCACCACGACGGGCAAGATCATCCGGCGGGTGCTGCGCGACGAGGCTTGAGGCGAACCCCCGATCGGCGCACCGTCGAGCGTCGGCGACTGGCTTTGGGCGTTGGCCGCCCGCCCGCCGAAACGATCCCGACGTGGCATCCGGACCACGTTGCGATACAAGGACGGGATGATTCGCATGCCGGGCAGACGATCCACGAGGCTGATGCTTCGGCTCCGATCCCCTCGAATAGAGCGCATGGGCGCTCGGGATCGGAGCCTGCATCAGGATCTTCTTTGGATAAATACCATCGTGGGGTGCGTCGGCACCACCGCGCACGGCTGATGAAGGCCCGCAAGGACTATCACGGCGGGGCGACGGGCCGGCGGATGTCACCCGGGGCCGTTGTCTCCTTCTGGTCTCGAACACCGACCCCGTGCTCGTGCTGGATGTGCGGCAATCCACGCCGGTGGCTCGGCGAGATCACCGCACAGGAGCGCCGGGCCTTCCAGGCAGACGACGATCGGCTGGAGTAGCCCGGAGGGCGGCGCGCCGGTCTCGTCAACCGGATGATCGTTCTTTGATATCGGCGTGTCGCGCCACATTCAGCGCGACCCGCACGTGCAACAAGGCGCCCGTTTCAAGTACCGACTCCGAGTATGCACGTGTGGCATCAGTCTCCGATTTGACACGTCGCGGAGCTGGCTGATCATCGTGTCATCGTCGCGTCGCAGCGATCTCGAGCGATGGGCGTGGCCATTGCCGATCATTGCTCCCAATCGCATCGCGGCCGGTGAAATGACCGTCAAGTCACCCCGTCTCGGGCGATTCGACCCCGATGGGCGCCGGGAGACCCAAGATGTCGCGGGATCTGAAGGCGGACTTAACCATCGGGCAGCTATGAAGCCGGCATGCATCAGCATCATAGCTCTGCGGTCCTGACCGTCGTTGCGCGGTTCGTCCGGCGTGTCCCGGCCTCCCTCGTGCCGGACCGTCCTTGCCTGCTCCTGCTGGTCGGCGGCCTCGTGCTGCCGAACGCCCTCGCCCTCGCCCTCGACACCGTTGCGGGCGTGCCGCCGCGCACGAGCGCCATCGCGCTCTACGCGGCGGTCGCCCTGCTGGGCGGCCTGCTGCCGGGCTATGCCCTGGCGCTGCTCGGCCTGCTGGCGCTGGCGTTCGATCTCGTCTTCGCCATCGGCCGGATGTTCTTCCTCGATCCGGATGCGCTTCTGCACCTGATCACCATCGACGTGCTGAAAAACCTCCTGTCGACGCCCGCCTACGCGGCGAGCGCCCTCGCGGTCGTCGGCCTGCTGCTCGCCTACCTGACCTTCCTGGTGCGGGCCGGCCCGGCGATGCGCCAGGGCAGCCGACCCGTCTTCGCGGCGGCGGTCGCCGCGCTGCTGATCGGCGACGGCCTGGTCAACGGCTCCTCGGCTTACGATTTCGGGGCCCTGGCGAGCACCGGACGGAGTTTCGAATCGGGCAGCAGCCTGTCCGGCTTCGACACCCTGCCCAACCAGCCGCGGCCGGCCCGCCGGGTCGTGATGGTCGTGGTCGAGAGCCTGGGGGTCCTGCGCGACGACGGCCAGCGCGCGATCCTCACGGCGCCGTTCGACGACCCGGCCCTGCGCCGGCTCTACACGGTCACGACCGGCACAAGCGCCTTCTTCGGCGCCACCGCGTCGGGTGAGGTGCGCGAGCTGTGCGGCACCTACCGCTCACACCGGGAGGTCTTCGTCACGGAGGATCCGACCTGCCTGCCCGAGCGGTTCGCCGCCCGCGCTTACCGCACGGTCTCGGTGCATGGCTACCATGCCGGCTTCTACGACCGCGTGCACTGGTACCCGCTCGCCGGCTTCCAGACCAGCCTGTTCGGCGAGACATTAGGCTCCCGCTTCGCCAGGACCTGCGGCGGCCCGTTCCCGGGGCCCTGCGACACCGACCTGGCGGAGGCGGTCGGTGCCGAGCTGGCGAAGGCCGGGCCATCCTTCGTCTATTGGCTCACCTTGAACTCGCACGTGCCGGTGCCACAGGGCAGCGCGACCCCGCGGCAGGATTGCGGGCATAAGCGCAGCCGCTTCGCCGATCCGGAGGTCTGCGCCATGGTGGAGATCTGGCAGGACCTGTTCACGGCGGTCTCGCGCCTCGCCCTCGCCTATCCGGGGACCGAGATCCTGCTGGTGGGCGACCACGCCCCGCCCCTGTGGCGCCGGGCCGCCCGCACGGCGTTCGTGCCCGGCCGGGTCATGTGGGTCCGCCTCGCACCGCACCCTGTCGTCCCGGCGGGCCTCGCCGCGGCCGGCCCCTAAGCGGACTGGCGTTGGCAGGCCACCGCGTCATCCGCTTAGATTCTCGTTTTGTCGCAGATTTTCGTCGCAAAACCGGCGACCACTTTTGCGAAATCTGCTTACGATCGGTCTCGATACGACGAGGGCGGCGGAGCCGTCGCCCCGCCGCCCTCTCAAGGCTCTCGCCCGTCGCCTCGCGGCGCGCGGATCAGAAGCTCAGCGCCACCTTGGCTTCGCGCAGCTGCGCGATCTGGCCCTCGATCTCGCGCTTGCGGTCGTAATCGTCGGTGGCGTCGTAGAGGAGTTCCGCCGCCGCGATGTCGGCGTCGATGATCGCGGGGGTCAGCTCCTCGACCGGGGTCGCGCGCTCGGCGATCACGGTCAGCGAGGTGGCGTTGATCTCGGCGAAGCCCCCGCGCACCAGCACCCGCTTGCCCTGCTGCGGGCTCTCGGTGATGACCAGCATGCCGGTCTTGAGGGTGGTGAGCACGGGCGCGTGCCCGGGCAGCACCGTCATCTCGCCCTCGGAACCCGGAAGCTGCACGGCATCGACCGCGCCCGAATACAGGATCCGCTCGGGGCCGACGAGGTCGAACTGGAAGGTGGCCATGGGGTCAGGTCGTTTCCGGTTTCGTCAGACGCGCGAAAGGGCCCGGCGTTAAGGCCGGGCCCGTCTTGGTCGCTGCCGATCAGGCTGCGGCGGCGAGGCGCTGGGCTTTCTCCTTGGCCTCCTCGATCGAGCCGACCATGTAGAAGGCGGCCTCGGGGAGGTTGTCGTACTCGCCGTCCACCAGGCCCTTGAAGCCCTTGATGGTGTCCTCGAGCGCCACGAGCTTGCCCGGCGAGCCGGTGAAGATCTCGGCGACGTGGAACGGCTGGCTCAGGAAGCGCTCGATCTTGCGGGCGCGGGCCACCGTCAGCTTGTCCTCCTCGGACAGCTCGTCCATGCCCAGGATCGCGATGATGTCCTGGAGCGCCTTGTAGCGCTGGAGCACCTGCTGGACGCGGCGGGCGACGGTGTAGTGCTCCTCGCCGAGGACCGCCGGCGACAGCATGCGCGAGGTCGAGTCGAGCGGATCCACCGCCGGGTAGATGCCCTTCTCGGCGATCGAGCGCGACAGCACGGTGGTGGCGTCGAGGTGGGCGAACGAGGTGGCGGGCGCCGGGTCGGTCAGGTCGTCGGCCGGCACGTAGATCGCCTGCACCGAGGTGATCGAGCCCTTGGTGGTGGTGGTGATGCGCTCTTGCAGCGCGCCCATGTCGGTGGCGAGCGTCGGCTGATAGCCCACCGCCGAGGGGATGCGGCCGAGCAGCGCCGACACTTCCGAGCCCGCCTGGGTGAAGCGGAAGATGTTGTCGACGAAGAAAAGCACGTCCTGGCCCTCATCGCGGAAATGCTCCGCGACGGTGAGGCCGGTCAGCGCGACGCGGGCGCGGGCGCCCGGGGGCTCGTTCATCTGGCCGTAGACCAGGGCGCACTTGGAGCCTTCCGCGGAGCCGTGCTCCTTGGGGTCCATGTTCACCTTGGACTCGATCATCTCGTGGTAGAGATCGTTGCCCTCGCGGGTGCGCTCACCGACGCCCGCGAACACCGAGTAGCCCGAGTGGGCCTTCGCGATGTTGTTGATCAGCTCCATGATGAGCACGGTCTTGCCGACGCCAGCGCCGCCGAACAGGCCGATCTTGCCGCCCTTGGCGTAGGGGGCGAGCAGGTCCACCACCTTGATGCCGGTGACGAGGATCTGCGCCTCGGTCGACTGCTCGGCATAGGACGGGGCCGGCTGGTGGATGGCGCGGAGCGACTCGGTCTTGATCTCGCCGGCCTCGTCGATCGGCTCGCCGATGACGTTCATGATGCGGCCGAGCGTGTTGGCGCCCACGGGCACGCGGATCGGCGAGCCGGTATCGGTCACCTCCTGGCCGCGGACCAGGCCCTCGGAGGTGTCCATGGCGATGCAGCGCACGGTGTTCTCGCCGAGCTGCATGGCGACTTCGAGGACCAGGCGGTTGCCCTGGTTCTTGGTCTCGAGGGCGTTCAGGATCTCGGGCAGGTGGCCCTCGAACTTCACGTCGACGACCGCGCCGATGACCTGGGTGATGTGGCCGACCTTGTTCGAGCCGGCGCCGGGGGTGGCAGTGTTCGCCATGATGCTAATCCCTGATTGCGTGCGGTCAGAGCGCCTCGGCGCCCGAGATGATCTCGATCAGCTCCTTGGTGATCATCGCCTGGCGCGTCCGGTTGTAGATCAAGGTCTGCTTCTTGATCATCTCGCCGGCGTTGCGCGTGGCGCTGTCCATGGCGCCCATGCGCGCGCCCTGCTCGGAGGCGGCGTTTTCCAGGAGCGCCCGGAGGATCTGGACGGTGAGGTTCTTCGGGAGAAGCGCCGCCAGGATCTCGCCCTCGCCCGGCTCGTAGTCGTAGACCGCGTCGGCCGAGGCGCCGGCGGCGGCTTGGGTCGGGGCGATGTCGGCCGGGATGATCTGCTGCGCCGTCGGGATCTGGGCGATCACCGAGCGGAAGCGCGAGTAGAACAGGGTCGCGACGTCGAACTCGCCCGCATCGAAGCGGCCGAGCAGGTTGCGGGCGATTGTCTCCGCATTGTCGAAGCCGAGCTGGCGCACGCCGCGCAGCTCGATCAGCTCGACGATCTGGTCGCGGAACTCGCGGCGCAGGATGTCGTAGCCCTTCTTGCCGACGCAGATGATCTTGACCGTCTTGCCCTCCGCCATGAGGCGGCGGGCATGGTCACGGGCGAGCCGCGAGATCGAGGAGTTGAACGCGCCGCACAGGCCGCGCTCCGCCGTGCAGACGAGGAGCAGGTGGGTGCGGTCCTGGCCGGTGCCGGAGAGCAGCCGGGGCGTGTCCGCCCCGGGGGTCAGGTTGGAGGCGAGGTTGCCGAGCACCTGCGCCATGCGCTCGGCGTAGGGCCGCGCGCTCTCCGCCGCCATCTGCGCCCGGCGCAACTTGGCGGCGGCGACCATCTGCATCGCCTTGGTGATCTTCTGGGTCGCCTTCACCGAGGTGATGCGATTGCGCAGGTCCTTCAGACTCGCCATCGGAGGGTCCCTTGGTGTCGAGCCGGAGGCTTACTGGAAGGACTTGGCGAAGGATTCGACCACGCCCTTCAGCTTGGCGCCGCTGTCGGCCGACAGCTCCTTGGAGGAGCGGATCGTGTCGAGCAGGTCGGCGTGCTTGGTGCGCAGGATCGAGAGCAGGCCGTCCTCGAAGGCGCGGACCCGGTTGACCGGGATCGCGTCGAGGTAGCCGTTCACGCCGGCATAGATCACCGCGACCTGCTCTTCCATCTTCAGCGGCGAGAATTGCGGCTGCTTCAGGAGTTCGGTCAGGCGGGCGCCGCGGTTGAGCAGCTTCTGGGTCGAGGCGTCGAGGTCGGAGCCGAACTGCGCGAAGGCCGCCATCTCGCGGTACTGCGCCAGCTCGCCCTTGATCTTGCCGGCGACCGACTTCATCGCCTTGGTCTGGGCGGCGGAGCCGACGCGGGAGACCGAAAGGCCGACGTTCACCGCCGGGCGCACGCCCTGGTAGAACAGGTCGGTCTCGAGGAAGATCTGGCCGTCGGTGATCGAGATCACGTTGGTCGGGATGTAGGCCGAAACGTCGTTGGCTTGGGTCTCGATGACCGGCAGCGCGGTCAGCGAGCCGTTGCCGGCAGCGTCACCCATCTTGGCGGCGCGCTCGAGCAGGCGGGAGTGCAGGTAGAACACGTCACCCGGATACGCCTCGCGGCCCGGCGGGCGGCGCAGCAGCAGCGACATCTGGCGGTAGGCCACGGCCTGCTTCGACAGGTCGTCGTACACGATTACGGCGTGCATGCCGTTATCGCGGAAATACTCGCCCATGGCGCAGCCGGCGAAGGGCGCCAGGAACTGCATCGGCGCGGCGTCCGAGGCGGTGGCGGCGATGACGATGGAATATTCCATCGCGCCGTTATCCTCGAGCACCTTCACGAACTGGGCGACGGTGGAGCGCTTCTGGCCGACCGCGACGTAGACGCAGTACAGCTTGGCCTTCTCGTCGGTTCCGGCATGGGCCGGCTTCTGGTTCAGGATGGTGTCGAGGGCCACCGCCGTCTTGCCGGTCTGACGGTCGCCGATGATCAGCTCGCGCTGGCCGCGGCCGATCGGGATCAGGGCGTCGATCGCCTTCAGGCCGGTCGCCATCGGCTCGTGCACCGACTTGCGCGGGATGATGCCCGGGGCCTTCACGTCGACGCGGCTGCGCTTCTCGGCGACGATCGGGCCCTTGCCGTCGATCGGGTTGCCGAGGGCGTCGACGACGCGGCCGAGCAGACCCTTGCCGACCGGCACGTCCACGATGGCGCCGGTGCGCTTGACGGTCTGGCCTTCCTTGATCTCGCGGTCGGAACCGAAGATCACGACGCCGACATTGTCCTGCTCGAGGTTCAGGGCCATGCCGCGCACGCCCGACTCGAACTCGACCATCTCACCGGCCTGGACGTTGTCGAGGCCGTAGACGCGGGCGATGCCGTCGCCGACCGACAGGACCTGACCGACCTCGGTGACCTCGGCCTCCTGGCCGAAGTTCTTGATCTGCTCCTTCAGGATGGCGGAGATCTCGGCGGCACGGATGTCCATCTGGACCTTCCCTCGTTCGTTCGCGTGTCGGGCGGTGTTCGGGATGTCGGCGGGTGCGCGGAGGCCTTAGCGGGCGCCCTGCATCGCCAGGCGGATGCTGTTCAGCTTGGTGCGCAACGAGGCGTCGACCATGCGGCTGCCGAGCTTCACGACGATGCCGCCGATCAGGCTCGGGTCGATGCGGAGATCGAGATCGATCTCGGCCTTCGCGACGTCCTTCAGGGACGCCTTGATGTCCTGGAGGACCGCGTCGGAGGGCTGCTCGGCGAGCCGCACCTCGGCGCGGACGATGCCCTTCGCTTCGCGCACCAGCTCGCGATAGGCGCGGATCATGTCCGGCAGGGCGAAGAGCCGGCGGTTGGCCGCCGACAGGCGGATGAAGTTGCCGGCGAGCCCGCCGATCCCGGCCTTGGCCAGCACGGCCTCGATTGCCTTGACCTGATCCTCGGCCGAGAAGGCCGGGCTGCGCACGAGGCGCCGCAGATCGGCGCTCTCGGCCATCAGGGCGTCGAACCGGTCGAGCCCCGCGGCCACCGCATCGATGGCCCGCTCGTCGCGCGCCAGATCGAACAACGCCGAGGCGTACCGCCCGGCGACGCCCGCCAGGGGAGAACCCGATTCCGAAGCGTTCTGAGCCACCAGCGCTCTCTCTTCATGTCCTGGCCCGACGGGTCCGGCCGCATCGCGCCGGTCTGGATAAGGAGCGGCGGCGGCACGCGGCCCGTCGATGATGGGAAAGGCTCCGGCGCGAGAAGAATGCCCCCTCCCCCGGCGCGGCGCCGGCCTAGCATGGGTTTTCGGGGGGCGCAAGGCGAGCGAAGGGGCGCCAATCGCGAGGCGGGCCGTAGGCTTAAACCCATCCGGCGCCTCGCGGTTGCGCGGTCTGTCGCGCGGATGGGGCGCCCTTTCGACCATGGTCGGATGCCGCGCCCGGCTCACGCGGGGTCGCGGGCCCGGCCGGGAGACCGCTCAGGGAGACGTCGGCGGGGCGCCGGGCCGCGGAGGTTTCGACAAGGTTTCCAGATCGTTGCGCTGGACCAGGCGGTCAGCTCGCGCAGGCGATCTCGTCGCATTCGGCCACGCTGGAGAGCACCCGGGCGAGGCTCTTCGGCCCCGGATAGCCGAGCAGTGCCGAGGTCCCGACGACATAGGACGGGGTGGCATGCAGGCCGAGATTGGCGGCGAGCCGCATCTGCGCTGTCAGCGCCTCGCGCACCTCGTCGGAATCCGCCGCCTGCTCGATCGCCGCCCGGTCGTGGCCGAGGCGGGAGGCCGCCTCGAGCGCCCGGGGGCCGTCGATGCGCCCGGAGGTGCCGGGCCCGAGGAGCGCGCCGTAGAGCCGGGCGGTTGCCGACGAGCCGCCGGTGCGCTGCACCGCCAGCGCCACCTTGGCGGCCTGGGCCGATTGCACCGACAGGATCGGGTTGTTGACGAGGCCGAGGCGCAGGTCCGGGTTGCCCTTGACGAGGTCGTCGAGGTCGCGCGCCGCCGCCCGGCACCACGGGCAGTTGTAGTCGAAGAACTCGTAGAGCGTGACCGACGCCTCCCGCGGCCCGAGCCAGGTCACGCCGCGCAAGGCTCCGATCTCGGAGGCGAGTTCGCCCGGCAGGCGGGTGTTGGGGATCGGCTGGCCGTTGTCGCCGGTCACCGCACGCCACTGGCCCTCCACCTGCGCCACGGCCTTGCCGGCGGCCAGGGCGGGGAGCGTCGCCAGGGAAGCGGCGAGGAGGGTGCGGCGGGAGAGCGACATGGGTGGACTTCCAGGGCGACGGGCTGTCGTCACCTCCCACGTCTAGCTCGGCCATTTTGGCCGGAAGATGGCCTTGGACCAGCGGCCGAAGATGCTGACGCATCGATTCGATCTCGGGCAGGCCCGGGATCGACGCGGCCGTTGCTCCATCTCGAATTGTCGATGCCAAGCCCAGGTGTCCGGGATTTTGGGCTTGGCGAAAATTCGCGAACGGTACCAAAGGTCGTTTCCAACGACCGTTGGTATTACACCGCTTCCGCCAGCGCCTGCACCACCGCCGCCTCGAGCGCCTCGGGCCTCACCCGCGGGGCGAAGCGCGCGATCACCCGACCGTCGCGGCCGATCAGGAACTTGGTGAAGTTCCACTTGATCGCCTGCGTGCCCAGCAATCCAGGCTTTGCCTGCTTGAGATGGGCGAAGAGCGGCTCGGCCCTCGCTCCGTTCACCTCGACCTTGGCGAGGAGCGGGAAGGTGACGTCGTAGGTGACGGTGCAGAACCGGGCGATCTCGGCGGCGTCGCCCGGCTCCTGCCCGCCGAACTGGTTGCAGGGAAAACCCAGGACCACGAGCCCGGCGTCGCGGTGGCGGCGCCACAAGGCTTCCAGCCCGGCATAATGCGGGGTGAAGCCGCAGGCCGAGGCGGTGTTGACGACGAGCAGAACCTTGCCGCGGTACTGGGCCAGTGGATGAGGCGTGCCGTCCGGAGCGGCGGGGGCGAAATCGTGAATCGGGCTCGTGGGGACTGTGCTCATGGCCGCCTTATACCATCGGCCCAAGATGCTGACGCATCGGGCCGATGAACCATCTCAAATTTTCGACACTAAACCAAAGTCTTGGCGACAACGGGAGAACGGAACCAACGGTCGTTTTCTTTCGACCGTTGGTATTATACCCGAGCCGACGGGCCCGGTGCACCTCACAAAACTCCCTGCGGGCCGAAGCCGCCCCACAGAGCGACGAGGGCGATCGGGCGTTTCGCGACAGACGCCCAGCTGACTTGCGTCGGCAGGCCGAAGCGTCGTCCGCTCAAGTCTTTGTCGCAGACCGACCACAGTTTTTACGGAATCCGCTCGGGTCAACCGGGCACCGCACTCCCTCGCGCCAGCACCCTCTCGGCCGCCGCTGCCAGCACCCGCATGCCGAGGGCGAGGTCCTCCTCCTTGGTGTCCTCGGACCAATGGTGGCTGATGCCGCCGATTGAGGGCACGAACAGCATCGCGGCGGGCATCACCGTGGCGATGGTCTGGGCGTCGTGGCCGGCGCCCGAGGGCATTGCCTGCCAGCCGCCCGGGCACAGCGCCTCGGCCGCCTCCGACAGGGCCCCCATCAGGCCGGGATCGCACAGGGCCGGCGCGTTACGGGAGATCTCGTGCAGGGTCGCGGTGCAGCGCTCGCGCCGGTTGCTCTCGCGGATCAGCGCCCGCAGGGTCGCCTCCATCCGCTCCAGCACCGGCATCGCGACGTCGCGGAACTGAAACAGGATCTCGGCCCGGCCCGGGATGATGCTCGGTGCGCCGGGATCGAGGCTGATGCGCCCGGTGGTCCAGGTGCTGCGCTCGCCGCAGACCTGCGGAAAGGCCGCATCGATGGCGGCGAGCAGGCGCACGGCGGTGAGCCCCGCATCCCGCCGCTCCGCCATGGTGGTGCCGCCGGCATGGTCCTGGGCGCCCTCGATCACGATGCGCCACTGCCAGATTGCCACGATGCCGGTGACGATGCCGAGGCGAAGGCCCGCCGCTTCGAGCTGCGTGCCCTGCTCGATATGCATCTCCAGGAAGCCGCGATAGCGCGCCGGCTCCAGCCGCATCCGGGGCAGGCCGGCAAGGCCGGCGGAAGCCAGCGCATCGCGCAAGGGGGTGCCATCGGTGCGGTTGCGGCCGGCATCGATCTCGGCCTCGGTGACCGCGCCGATGGCGGAGCGGCTGCCGAGGAAGCCGACGTCGAAATGCCCCTCCTCGTCGGCGAAGGCGCAAACATCGACCGGCAGCCCGGCCCGGGCGAGTGCGAGGCCCGCCACCACCCCGAGCGCGCCGTCGAGCCAGCCGGCCTCGTTCTGGCTCTCGATGTGGCTGCCGACGAGGAGATGCGGCCCGGTCCCCGGATGGCGCCCCAGCACGGTGCCGACGCCGTCGATGGCGGGCGCGAGGCCGCATTCCTCCAGTCGCCGCATCAGCCAGCGCCGGGATTCCATGTCCTGGGGCGAATAGGTCGGGCGGTGCACGCCGGTGCGGAAGCGGCCAATCGCCCGCAGGTCGTGGAGATCCTCGAGAAAAGCCTGCGTGTCGATCGCCCGCATGGTTCCTGCCGCCCTCCGGTGCCGCATGCCGGCCGGGACGGCCGGGCGCCGCCTCCTCCGACGCACGATCCGTACCAGGGCCCGACCGGTCAAGCCATGACAGGCACGGCATGACAGGCAGGGACCGCGGGAGGGGCGATCCCTCTGCCTGCGCCGCCGTTGAACGGGCCGGCCCGTCGCCGTTCAGGCCCGCCCGGCAAGGAGTGCCGCAGGGCGACGTCTCGCGGTCCACCCATCGAGGTTCCCCCAGGATGAGCAAGCCACTCGGCCTCGCGGCCACAGCCCTCCTGTTCGGTGCCCTGTCGGTCGCGCCGGCATCGGCGCACGGGCACCCATCATCACCCTCATGCACGGCCATCATCACCCCGGCCACCGGCATGGCGGCTGGCCTCCCCCGCACCACCATGCCGGCTGGCACCGGCCTTGGGGCGGTGGACCGCAGGTCGTCATCGACCGGCGCCCGATCATCGGCGAGGGAGCCTCGGCTCGCGACCGTGGTGAGGGGCTATGCGGGCCCTCTGCGTTCCATCCCGGCGACGGCTGCTCGACCCGGCAGCGGGCCGGCCCGACGGAGTGGGGGATGCGCAAGGTCGTGACCACCCGGACCTGCCTCGTTCCCTGAGGCCGCGGCGGCGATCACGGCAAAAAGAAGGCCCGCCGGAGCGGACCTTGGTCTCAGTTCTCGCCCGGGAACCACGCGGCAGCGGACCGGGTTTGTCCTCATGCAGGGCGGTGGCGATGCCGCTGCGCTGCTCGCGCCCTCCTCGGGCGTTTCCTCCCTAGACTTGGGCCGCCTTCTCGGAGGGCGGCCTTTTTCCGTCCAGGATCACCGGGTTAACTCAAGATACCGATGTCTGGTTGCATCGTCCGTCGACGGTCGCGCGCGGGTGCGGTCCTGCGCCCGCTCCTGATCGCGAAGCGTCGAGAGGGCGCCTTTACGTCCCCACCTTCCCCCCGCCGCGCTTGGTGATCGCCACCACCGCCGGACGCGGCGGCAGGGCGGGGTCGAAGTCGGGCCAGCGGGTCGCCGGGTTCTCGAAGGTCGCCGGCTGGGCGTTCGGGTCCTCCTCGTCGGCCTCGCCGGGATGCTGCACGGCGACGAAGAAGGTGGTGTCGTCGGGAGTGAAGTAGGGGCCACACATCTCGGCTCCCAGCGGCACCTGGAAGAAGTGCTTGGACGTGCCGCGGCGGGCCCCTTCAGTCTCCATCGCCCAGATGCCGTCGGCGCGGCCGGTCTTGGCCGGCGAGTTGCCGTCGGTGGCGACCCAGAGGCGGCCCTGACCGTCGACGGCGCAATTGTCCGGCATGCCGAACCAGCCGTCCTTGGTCGTCGCCGACGAGAAGGTGGCGCCCACCGCCGCGATCGACGGGTCGCCGCAGCGCACCAGCACTTCCCATGCGAAAGCATCGGCCGCGAAATCGCCGCCCTCGGGCGACAGCTCGACGATGTGGCCGAAGCGATTGTCCGGCCGCGGGTTCGCCGCATCGACCTGATCGGCCTTGCGGCGGGTGTTGTTGGTGAGCATCACGTAGACCTTGCCGGTCTTCGGGTTGGCCTCGACGTCCTCCGGCCGGTCCATCTTGGTGGCGCCCAGGAGGTCGGCGGCCCGGCGGGTCTCGATCAGCACGTCGGCCTGATCGCGAAAACCGTTCTCCGGCGTCAGCGGACCCTGCCCGAACACCACCGGGAGCCAGGTGCCGCGCCCATCCGCGTCGAAGCGGGCGACCGAGAGCGTGCCGTGATCGAGGAGGTCACGGTTGGCCGACCTGTCGGCCGTGTTCACCGGGTCCTTCGTGACGAAGCGGTAGACGTAGTCGAATCGCTCGTCGTCGCCCTGGAACACCACGTAGCGGCCGTTCTTGGCCAACGCCCCGGCGGCGCCCTCGTGCTTGAAGCGGCCCATGGCGGTGCGCTTCACCGGCACGCTCGCCGGGTCGAACGGGTCGATCTCGACCACCCAGCCGAAGCGGTTCGGCTCGTTCGGCTCCTTCCCCAGGTCGAAGCGCTCGTGGAAGCGGGCCCAGCCATAGAGGTTGCCCGGCATGCCGAGGCGCTTGTGGTTCTTCGCCTCCGGCGAGCCCTCGGGCAGGCGGCCCTGGAAGTAGTAGTTGATGTTTTCCTCGCAGGTCAGCCAGGTGCCCCACGGGGTCACGCCGCCGGCGCAGTTGTTCAGCATGCCGAGGACCCGGGTCCCCTCCGGGTCGGCACTGGTCCGCAGGCGGGCCGAGCCGGCGGCGGGGCCGGAGAGGCGGATCGGCGTCATCGCGGTGATGCGCCGGGCGTAAGGGGAGTTCGGCACCACGCGCCAGCGCCCGTCCTCGCGCGTCACTTCGATCACCGAGCCGCCATGGGCCGCCATCTCGATGTCGACGAGGTCGCGGTTCATGCCGGCGAAGGCCGCCTTGCCGTCCTGCCGGCCGAGGCCGGGGAACATCAGCTCCTCGTTCGTATACTCGTGGTTGACGACGAGGAGGCCGTGGCCAGCGGGATCGGGCGCGCCCGGCAGCGGGAAGAAGCCCAGGAAGTCGTTGTTGTAGCCGAATTGCTGTGCCTGCGCGGCAGCCGACTGCTTATGCGGGTCGAAGGCCGGCGCGCCGGGCAGAACGGGATCGCCCCAGCGGATCAGCACCTCGGCATCATGGCCCTCCGCGACATGGTGGCGCGCATCGGCACCGGCCGGCAGCTCGCGGAACGGGAAGGTCTCGGACGTCGGATCCGTCCCGGCCGCCGCGACGGCCCGCGGCGCGAGGGTCGCGGAGATCGCCGAGACGGCCAAACTGCCGGCCAAGCTTCCGGCCAGGCCGCCGCGCAGGATCTCGCGCCGGTCGAAGCGCCGGGCCACGACCTCGCCGAGGGTCGGGTTGGCGCTCGGATTCGAGCCGGCATCCTCGGCCGCCTCGGCCTGCTGCGAACGGTTCAGCGACGGCTGTGTCATCGGGCTCCCTCGGCGCGCTTCACGGGTCAATCCGGACGCTTACCGTAAGGACCGTGGCGCGTGGATGACAACGCTCAGCGATGCGTCCGCCGCCGGGCCGGCAGGGCCGGCACCGAACCGGTGCTCTCGGGGACGAAAAACGGCGCCGGCCGGTCCAGCGGGCGGGCCTCGGCGGGCGAGCGGGCGGAGGCGTAGGGCGTGGTGGCATAGCTGCTCATGAAGGCGCCGCCGGCCGGCTCGCGGTCGCCGCCATGGGCGAAGGCCGGACCGGACAGAGCGAGCAGGGGCGCGGCGACGAGGACGGCCGCAGTGACGACACGGATCATGACGAACCTCCTGCCGCCCTCGGATCCCGGCCTCCCAGGCGGGGCGCGGCGGGGGGG
>NZ_LABX01000272.1 GCF_001043915.1 Methylobacterium aquaticum | reverse complement strand
CAAGTCGGGGGCCAAGTCGGGATCCAAGTCCCGGGCCGGCAAGGCGGCACCCCGCAGGGCCGCCTGAGCCGGCCGGCACGACGATGGCGGTCGCCTGCGGACCGCCCGATCCCGCGTCGCCTCTCAATGAGAGGCGACGCGGTGCGTCTCGTGGTTGATGCGCCGCAGGGGCCGGGCTTCGCCGTCGAGCACCGGCGCGAGGCCGATCTGCCGGGCGAGCTGCACCAGGTCCTTGAGCCGGCCGGTCTTGGTCTTGCGGCGCAGGTTGAGCCGGTGGGTCTCGACGGTCCGCACGCTCACCGTGAGGCGGCGGGCCACTTCCTTGTTGCTGAAGCCGGCTGAGAGGAAGCGCAGCACCTCGGCCTCCCGCGGAGTGAGCCCCAGGCTCTCGGCCGCCACCTCGGGGGCAGGAGCCTCCGCCTCGCCCTCGTGCAGCGGCCGGTCCTGGGCGAGCGCCAGGATGGTGGCGCAGATGTCGCGCGGGGGCGCGCAGCGGGCCACGAAGGCGTCGGCGCCGGCCTCCACGAAGCGGCCGATCTCCGCCGCACCGGCGGCCTGGAACGCCACCAGGATCCGGGCCTCCGGCGCCCGCTCGCGCAGGGCCGCCACTGCTGCCGGATCGTATTCGGGCGCGAAGGCCAGGACGACGCAAGTCGTGCCCGAGTCTTCCAGCTCCGCCGCCCCCACCGTCCGCAGGGCTGGCGTATGTTCCAGCGTCGCCCGGAAGGCGGCGCCCAGATCCGACGGCTCGTTGATGATCAGAACCCTGACGGCGTCACTCATGCCGTTTGCCTCCGTCCCAGCGCGATACAGGCGCGGTGCCCACGGAGGAGACTGATCAAGCCCCGTTCCACCTTGGCCGGAGCCGGCGGGCCCGGTCGCACTTTGCGGCACGAACAGGGCACGCCCGAGGGGAGAATTGCCTAGGTAGACCGACTCCGCGGCAGGATGTCGCGAATGGGTGGTCGGAGAGGCCAGCCGTGTGGTCCGGTGGCACCCGCGAGTCCAGACCAGTTTGGAACGCGGGCCTCGGTATTTTCCCGCATTGGGTCAGGCCGGGACGGAGGTCGGGCCGGGACGGGCGGAACCGCGGCGGTTCCGGCACCAGGGCGCCGCGGGGTGAGGTGGAACAGGCCGCTCTGCGTCGCCGCGCAGAACGGGAATGCCGTCTCGGCCTCCTCCGCCAGCCGCGGCAATCCCGAGCGGACGAGCCCGGCCGGGCGCCCGACCGCGTCCGGCGGAGACACCTTTTGGCCCCGCACCGTTGGCGTCGCGCATGATCCACCGCCAGGGCCGCGCCCGACCGTCCCCGCCGCGCGGGCGATCGTGACGTCCACCGAAGGCGTTGGGAGGTCGAGCACGCCGCCGATCGGTCTGGGCGCGGCGGCCATCGTGCGGGCGCGGTCCCTCGCCGCCTCACTGGGCGGCGGGACGGGGCCGGGCGCCGAGCGCCAAACGAGGCTCACCGCGACGGCAGCGGCGCCGAAATGCCCGGGCGCGCTGCTCGCCAGCAGCGCCGGCCGGGTCGAGATTGGCAGCCGGCCGGCCACCATTGCGGACGAGCAGCGTGGTGCGCGCGCATCAGGGCCGGACTGGCGCCGCCGCGATGACGCTGAGGGGATGCGCGATCTCGGCCGGCACCCGGACCGGCCCGGCGAAGGCGCCGTGCCGACGATGCCCCGGCGCGTCGCCGACGACGTGATTGTCCAGGCGACCGCCGATCCCGCGCTCACGCTCGCGATCGACGGGGCCGGCGAGGAGGCGGGTTACCCTGCCCGCGCCAGGATCAGGTCGGTGGCCGCCGAGACGACGCGGTTGCGGCCCGTGCTCTTGGCCTCGTAGAGGGCGATATCGGCGCGCTTGAGCAGGCCGCCCACGGTCTCGCCCTCCGACCAGGCGCTCACGCCGAAGCTCGCGGTGAGCTGCACCGGGCCGCGCTGGCCCTTGAAGCGCAGTTGCGTGCAGCGCAGCCGCAGCCGCCCCGCGGCGGCCTCGGCGTCCTCGAGGGTGCGCCCGGGCAGCGCCACGGCGAATTCCTCGCCGCCGATGCGCCCGGCGATGCCGCCGGACTCCGTCAGCATCTCCGCGGCGACGCCCCGGATCGCCGTGTCGCCGACCTCGTGGCCGTGCTGGTCGTTGATGACCTTGAAATGGTCGATGTCGGCCACGACCATCGCCAGCCGCCCATGAGCGCCGGCCCGGTCGGCAACGTCGCCGACCCGTTGCAGGAAGGCGCGGCGGTTGAGGAGCCCGGTCAGCGCATCGGTCTCGGCGAGGCGGATCAGCTCGCGCTGCATCCCGGTCATCCGCTCGGCGGCCCGCAGCCGGGCATACAGCTCTTCCGGGCTCGGCGGCTTGTCGATGAAGTCGTCGGAGCCGCTGTCCAGCGCCTCCGACAGGTTGCGGGCGTTGCGGGCCGACGACATCGTGATGATGTAGAGCGGACGATGGGCATCCGCGAGCAAGCGGGCCGACCAGCACAGCTCCAGGCCGCCGAGGGGGCGGACCTCCAGGCTGGTGATCAAGGCGGTGACCGACGCGTTGTCGGTGATGAAATCGAGCGCCTCGCGCGAATCCGTGAACGTGTCCACGGTATGGCCGCGGGGCGTCAGGAGCCCGCTGATGACCTTGAGCACCACCCGGCTCGGATCGACGACGACGATATGCATGGCGCCCCCAGGCAGGAGGACTGACTCCCGCTTCCCGCGACGAGGTTGCGCGCGAAGGTTTAACACCCCCTCAAGACACGCCGCATCTGCGCCGGGCTTACGGTGATGCCGGGAAAGACTGTCCCGACCACGCCGGACGGGCGCTATCTCGTGGTGCGCGGGCGGCTGTGGCGCCGGTCCGATCCGGACCTGCCGGCGGACAGGCGCGAGGCCCTGGTGCAGGACCTGATGCGGGCCCGCCGCGCGGTGCGCGACGCGAAGGCGGCGGGCGGCGAAAGGTTGGCGACGGCCCGCGCAGCGGTCGATGCGGCCAAGCGTGGCCTCGGCGAGCGCGGCCCGCCCTGGTGGACCGACGGCGCGCCGGATTACACCCGGCATCTCGCCCGCACCACGCCCTATGCGGCATGGTTCGCCGGGCTTGAGGACGGCTGATCCGTCAGGGCTGGATCGGCCGGCTCGGCAGGTTCGACGGCCTCCGCGCCAGCCCGGGGCCGCGAAAGCGGGCCTGCCTGCCGCGGAGGGTGTGAACGCCCTCGACATCCATCGAAGAGGTTTTCAATCCACGATCCCCAGCGCGCGCATGCGCGCGATCGTCTCCATCAGCTTCGGCCCGGTATCGTGGCGCAGCACGTCCTCGGTGAGCAGGAAGGCCGGGCCGCTGACGTTGAGGGCGAAGTGACCCCGCCCGCCGGGGGCCTGGATCGGGGCCGCGACGGCGTTGATGTCCTGGTGCCAGATGCCGATGCCGACGCAGAAGCCCTGCTGGGCGATCTCGGTGGCGCAGCGGCGATAGGTCTGCTCCAGCCGCGCCGCATCGGCGCCGTCCCGGCGCAGGCGGGTCATGAGCGCGGTCCTCTCCGTCTCGCCAAGGCTCGACAGGGTCGCCATGCCCATCGCGCTGCGGGCGAGCGGCAGGCGGTAGCCGACCTCGCTCGACAGCACGATCCGCTGGCCCTGGCCGCGCCAGAGCTGGACATAGACGCTCGACAGCCCGTCGAGCAGCCCGAGCGCCACGTGGGCCTGCACCGCGGTGGCCAGGTCCTGAAGGAACGGCTTCACCATCTGGGGGAAGGAGTTCTGGCGCAGGAAGGCCGAGCTGAGCGCCAGCACCGCCGGGCCGAGGCCGTAGCGCTCCCCCTCCGGGTCGTGGACGAGGTATCCGAGAGACAGGAGCGTGTGGGTCAGGCGCGAGACGGTGGGCTTGGGCAGGCCGGTGCGGGCCGCGATCTCGCGGTTGCCCAGCATCTCGGCCGCGTCCCGGAAGGCGCGCAGGACCTGGAGCCCGCGGGCGAGCGCGGTGACGAATTGCCGGTCGCCATCCTCCGGCTCCGCCGCGCTCTGTCCGATCAGGTCTTGCTGTCCGACCGGGTCTTGCACGATCGCGCCGGCGCGCGCCGCCACCGCCTGTGCCATGCTGCCGCCTCCCTCCCACGCCCTGTGACGGGTCCGTCCGGGCCGCCCCTAGGGTGGCGATACAGTGCCGGCTCGGCAACATGTTTCGCGATGCGGATCGTCATTTCGCGACTTGACCGTCCCTGAGCGGGGAGGCACTGTCAGCCCAAGGGGGCGAAGCACCCCGGGCGACGCCGAACACGGCGCGCCGCAAGAACACCGGCAAGAACAACGGAACGCCATTCCAGGAGGACGCCTTGGTCAAGACCCTTGCGCGCATCACGGCCGCCGGCCTCGTGGCCCTGGCGGCCTCGACTGCGCTCGCCGCGCCGATGAGCCTGAAGATCGCCTTCGTCGATCCGCTCTCGGGCGGCGGGGCCAGCACCGGCGAGGCCGGGCTGAAGACTTTCCAGTTCATGGCCGACCAGCTCAACGCCAAGAACACCGACCTGAAGCTCGAGGTGACGGGCTACGACAACAAGCTCAACCCGCAGGAGAGCTTGGTCCAGCTCCAGAAGGCGATCGATTCCGGTGCCCGGATCGTGGTGCAGGGCAATGGTTCCTCGGTCGGCGCAGCGCTGATCGACTTTGTTGGAAAGTACAACGATCGTAACCCCGGCAAGGAAATTTTATACCTCAACTATGCAGCGGTCGATCCGGCGCTGACCAATGCCAAGTGCAATTACTGGCATTTTCGGTTCGACGCCAATTCCGACATCAAGATGGCGGCCCTGACGAACTACATCAAGGGCAAGCCGGAGATCAAAAAAGTCTACCTGATCAACCAGGATTACTCGCACGGCCAGGCGGTGCGCGCGGCCGCCCGGGCGATGCTGAAGGAGAAGCGGCCCGACATCCAGATCGTCGGCGACGAGGTCGCGCCGCTCCAGAAGGTCAACGACTTCTCGCCCTACATCGCCAAGATCAAGGCGTCGGGCGCCGACACGGTGATCACCGGCAACTGGGCGCAGGACATGGCGCTCCTGCTCAAGGCCGCGGGCGATGCCGGGTTGCAGGCCAATTTCTACACCTATTACGGCGGCGGCAGCGGCGGCCCGACGGCGATCAAGCAGGCGAACCTTCCCGACCGGGTGTTCCAGATCTCCGAGGGCTACGCCAACATCGATTACAAGCCGGCCCACGACTTCGAGGCCGCCTTCCGCGCCAAGACCGGCCAGGAGATCACCTATGCGCGCATCGTCAACCTGATGAACGTGCTGTCCAAGGCGACGCTCACCGCCAAGTCGACCGACCCGAAGGCCATCGCCAAGGCGATGGACGCGATCCACAACGACACGCTCTACGGCAAGGACAGCTTCATCCGGCCGGACGACCACCAGATCTTCCAGCCGATCTACATTTCGCGCTTCGGCCCGGTCGACACCGCGAAGGTCATGGACAGCGAGAATACCGGCTGGGGCTGGACCGGCGCCGGCGAGATCGCCGCCCAGGACACCCTGCTGCCGACCACCTGCAAGATGGACCGGCCGAGCTGAGGCGGCGGCAGAGCGCCTCGCGCGGATGACGCGAGGCGCAGATGATCTGTCGCTGTTGCAATCGTCGGAGACGGTTTTCGCGCCGGCGCGGGATCCCCTCTCTGGCGATTCTGCGTTCTAAAATCTGACAGCAAACTCAAGCACTCGAATTTCGTGTCCATGGGGTCCGGCGGGACCTCCCGCCCTGCACCCACCATTTCGGCACCCCGCACCGGCAGGAGACCCCGCGTGCTCGAACTCGTCATCATCTCGACGCTGAACGGCGTGCTCTACGGGATGCTGCTCTTCCTGATGGCAAGCGGCCTGACCCTGATCTTCAGCATGATGGGCGTGCTGAACTTCGCCCATGCCAGCTTCTACATGCTGGGAGCGTTCTTCGGCTACCAGATCAGCAAGTTCACCGGCTTCTGGGTCGGCCTCGTCGTCGCTCCGGTCGTCGTCGGCGGCATCGGCGCGCTCGTCGAGCGCTACGGCCTGCGCAACGTCCACCGCCACGGCCACGTCCCCGAACTCCTCTTCACCTTCGGCCTCGCCTACGTGATCGAGGAGGTGGTGCAGATGGTATGGGGCAAGCTGCCGGTCGATTACCGCGTTCCGGGCGCGCTCGACTTTCCGGCCTTCACGGTGTTCGGAACCAACTATCCGGCCTACAAGCTGTTCATGCTGGCGATCTCGGTGGCGATCTTCATCGCCCTGCTGGTGGCGCTCACCCGCACCCGGGTCGGGCTGATCATCCAGGCGGCGCTGACCCATCCCAACATGGTGGCGATGCTCGGCCACGACGTGCCCAAGGTGTTCATGCTGGTCTTCGGCGTCGGTACCGGGCTCGCCGCGGTGGCCGGCGTCATCGCCGGGCCGGCCCTCGTCACCCAGGCCAACATGGCGGGCCTGCTCGGGCCGATCCTGTTCGTCGTCGTGGTGGTGGGGGGCCTCGGCTCCCTCACCGGCGCCTTCGCGGCCTCGCTGCTGATCGGGCTGGTCCAGACCTTCGCCATCTCGCTCGACGTCTCGGTCGCCAGCGTCCTGCAATCACTGGGCATCGATGCCGCGCCCTCGGGCGGCGTGCTCGGCGATCTCTGGAACGTGACGATCGCCCAGATCGGGCCGATCATCCCCTATCTCCTGCTGGTCCTCGTGCTGATCGCGCGGCCGACCGGCCTGCTCGGGAACCGCGAAGCATGAGCGACCTCGCCGACATCGCGCCGTCCGGGGCCTTCGCGCAGGCCGGCCGCCGCCCGGCGATCCGCCCGCGGGGGCTCAGTCTTGCCGCCCAGGTCCTGCCCTGGCTCGCCGCCGCCGCGATCCTGGTCGCGGCGCCGCTGGTCTTCACCAGCGGCACGGCGCTCACCATGATGAGCCTGATGGGCATCATGGTGGTGTTCTCCCTGTCCTACAACATGCTGCTCGGGCAGACCGGGCTCCTGTCCTTCGGCCACGCGGTCTATTACGGCTTAGGGGCCTTCTTCACCGTCCACGCCATGAACCTCGTGGCGTCCTTGCGCCTGCCGGTGCCGCTGCCGCTGATGCCGGTGGTCGGCGGGCTCGCCGGCCTCGCCTTCGGCATCCTGTTCGGGGCGATCTCGACCCGGCGCGCCGGCACCGTCTTCGCCATGATCTCGCTCGGCATCGCCGAATTGGTCTCGTCGGGCTCGCACATCCTGCACAGCTTCTTCGGCGGCGAGGAGGGCATCACCGCCAACCGGACCAAGATGCTGCGGGTCTTCGATCTCAGCTTCGGGCCGCAGATCCAAGTCTACTACCTGATCGCCGCGTGGTGCCTGGTCTGCGGCGTGGCGATGTACGCGATCACCCGGACGCCGCTCGGGCGCCTGTGCAACGCCGTGCGGGAAAACCCGGAGCGAGTCGAGTTCCTGGGCTACGAGCCGCAGGCGATCCGCATCACCGCCTTCTGTCTGTCCGCCCTGTTCGCCGGTGTCGCCGGGGGGCTGGCGGCGATCAACTTCGAGATCGCCAACTCGGCCTATCTCGGGGTGCACCAGTCGGGCGTGGTGCTGCTCGCGACCTTCATCGGCGGCATCGGCACCTTCATCGGGCCGGTCGTCGGTGCCGTGGTGGTGACGCTGCTCCAGGTCTCCCTCAGCGACCTGACGGAGGTCTGGCAGCTCTATTTCGGGCTCCTGTTCATCGCCATCGTGATGTTCGCCCCCGGCGGCATCGCGGGCTTGGCCCTGATGCACGGCCCGCTCATCCGCGCCGGCACCGCCCACCGGCTTCTGCCGGCCTACCTGCTGGCGCTCGGGCCGTTCGCGCTCCTGCTGGCGGGCGCGATCGCGCTGATCGAGATGGCCTTCCGGGTGCTGGTCAAGGCGAGCGACGGCACCGCGATGAGCCTCGCCGGCCTGCCCTTCGACGCCGCCCATCTCCTGCCCTGGATCGTCGCCGGCGCGATGGCGTTCGGGGGCGGACTGGCCTTGCGGGCCGTGCTGCCCCGGGTCACGGCGGCCTGGCACGAGGCTTCCGCCGCCGCCAAGGAGACCCTGGCATGACCGTCGCGAGCACCCAGCCCGCAATCACCTTGTCGGGCCTCCACAAGAGCTTCGGGCCGGCCAAGATCATCAACGGCGTCGATCTCTCGGTGCCGGTGGGCGAGCGCCACGCCATCATCGGGCCGAACGGCGCCGGCAAGTCGACGCTGTTCCATCTGATCAGCGGCCGCTTCGCGCCGACGAGCGGCACGATCACGCTGGAGGGCCGGGACATCACCGGCTGGCGCCCGGCGGCGATCAACCGGGCCGGCCTCGCGCGCAGCTTCCAGGTCACCAACATCTTCCCCAAGCTCAGCGTGTGGGAGAATGTGCGCTGCGCGGTGCTGCGGGCGATGGGGCACGGCCCGTCCTTCTGGCGCGGGGTCGAGACCCTGCCCGGCGTCGCCGAGCGCACCGAGGAGATTCTCTCCCGCATCCGCCTCGGCCACCGCGCCGCGGTGGCGGCGGGATTGCTGGCTTACGCCGATCAGCGGGCGCTCGAGATCGGCATCGCCATCGCGAGCGATGCCCGGGTGATCCTGCTCGACGAGCCGATGGCCGGGATGAGCCACAGCGAGAGCGAGCACGCGACGCAACTCATCCGCGAGGTGACGACCGGGCGCACGCTCTTGATGGTCGAGCACGACATGGCGGTGGTGTTCGGGCTCGCCGACCGCATCTCGGTGCTGGTCTACGGCCGCATCATCGCCACCGACACGCCCGCCCGCATCCGGGAGAACCGCGCCGTGCAGGAAGCCTATCTCGGCGTCGCCACCGGGGAGAAGGCCGCATGAGCGCCGCCCTGGCGATGCCGGCAAGCAGCCCGGCGCCGGCGCTCCTCGAGGTCGAGGACCTGCACGCCTATTACGGCAAGAGCCACATCCTGCAAGGCGTGAGCTTCCGGGTCGGCGCCGGCGAGATCGTGTCGATCCTCGGCCGCAACGGCGTCGGACGCTCGACGACCCTGAAGGCGATCATGGGCGACGTGCCGCCCCGCGGGCAGATCCGCTTCAAGGGCCAGCCGATCGCCGGCCTGAAGCCCTACGCGGTGGCGCGCCGGGGCCTCGGCTACGTGCCGGAGGAGCGGGCGATCTTCCCCAAGCTCACGGTGCGGCAGAACCTGGCGCTGGGCGAGAAGAGCGGCAAACGCGGCGGGCGCTGGTCCTATGCCGACATGTTCCGGCTGTTTCCGCGGCTGGAGGAGCGGATCGACACGCCGGGCGGCGTGCTGTCGGGGGGCGAGCAGCAGATGCTCACGATCTGCCGGACCCTGATGGGCGACCCCGACCTGATCATGATCGACGAGCCGACGGAGGGCCTGTCGCCGCAGATGGTGGCCCGGGTCGCCGAGCTGATCGGCGAGATCGCCGCCCGCGGGGTGTCGGTGCTGCTGGTCGAGCAGAAGCTGACGATCGCCATGACGCTGTCGCAGCGCCTCTACGTGATGGGCCACGGCCACGTCGTGTTCGAGGGCACGCCGGCCGCGCTGTCGGCCAACGAGGCGGTGCGACGGGAGTGGCTGGAGGTGTAGACGCGGGTCCCGGGCGCGGCGCGCCCGGGACCCGGAGACGTCAGCGCACGCCGAGCAATTCGACGTCGAACATCAGCGTGGCATTCGGCGGGATCACGCCACCGGCGCCGCGGGCGCCGTAGCCGAGATCGGCGGGGATGATCAGGGTGCGCTTGCCGCCGACCTTCATGGTCGACAGGCCCTCGTCCCAGCCCTTGATGACCTGGCCGGTGCCGACCGCGAAGTTGAGCGGCTGGCCGCGGTCGAGGGAGCTGTCGAACTTCTTGCCCTTCTTGCCGTCCTGGTAGAGCCAGCCGGTATAGTGGACGCTGACGGTCTGGCCGGTTGCCGGCTGTGGGCCGGTGCCGGCGACCGTGTCCTTGTACTGGAGGCCGGACGGGGCGGTGACGAAGGAATCGGCGGAGGCGGAAGCGGTCATGGCGATCGTGAGGGCTCCGGCAAGGACGAAGGGCGAACGGCGCATCGACGGGATCGTTCCTGTGCGTGATGTCGGGCGAGGGTTAAAGCATGGACGGGCCGGCGGATAGGCCGTCAGGCCGGAGGAAGCGATCCGGGATCGATCGCCCCGCCCGCGGCCCAGCCCATGAGCAGGGCCCGCACCGCCGCCGGGTCGGCCACCCGGTGCCGGGCCACGGTCTCGCCGGGCCCGACCCGCACGGTGATCCCGCCATCCGCGTTCACCGGCACGAACGCCTTCTCGTCGGTGAGGTCGTCGCCGATGAAGATCGCCCGGCGGCCGGCATAGGGCGCCTCGCGCAGGAAGGCCCGGATGGCATGGCCCTTGGTGGCGCTGGCGGGCAGGATCTCGGCCACCGCCTTGCCCTGCTGCAACCGGTAGGCCGCGCCGAGGGGCTCCGCCACCGTCGCGACCACCTCCTGCGCCCGGGCGGCATCGGTGTCGTTGGCGAGCCGCCAATGCACCGCGACCGAGCAGCCCTTGTCCTCGATCAGCACGCCGTCGAGGTCCGCCGTCTCCCGCTGCAACGTGGCGACGCCCGCCCGCAGGGCGGGATGCGCCGCCGGATCGCCGCCGACCACCCGGCCGTCGCGCCGCTGCTCGACCCCGTGCAGGCCCGCGACGTCGAAGCGCTCCGGCGCCAGGAACCCGTCGATGGTGGCGATCGGCCGCCCGGTCACCAGCGCCAGCGCCCCGCCGAGGCGGGTGCGCAGCCGCGCCAGTCCTGACGGCAGGGCGGGCGGAACCACGACGCCGTCGGGGCGAGGGGCGATCTCGACCAGGGTCCCGTCGAAATCGAGGAATAGAGCGTAGGCCGTGTCGGTCAAGGGATCGGGTCTCCCGTCGCTGCCGGGGAAAGCCGTGGAGAGAGCGCCGCGACCGGCCCGCAGTCCGGGGTTAAACCGCAACCCGGCCCGCGAGGCAAAGCCGGGAAGAGCGGGGCGCGACGGCATCGTGTCGCGGGGGAGCCGGGGCGTCGGTGCGATCGCGCCCGGGTTTCGACGGCAGGTTCGCAGATTTGAAGCAACTTCCATCGGCTGGCGGCGCCTCAAAGGACAGGATCTGCTCAAATATCGGAGGGTGGCAGACGGGGCTTGACTCGGGGCTTGGCGATACGGCTGGTGCCGTGACACACCCTGAAGCCTCTGCGCGGGGGCACGCGCATGGCGTGGACGCTCGTGGCTAACCGTCAAATGCTGGCTCGGAGCATTCAGGTAACCTTTGATTCAAGCGGCCGTGATGTTTGGCAGAAGGTGCAGTGCCATGATCGGCTCGACCGGACGGGGTGGACGCGCAGTGCGCAGGATGCAGACGATGGTCGATCTGTTCCGGGTCGAGACCGGGAACCCGGACCTGATGCGGGCCCAGATGCAGGCCCTGCATAGCCAGGTTCCGCTGCTCTACATCATCCTGGCGATCAACTCGACGGCTCTGGCGTTCACCTATCGGGGCGTCGCGCCGGATCGGCTCACCCTCTATCCGCTGGGCGTCCTGCTGGCGGTGTGCGCCGTGCGCCTCGGGCTGTGGCTCGCCCGCAGCCGACAGCCGATCGACGAGACCCGGATCGCCGCCAAGCTGCGGCTCACGGTCGTCATCGCGGGCGCGCTGGCGGTCGGGTTCATGGCCTGGGGCTGCGCGCTGTTCCATTACGGCGACGCCTACGCCAAGGCCCACATGCTGTTTTATGTCGGCACCACCACGATCGCCTGCGTCTTCTGCCTCGGGCCCCTGCGGGCGGCGGCTTTGCTGGTGATGGTGATCGTCACCGTCCTGTTCTGCCTGCATGTCAGCAGCGTCGACAACCAGGTCATGCGGGCGATCGGCCTCAACCTGGTGATCGTCAGCGCCGCACTGGCCTTCGTGATCGTCACCTATTACCGCGACTTCACCCGACTGATCGGGCAGCAGGTCGAGCTCGGGCGGCTGAGCCGGGAGAACATGCGGCTGGCGAATCTCGACATGCTCACCGAACTGCCCAACCGCCGCAGCTTCTTCGCCTCCCTGGACCAGGCCGTGAGCGAGGCGGAGGCTGGGTCCGGGCCGTTCGTCGTCGGCCTGATCGATCTCGACGGGTTCAAGCCGGTGAACGACGCCCACGGGCATGGCGCCGGCGACGCGGTGTTGCAGGAGGTCGCCCGGCGCGTGCGGGACGTGGTGGGCGAGGCCGGCGTGGTGGCGCGCATCGGTGGCGACGAGTTCGGCCTCGTCCTGCGCGGCTGCACCGCCCTCGCGACGATGGGCGAGGGGATCTGCGACGCCCTGGCGGCACCGTTCCGGTTGCCCAATGGCGGCAGCGCCCAGATCGGCGCCTCGATCGGCTTTGCCGCCTACCCGGAGGCTGGCCACAAGGCGGCCCAGCTCGTCGAGCGGGCGGATTACGCCTTGTACTACGCCAAGGCGAACAGCCGCGGCGCCGCCGTGCTGTTCACCGAGGAGCACGAGCGCCTGCTGCGCACCCAGAGCGTGATCGAGCAGGCCCTGCGCCATGCCGATCTGGCGCGGGAGATGAGCCTGGTCTTCCAGCCGATCGTCGATGTGAGGCGCGACCGCACCGTGGCGTTCGAGGCGCTGGCGCGCTGGACCAGCCCGGAACTCGGCCCGGTCTCCCCGGCGGTGTTCGTGCCGATCGCCGAGCGCTCGGGCCTCATCACCCGCATCACCACCGTGCTGTTCGGCCAGGCGCTCGCCGCCGCGCGGGCCTGGCCGGACCAGGTCGCCCTGTCGTTCAACCTGTCGATGGCCGATATCGCCTCGCCGCAAGCCGCCGCCGGCATCGTCGCGGCGATCCGGGCCAGCGGCGTGAAGCCGGAGCGGGTGATCCTGGAGGTGACCGAGACCGCGCTGATCCAGGACGTGGCGCAGGCCCAGACTGTGCTCGAGGCGCTGAAGGCGCACGGCATCTGCATTGCCCTCGACGATTTCGGCACCGGCTACTCGTCCCTGAGCTACGTCCACCGCCTGCCCCTGGACAAGCTCAAGATCGATCGCAGCTTCATCAGCGAGGTCACCACCGATCCGGCCAGCCGCGACATCGTGACGTCGATCGCGGCCCTCGCCGCTAACCTGAAGCTCGCCTGCGTGGTGGAGGGGATCGAAACAGCCGAGCAGGCCCGGCTGCTCGAGGATCTCGGCTTCGTGCTGATGCAGGGCTACCATTTTCACCGGCCGATGGGCTTCTCCCATACCCTGCGCTACCTCGATGCCGAGGCGGTGCGGTCCATCCGGCTGGTCCAGGCGGTCGCCTGACCGGTCCTGCCGGGCGAGGTGCGAAGAGACGGTTTTCATGCTCACCTACGCCATCGGCGACATCCACGGCCGCGCGGACCTGCTCGCCCGTCTCCTGGCCGAGATCGAGTTGCACCGGGCCGGGTGGCCCCGCCGCCTGGTCTTCCTCGGCGACGCGATCGATCGCGGACCCGACAGCGCCGGCGCCGTGGCGACCCTGAAGGCGTTGCAGGAGCGCGAGCCCGAGGCGGTGACCTGCCTGATGGGCAACCACGAGGCGATGCTGCTCGATGCGGTCTCAGGGCGGGATCCCGAGCTGTGGCGGCTCAACGGCGGCGGGCCGACGCTCGCCTCCTACGGCGTCACCCGCCCGAGCGACCTTCCGGCGGACATCGTCGCCTGGATCGCCGCCCTGCCGACCCTGCATGGCGATGCGCAGCGCTGGTACGTCCATGGCGGCCTCGATCCGGCGCGGAGCGCGGAGGCGAGCGACCGCGAGACCCGGCTGTGGATGCGCGAGCCGTTCCTCTCCTCGGGCCACGATTTCGGCCGTCACGTCGTGCATGGCCACACCCCGACACGGCACGGCCGGCCCGAGTTGCGGGCGTCCCGGACGAACCTCGATACGGGAGCGGTGTTCGGCAGGCCGCTGACGGCCGGGGTGTTCACCGACGCGCAGGGGCCGCCGGTCGAGATCCTGGCGGTTCGCTAGCCGCATCGTGAAACGGCGCAGGGGCCGGGTCGCCTCACTGCGTCCGGGATCCCGCGCCTCTTCCTGTCCTGCCGCGATGCGGATGGACGGAAAGACGGAGGGAGCCCGCTGACGATCGTCGGCGGGCTCCCGATGGCGTGTCGCGTCAGCCCTTCTTTTTCGCCAACTGGGCGCGGGCTGCCTCCAGCACCTTCTCGGGCGTGAAGCCGAACTTGGTCTGAAGGTCCTTGATCGGCGCCGAGGAGCCGAAGGTGTGCATGCCCAGGATCGTGCCGGTGCTGCCGGCGTAGCGGTCCCAGCCGATCACCGAGCCCTGCTCGACCGCGACGCGGGCCGTCACCTCGGGCGGCAGCACGCTGTTGCGATAGGCTTCGTCCTGCTGCTCGAACAGGTCCCAGGACGGCATCGACACCACCCGCGCCTTCACGCCGTCCGCCGTCAGGGTCTCGTAGGCACCGAGGCAGAGCTGCACCTCGCTGCCGGTGCCGATCAGGATCACGTCGGGCTTCGCCTCGTCGGCCCCGGCGAGCACGTAGGCGCCCTTGGCGGTGCCGGAGGCGGGGGCGTATTTCTCCCGGTCGACGGTCGGCAGCGGCTGGCGGCTCAGTGCCAGCACCGCCGGCTGGTGCTTGAGCTGCATGATGACCCGGTAGGCTTCCGCCACCTCGTTGGCGTCGGCCGGCCGGAAGGTGACGAGGCCGGGGATCGCCCGGAGCGCCAGGAGATGCTCCACCGGCTGGTGGGTCGGCCCGTCCTCGCCCACGCCGATGGAGTCATGGGTGAAGACGTGGAAGACCGGCACCTCCATCAGCGCGGCGAGCCGGATCGCCGGGCGCATGTAGTCGGAGAAGACCAGGAAGGTGGCGCCGTAGGCGCGCAGGCCGACGAGGCCGAGGCCGTTGACGATCGAGCCCATCGCGTGCTCGCGCACGCCGAAATGGATGTTGCGGCCGCCCGGCGTGAACGGGCCGAGGGTGCCGGCCTCCGGGCTCTCCAGCTTGGTCTTGTTCGAGGGCGCGAGATCGGCCGAGCCGCCGAGCAGCCACGGCACCCGGTTGGCGATGGCGTTCAGCACCTTGCCGGAGGATTCGCGGGTGGCGAGGCCCTTGGCATCGGTGGGGAAGACCGGGATGTCGGCGTCCCAGCCCTCCGGCAAGTCGCCATCGAGATAGGTGGCGAGATCCTTGGCCAGGGAGGCGTCACCGGCCTTCACCTCCTCGACCAGCGCCAGCCACTCCGCGCGCAGGGCCTTGCCGCGGGCGCCGATGCCGTTGCGGAAATTGTCGTAGACGCCGTCCGGCACCAGGAACTGGGCATCCTCCGGCCAGCCATAGGCGCGCTTGGCGCCCTTGACCTCGTCGGTGCCGAGCGCGTCGGAATGCGCCTTCGGGGTGCCCTGCTTGGTCGGCGCGCCGTAGCCGATCACCGAGTTGACGATGATCAGCGTCGGGCGGTCACCCGACTGCAGGAAGGTCTCGATGGCGTGGGAGACCGCCACCGTGTCGTTGGCGTCGGCGACGCGCAGAACCTGCCAGCCATAGGCGAGGAAGCGGGCGGCGACCTCCTCGCTGAAGGCGAGGTCGGTATGGCCCTCGATGGTGATGGTGTTGTTGTCGTAGATCCAGCACAGGTTCGACAGGCGCAGATGCCCGGCGATCGAGGCGGCCTCGGCCGAGACGCCCTCCATCAGGTCGCCGTCGCTGCACATCGCGTAGACGTTGTAGTCGAAGAGTGGCCGGTCGCCATAGGCGAGGCGCTCGCCGAGGAAGCGGCCGCCCATCGCCATGCCGACGGAATTCGCCACGCCCTGGCCGAGCGGCCCGGTGGTGACCTCGACGCCGGTGGTGAAGTGGTATTCCGGGTGGCCCGGGGTGCGGCTGTCGAGCTGGCGGAATGTCTTGATGTCCTCCAGGCTCACCGCCGGGGCGTTGGCGCCGTCCTTCTCCGCCACCTCGGCGAGGTGGAGCAGGCTGTAGAGCAGCATCGAGGCGTGGCCGACCGAGAGCACGAAGCGGTCGCGGTTCGGCCAGTGCGGGTTCGCCGGGTCGTAGCGGAGATAGTGGTTCCACAGAGTGAAGGCGACCGGGGCGAGGCCCAGCGGTGCGCCGGCATGGCCGGAATTGGCCTTCTGCACCGCATCGATCGTCAGCGTGCGGATCGTGTCGATGCAGCGCTGGTCGATCTCGCTGGTGCCGGCCTTCGGCTTGGTGTCGGCTGCGCTCATTGGGTGGCCTCGTCGGTCGAAAGAAGGGGCGGCCCCTGCGACGGTTCAGGTCGCGGGGGTTTCAGCCGCCTGCGGGGGCATCACGGGCTGCGCGCCCGGATGGCCCGAGGCGTCCGGGTCTCCGCCGCGCTCCTTAGCGGGTCCGGTCGCCCGACTGAAGTTCAGAAGCGTGTTGACGAGCGCGACATGGCTGAACGCCTGCGGAAAATTGCCGACCTGGCGCCGGCGCACCGGATCGTACTCCTCGGCGAGCAGCCCGACATCGTTGCAGAGCGACAGCAGCCGCTCGATCAGGGCGCGGGCCTCGTCGCACCGGCCGAGCCCGATCAGGTTGTCGGCGTACCAGAAGCTGCATGGCAGGAACGCGCCCTCGCCGGCCGGCAGGCCGTCGGTCGTCTGGCCGTGGGTGTCGTAGCGCAGGACGAAGCCCTCATGCATCAGGTCGCGGCCGATCGCCTCGACGGTGCCGACGACGCGCGGGTCGTCCTGGGGCAGGAAGCCCATATGGGCGATGAGCAGCAGGCTCGCGTCGAGGTCCTTCGCGCCGTAATACTGCACGAAGCTGTTGAGGTCCCGGTCGAAGCCCTTCTCGCAGACCTCGCGGTGGATCTCGTCCCGCACGCCGCGCCAGCGCGCGACCGCCCCGGCGTCGCCGGCGGCGGGCTCGTCGTCGGCGCGGGCGCGAGAGACTTGCTCCTCATAGAACCGGATCGCCCGGTCGAAGGCGACCCAGGCCATCACCTTCGAGTGGACGAAGTGCTTGCGCCCGCCGCGCACCTCCCAGATGCCCTCGTCGGGCTCGCGCCAGACCCGCTCCAGGTGATCGAGGAGCGCACGGCCGACCCGGACGCCGGATTCGTCGGCCAGCATGCCGCGCTGGTGGGCCTGGAACAGGGCGTCGAACAACTCGCCGTAGACGTCGAGCTGGAATTGCTGGGCGGCGGCGTTGCCGACCCGCACCGGCCGAGACCCCTCGTAGCCGGGCAGCCAGTCCAGCTCGATCTCGGGGAGCAGCCGCTCGCCGGCGATGCCGTAGAGGATGTGGGCCTGTTCGGGGCTGCCCGCCACCGCCCGGGTGAGCCAGTCGCGCCAGGCCCGGGCCTCGTCGATGTAGCCCGCATCCATGAGCGCCAGCAGCGTGAAGGTGGAGTCGCGCAGCCAGCAGAACCGGTAATCCCAGTTGCGCACGCCGCCGATCTGCTCGGGCAGCGAGGTGGTGGGGGCGGCCACGATGCCGCCGGTCGGCCGGTAGATCAGGGCCTTGAGCGTCAGGAGCGAGCGGGTCAGCACCGCGTCCCAGGGCGTGCCGCCGCGGCAGCGCTGGCACCAGGAGCGCCACCAGGCGGTGGTGGAGGCCAGCATCCGGCGCGGCTCGATCGGCGGCGGATCCTCCTCGTGCGAGAGGCCGTAGCTCAGCACGAAGGCCATGCTCTGACCCGCCTCGACGGTGAACTCCGACACCGTGGTCTGGCCGACGCCCTTGAGGGGGGCCCGGGTGCGCAGGACCAGCTTGTTCGGCCCGGCGATGGCCCGCAGGTCGTCGTTCTCGCTGCGCGACACCCAGGGGATTGCGGAGCCGTAATCGAAGCGCACCACCAGGTCCATGCGCATGGCCACCCGGCCGCGCACGCCCTCGACGAGGCGCACCAGATGGGTGCCGTCCTCGACCGGCATGAAGTCGACCACCCGCACCGCGCCCTCGTCGGTCTCGTGGGTGGTCTCGAGCACCAGCGTGTTCTCGCGGTAGCACCGGGTGCTCGTCGCCGCGGCAGTGGGCGCGATGCGCCAGTGGCCGTGATCCTGGCGGGTCCCGAGCAGGGCCGAGAAGCACGCCGAGGCGTCGAAGCGCGGCCAGCACAGCCAGTCGACGCTGCCGTCGCGCCCGATCAGCGCGGCACTGCGCCCGTCACCGACCAGCGCGTAATCCTCGATGAGCAGCGCCATGATGCGTCCCGAACGTAAGCCGTGACGCCGTTAGCTAGAGCGGCCTGTCCCAACGACCAACCCGACCCTCGCCAACCCGTGCCGTGCCGCTCTCAGCGCCGGCGGTCGATGAGATCGATCATCGCGGCGCCCGCATTGGTCACGCCGTCGCCGAGCGCCACCATGGTCTGCGTCACCATTTGGCCCGTCGGCGCGAAGGGCAGCCAGGGCCTGGAGCGCTCCGGCTCCCCCCCCGTATTCGCGGTGCGGGTCGCCGGCTCCAGCCTCTCCGCCGAGGGCTTGCGGGGCTTGAGGTCGTCGGGCCGGGCCGGCGGGCGCAGGTCCGCGAGCGCCGGCACGGCCCGGGACCGGTGCGCCGCCGTGCGGCGCGGGGCCTTGCCGTCGGGCCTGGTCTCGAGGGTCGGCAGCACCGGCGCGGCGGCCTCGGCCGGCACGCTGGCGATCAGCGGGAATTGCTGCTCGAATTCGATCGGGTAGGGCGCGCGCATCCGCCCGTCACCCTCCGGCCCGATCCGGAAGAGATCGTTTCCCGGCGGCAGCGGCTGGATCGCGGCGACGTGGCCTGCCGGCGCCCGCGGCGGCGCCTCGCGCCAGTACAGCGAGCCGGCGGCGAGGCAAACCGCCACGCAGGCGGTGGGCAGGAGCGGCAGGTAGCCCCGCGAGGCGTCGGGCAGGCTTCCGATCGCGCGTGCATCCGCCGGCTTGCGCATCCGCTCGTCCTGCCGCATCCGAACCTCCCCGCCATCGATGCCGGAATGAAGCGCAGGTTTCGGGCCGAAGCGGGGCCATTTCTTTGCGCTTTCGTGTCGAGGGCGACGGCGCGCGCCGCCGATACTCCCCCCATCTGGGCTCTCCCCACCGCCCTCTCCTTGGGGTAAGGGCGGCATGGCCGATCTCCGGTGCCAGCCGGGCGGGACCGCCGCCCCACAAGGCCCAACATTTGCGTGATCCGACGCCGACATGCCCGACCGCGCAACCCCATCCTCGGCTTCGGCGGCTCCGTCCGTGGGCGAGGCCCTGACCATCGCCGTCGTCGACCCGAGCCGCGCCCGGGCCGCGATCCTGGAAGAGGGCCTGCGCGCCGTCGAGGGCGCCCGGGTGGTGGTGATCCCCGACACCGCCGACCTCCTCGACCGGCTCTCCGCCCTCTCGCCCGACGTGGTGGTGATCCACCTCGAGAGCCCGAGCCGCGACCTCCTGGAGCAGATGTTCGGCGTCTCGCGCCTCGTCGAGCGGCCGGTGGCGATGTTCGTCGACCGCTCGGACACGCCGATGATGCAGGCGGCGGTGGATGCCGGCATCTCGGCCTATATCGTCGACGGGCTGCGCGCCGAGCGGATCAAGCCGATCATCGAGATCGCGATCCTGCGCTTCAACGCTTTCGCGCGGCTCCAGCGCGAGCTGTCCGAGGCGCGGGGCGAACTGGCCGACCGCAAGCTGATCGAGCGCGCCAAGGGCATCCTGATGAGCGCCAAGGGGCTGACGGAGGACGAGGCCTACAAGCAGCTCCGCCGCAAGGCGATGAACGAGAAGCGCAAGATCGTCGACATCGCGCGTGCCATCGTGACTGCCGCGGACCTGCTCGGATGAGGCTCCAGCTCGGCTACGTCCCGCTCACCGATGCCGCGGTGCTGATCGCCGCGGTGGAGCGCGGCTTCACGGAGGCGGAAGGGCTCGCCGTCGACCTGGTGGCGGAACCGTCCTGGGCCACCCTGCGCGATCACCTTGCCCTCGGCCTCCTCGACGGCGCCCACATGCTGGCGCCGCTGGCGCTTGCCTGCCACCTCGGCCTCAGCGGGCCGCAGGCCCGCCTGATCGCCCCGGCGGCGCTCGCCCGCAACGGCAATGCCGTGACCCTGTCGCTGCCGCTCTGGCAGGCACTCGATGCTGCATCCGACGCCGTGACGGAGGTGGCCCGGGCGCTCGCCCGGGTCGCGGAGGCCCGGGCCGCGGCGGGGCGCCCGCTGATGCTCGCGACCGTCCACCCCTATTCCACCCACACCTATCAGTGGCGCCGCCTGCTGGCGCTCGGCGGCAGCTCGCTTTCGGCGGTGCGCCTCGTCGTGGTGCCGCCCCCCCGGACCGTTGCGGCCCTGGAGAGCGGCCGGATCGATGGCTTCTGCGTCGGCGCGCCCTGGAGCAGCGTCGCGGTCGAGGCCGGGGTCGGCCGCATCGCGGCGTTGGGCAGCGCGCTCACGCCGGGCTGCCCGGAGAAGGTGCTGGCGCTCCCCGCCGAGATGGAGGACCGCGCCGCCCCCCTCCTGCGCGCCCTGAAGCGGGCGGCGCGCTGGTGCGGCGACCCGGAGAACCGGGAGGACCTGGCCGCGTTGCTGGGCGCTCCGCGCCATCTCGGGATCGATCCGGCGCTGATCCTGCGGGCCTTGGCGGGGACGTTGCGGCTCGCGCCCGGCGGGCCGGTGGTCGAGGCCGCGGATTACCTCGTGCTCGGCGAACGGGAACTCACCCCCGACCCGGCGCTCCTCGGCTGGCTCGTCGACGAGATGGCGGCGGCGGGGCAGACCGAGGCGGGAACGGTGCCGGCGGCGGCGGCCGGGTTGTACCGGGCGGATCTTCTGGCTGCGGTGTAAGGGCGCCCGAGGGACACTGGTCTCCACGGCGTCGTTCTAAGCAGACGTGCATCGGCAGGCCCACGCTTCGTCCGCTTTGGTTCCTTTTTATCGCGGGTTTTTGTCGCCGGACCGGTGACCACGGCGGCGAA
>NZ_LABX01000271.1 GCF_001043915.1 Methylobacterium aquaticum | reverse complement strand
AAGAGACAGGGGTTGAGACTCAATCAGCACCAGAACGCGATGACGGCAGCCAGAGCGAGAGCCGAGGCGAAGTTGCGGGCCAGCTTGTCGTAGCGGGTGGCGATGCGGCGGAAGTCTTTGAGGCGGCAGAACACCGCCTCGACCCGCCAGCGATCACGATAGCGCCGCTTGTCGAGGCGGATCTTGCGCTTGCGCGCGCGGGTGCCGGGGATGACCACGCTGATGCCCTGCTCACGCAGGTCCTGGCGCAGCCAGTCGGCATCGTAGCCGTTGTCGGCGATGAGCCGGCGCACGCGACCGGGCGCCTTGTCCAGCACCGCGGGGGCGGTCTTCACGTCACTGGCGTTGCCAGGCGTGAGGTGGATGACGCCCGGACGACCGATCACATCGGTGAGGACATGGATCTTGGTGGTCGGACCCGCGCGCGAAGGGCCGATCGCCTGTTCGCGGGCCCCCCTTTTCCGCCGTGGGCGGCGCGCTGGGCTTTGACGTAGGTCGAGTCGAGAGCCGCGGCTTCACCCGACCATCCGGCCTTGGCCAGGGCTTCCAGCATGCGGGTCCAGAAGCCGCGGCGCGACCATCTGTTGAAGCGGTTGTAGACGGTGGTGGAGGGACCGTACTCGCTCGGACAATCCTTCCAGCGGCAGCCGCACTTGATGACGTGCAGGATGCCCGACAGGATCGTGCGGTCGTCCTTGCGCCGAGCGCCGGGCTGGTTGGTGGGCATGAACGGCGCCATCGCCTGCCATTGCTCGTCCGACAGCCAGAACAGCTCTGCCATTGCCTCCTCCTTCTGGGAGGCGCTTCGAATCACATTTCATTCATCATTGCAATACCTTGAATGGGTTTTGACCCTAG
>NZ_LABX01000270.1 GCF_001043915.1 Methylobacterium aquaticum | reverse complement strand
GCGCAGCGGTCCCATAGCATCGCCCCGGACCGCGGCTGCCTTGCGCGGGTGGTCAGCCAGGCACGCCGTCCGGCTGGGCATCGGATGAGATCGGGCTCAGCAGGGACCCGGACCGTAGGAATAAAGCGCGACGGAACGGCGAACCCGACCCATTCCAACCTATTATACCCCAGTAGAGTAAGCGAAGAGAGAGGCTCGAATGAAGGCTGTGAGTACTGCACTCCTTGCCATGGCAATCATGGCTTCCGGCGCAACTCCGTTGCTTGCCCAAGGCAGCCATGGCGCGTCCATGCCCGGTCTGGACATGAAGAACATGGGGCCTCTGCAGAAGGGCTCCATGGAGGCCATGGAAAAGATGAACAAGGCGATGATGCAGGGAATGATGGATCCCGACCCCGATCTGGCTTGGATGAAGGGCATGGCGGCTCACCACCAGGGGGCGGTGGACATGTCCGAGGCCGCCATCAAGCACTCCAAGGACGAGACGGTCGTGAAGGAAGCTCGGAAGACGAAGGACGAAAACGAGAAGAGTCTGCGCGAAATCCAGGCCAAGATCCGGAAGGATAAATAAAATAGTCTATCCTTCAATCAGCATCGGGCCAAAGACTAGGCGGGAAAATGCCCCGACTAGTGCAATAGCGTCAACGAAATCCACCGCGTGCGGCGCGACTTCTCGCGGGTTTGCGAACGGATTGAGGGTGAGCGTCTGTTGCGTTCGTTCGCGTCGGCGCGCAAGAATTAGCTGGCATCCGAGTACGTCCGGACCAGGTGGACCCGCCGAACCGCTTCTCCCTGCCACCGAAAGCAACCACGGACGCGGCAGAAGGTCGGGAGCGGCTGGGCGGCGTCACGGGGCGTTGCGAGTTGGGTTCGAACATGCCTCGGCCGTTCGGCCTGCTTCCCGCGGCTCCTTCGTGGCGCTCCATACAAGGAAGGGCCGCCTGTTGCCCTTGTATCCAGGCTCGCGTGCCTGATGCCGCGCTTGCTACGTCTTGAGCTTGGGCGGCACCGAGCTTCGTAGGCGGGCTCCCAGCAGACAACCCCCTTGCAATCGGCTTCAGGAAAGGGCGGCTTTCTGCCAGAGGTGTCGGCGCTCCATTGATCCGCCAACCTCCCTGGCACTCCGGTGGCACTCCGGCGAGATCCTTGCCGTTGCCAGCCGCCCAGGCCGCAGGCGCAAGCACTCGCGCGCGGCGTGAAATGGCCACGTCGCGGGTCGCCGAGAACCGCGTCAAGATAAAGCCCAGCCGAAGGCCGGACGTCTGTCGTCCGCCGCGCGAGTACGACCTGTGGCCGATTTCCAACAGCAACGCGGACCAATCCGAGCTCATCTTAAATTAAGGTGTTCGTGCGTTGCCGGTCCAGTCCATCCGTGCGATGGTCGCACCGAGTTCGCATAGGGTCACACGGTCCTTGGCACGTCTTCGCGCAGTGGTGTTCGCCATTCTGGCGGTGGCGGTTGCCATCGCCCCGGCAGTGCCATGCACGATGATGCGGCATGCCGCCGCCGACCACTTGGGGGTTGCCCTCAAGGCGTCAGAGCCCCACGCGCACCATCGTCATCATCATGCGCGTGCAGGCAACGATGATGCGTCGTCC
>NZ_LABX01000027.1 GCF_001043915.1 Methylobacterium aquaticum | reverse complement strand
GCCCCACCCTGATGCCCGCATCGACGACGTGATCGAGAGCCTGTCCCAGGCGCTGGGCGCCGCGGTGCCGGGCGGGGATGCGGCCCGCGACGACGGCACGCCGGCCTTTGAACGCTGGACCGTGCGCCCGCGCCGGACCCAGCCGACCCCGTGAGACCGGCTCGCGCCACCGTCCGCGCCGCGAGGCGCGGGCGCAGGATCGGGGCGATGCCGGCCGCCGCCGGAATCCGAGGCCGGCCCTCGCGTGGAGGCGGGCTGGCGCGCGGAATGCCCCCGCGGACCGAGCGGGCCGCCACGTAACCATCCGGGACCGGACCGGAGGCCGCGCCCAGCCCGCACCCGGCAGGCCGGTCCGGATCAATCAGGCCAGTTGGACTCACGCCTGCCGCAGGGCAGCCTGGGGAGGGATCGCGGCCAGACCGCGCGCATCGCGCGCCCGCACGCCGATTCTCGCGGATCGCGGGATTACAAGCGCTGCCAATTCGTGACAGGCGGCCGAAACGGGCCGCGGGGCCGTTGACGACAGGCCCCCTGCGCGGCATGCCGCGTTACCGAACCCGGAGGCCGGCATCGCGGCGGCCGGAGCTTCGGGTCATTTTCCGCTAGGAACGACCAATCCCGACTTCCTACACTGTCCCGGCCGTGAGGGAGTCCCGGATCAAGCACGCGGTGAAGGCCATGCCGCGACGGTCGATCCCAGGGCGGCCGGCCCCGTGGGGAGAGAACGATCATGCAACACACCACGCCGTCCGCAACGGCACCGGGCTCCTCGCAGCCCTGGTACAAGGTGCTCTACATCCAGGTTCTGATCGCCATCGCCCTCGGCGTGCTGCTCGGCTATGCGGCGCCCGATACCGCCAAGGCGATGAAGTGGCTCGGCGACGCCTTCATCGCGCTCATCAAGATGATGATCGCACCGATCATCTTCTGCACCATCGTGCACGGCATCGCGTCGATCGGCGACCTGAAGAAGGTCGGCCGCGTCGGCCTCAAGGCGCTGGTCTATTTCGAGGTGGTGTCCTCGCTCGCCCTCGTCATCGGCGTCATCGTCGGCGAGATCGTCCAGCCGGGCGCCGGCTTCGGCGCCACGGCGGAGCAGCTCGACGCCAAGGCGGTGGCCGGCTACGTCAGCAAGGCCCAGGCCGATTCCACCATCGCCCACATCATGGCGATCATCCCCAAGAGCTACTTCGACGCCTTCGCGGGCGGCGACCTGCTCCAGATCCTGCTGATCGCGGTGCTGACCGGCGTCGTCATCACGGGCCTCGGCGAGCGCGGCAAGCCGGCGATCCACGCCATCGAGGCGGCGGGCGAGATCTTCTTCCGCATCATCGGCATGATCGTGAAGCTCGCGCCGATCGGTGCCTTCGGCGCCATGGCCTACACGATCGGCCAGTACGGCATCGGCAAGCTCGGCAACCTCGCGGGCCTCGTCGCCACCTTCTACCTCACCAGCCTGCTCTTCGTGCTGGTGGTGCTCGGATCGATCGCCCGCTTCTCAGGCTTCTCGATCCTCAAGTTCCTGGCCTACATCAAGGACGAACTGCTGATCGTGCTCGGCACCTCCTCGTCCGAGACGGTGCTGCCGCACATGATGCAGAAGATGAAGCGGCTGGGCGCCTCGGACTCGGTGGTCGGCCTCGTCATCCCGACCGGCTACTCGTTCAACCTCGACGGCACCAACATCTACATGACGCTGGCGACGCTGTTCCTGGCCCAGGCCGTGGGGGCGGATCTCAGCTTCGGGCAATACGCCACCATCATCGCGGTCGCGATGCTGACCTCAAAGGGGGCCTCGGGCGTCACCGGCGCCGGCTTCATCACGCTCGCCGCCACGCTGGCCGCCATCCCGGGCAACCCGGTCCCGGTGGCCGCGATGGCGCTGATCCTCGGCATCGACAAGTTCATGTCGGAATGCCGGGCCCTCACCAACCTCGTCGGCAACGGCGTCGCCTGCGTGGTGGTCAGCCGCTGGGAGGGCGAACTCGATCCGGTCAAGCTGCGCGAGGTGATGGCCAATCCCCTCGCCATCGGCACCGAGATCGCCGACGAGAAGCCGGTTCCGGTCGCGCCTTGAGCCGGATGAGCGCCTTGCGCATCGGCATCGATCTCGGCGGCACCAAGATCGCCGGGATCGCCCTCGATCCCGGCGGCCGGGTCCTGGCCGAGCGGCGGATCGCGACCCCGCGGGGCGATTACGACGCCTCGCTCCGGGCCATCGCGGCCCTCGTCGCCGCGCTGGAGAGCGAGGCCGGCGGCACCGGCACCGTCGGGATCGGCATTCCCGGCGCGCTGGTGCCGGAGACCGGCCTCGTCAAGAACGCCAACTCGACCTGGCTCAACGGCCGGCCGGTCGGCGACGACCTCGCGACACGCCTCGCCCGCCCGGTGCGGCTGGAGAACGACGCCAATTGCCTGGCGGTCTCCGAGGCCGTCGACGGGGCGGGGCAGGGGGCCGCGGTCGTCTGGGCGGTGATCCTCGGCACCGGCGTGGGCTCCGGCATCGCGCTCGCGGGCCGGGCCCTGTCCGGGCGCCAGCGCATCGCCGGCGAATGGGGCCACAACCCGCTGCCCGCCCCCCGCGACGACGAGCGCCCGGGCCCGGCCTGCTATTGCGGCCGGCATGGCTGCCTCGAGACCTGGCTCTCGGGGCCGGGACTGGCCGCCGACCATGCCCGCCGCACCAGCCGGACAATGACCGGCGAGGCGATCGTCGCGGCGATGCGCCGGGGCGACGATGCGGCGCGGGAGACCTTCGCGGTCTGGCTCGACCGGCTCGGGCGCGGCCTCGCGGGTGTCGTCAACCTCCTCGACCCGGACGTGATCGTGCTCGGCGGCGGCCTCTCGACGATCCCGGAGATCTACGAGGCCCTCCCGGCGCGCGTCGCCCCCCACATCTTCGGCGGCGGCTTCGCCACGCCGATCCGGCCGAGCCGCCACGGCGACGCCTCGGGGGTGCGCGGGGCGGCGTGGCTGTGGAACGATCAGGCTGCGCCGGCCGCCTGAGACGTGCTAAGCCGATTTCGCCGAAGTGGTCACCGGTTCGGCGGCAAAAATCTGCGATCAAACAGGAACCGAAGCGGACGAAGCGGTGGCCTGCCAACGCAAGTCTGCTGCGGCGCAGGGTCAGACCGCCTTTCGCCTGCCGGGAGACAAAAGCGTGCCGGCCAGACCCGTCGACCTCGACCCGGCCTCGATCCGCATCCTCGAGCATTTGCAGCAGGACAGCGAGATCGGCATCGGCGACCTCGCCGAGGCGGTCGGCCTCTCGACCTCGCCATGCTGGCGCCGGGTCGCCGATCTCAAGGCCCGCGGCATCATCCGGCGCTGCGTCGCGGTGGCCGACCCGCAGGCGCTCGGCCTCCACGTCAACGTCTTCGTCCACGTCTCGCTGGAGAAGCAGACCCAGGCCGCCCTCCAGGCGTTCTCCGACGCCATCCGCCACCGGCCGGAGGTGATGGAATGCTACCTGATGAGCGGCGAGGCCGACTACATGCTGCGCGTCGTGGTCGAGGATCTCGCCCAGTACCAGCGGCTGATCGTCGATCACCTCACCCGGATTCCCGGCGTGGCGAAGATCCGGTCGAGCTTCGCGCTGGATCAGGTGAAGTACACCACGGCGCTGCCCCTCGACCATTTGAAGGAATAGGGCATCCTTTCGGATTTTTGTAAACTTTGACTCCCCCATCATCGCCGAAGTCTGATTGCGGGAGTGGGGTCGCAAGCCGGCGCGATGCGACGGTCCGGGGAGAAGACGGGGCGCCCGCGATCTTCAACCAGTGTGCCCGGAACAGCCCCGGCCCTCACGGATGCAGCACTGCCCCCTTTGTCGCCTTGTCGACGTCCTTCTTCGGGCCGTAGAGGGCGAGGCCGACGAGGTCCGGCGCGTCGGCGGGCTCACGGGCGAACACCGCGCGGTTGGCGGCATCGTGGCCGGTCTCGAACATCGCCCGGACATAGGCGCTGCGGATGAGATCGCGCTGGATCGCCTGCTGCCAGGCGCGCTGGAGCATCTCGGCGGTCGCGGCGAAGATCAGCATCGGCTGGCCGAGCAGGCGGGCATGCGAGCGCCCGGCCGCATCCCGGTAGGGCTCGCCCATGGCCTCGGGCACGGCGCCGGCGATGCCGGTCGCCAGGAAGGCGGTCACGTTCAGCTTCTGCCACACGGCCAGGTCGTCGCGGACCAGGATGGCCACCTTGGTGTCGAACATTGTGAACAAGCTCCCTCGCGGCTCGCCGCCAGGGCTAATCGAGCGCGAGGCCGGCGTCTGGAACGTTCGTGCGCCCGCTCCGGTAGGCCGCCGGGGTGAGGCCGTAGGCGCGGCGGAACCAGCGGCCGAGATGGCTCTGGTCGGAGAAGCCGGCGGCGAGTGCGGCCTCGGCCGGCGGCGTCCCGGCGCGCAGCAGCGCCCGGGCCCGGGCCAGCCGGATCTCGACCAGGCAGGCATGGGGCGAGGTGCCGAAGCGGCGGCGGAAGGCGCGGGCGAGCTGGAACCGGTCGGCGGCCCCGGCCGCCCGCGCCAGGGCGTCGAGGCCGAAAGGCGTCGCGGCCTGCGCCCGGATGAAATCCATCGCCCGTTCGGCGACGACCGGATCGCCGTCGGGCGGGGGCGTGGAGGCCCGGGCGCCGAGATGGCGGCGCAGATGCCCGGCGAGGTCATCCAGGGCCGCATCGGTCCCAAGGGGCGAGGCGGCATCGAACACGGCGCGGCACGCCCGGGCGACCGCCCCGCCGAGATGCCGGTCGTCGGCGAGCGTGCGGCGAAAGCCCAGTCTCGCGTCGCTGCCGCCCATCGCGCCCCGCAGCCAGTCCTGCGGCAGGTAGAGCATGCTGTAGCGGAAGCCCGGCTCCCGCACGGCCTGCCCGTCGTGGCGTTCGCCGGGCTCGATCAGGATCACCTGCCCGGCGACGCTCTGCCGGCGCGCCCTGCGGCAGTAGAAATCCTGGATGCCCGCGTGAGTGACGCCGACCAGCCACTCGTCGTGGTGGTGCATGTCGTAGGCATGGCCGAGGAACCGCGCCGTCACCGCCTCGACGCCGCTGGCGGGATCGCGCCGGAGATGGACGAAGTCGCCGGGCGGCGGCGCGGGCGGTCCGTCGCTCACGCCGCCGCCCTCGGCCGCACCGCCCGTCCGATCGCGAGGGCCAGGACCAGCCCGACCCCGGTCACCGGGATCACCAGCGCCTCCAGCCCGTAGCCCCGGTAGGCGAAGCCGCCCGCCACCGCCCCGCAGACCAGGGCCAGCCAGGTGCAGGCATCCGGCACCCAGCCGAAGGCCCAGCCCTGCCGCGTCGCGGCTTGCGCCAGGGTGTGGCTGAGGCTGAACAGGGTGCCGGTCACGAAGGTGACGCCGGGGCGGAAGCCCGCGCTGCGGCGGAGCGCCGCGTTCTGCGCCCCCATGGCGGCGGCGAGGATGGGCGCCACCGGGCCTTGCGCCGGGCTGAACGCGAACGAGAGCGCGACGACGAGAAGCGCTGCCTCGACGCCGAGGACCGCGGCCGGCCCCCAGCGCCCCGGCAAGCGCAGCGACACCAGGCTGCCGCAGAAGCCCCCGGTGAGGAAGCACAGGAACAGATGGCCGATCTCCCAGGCGACCGGATGGCCGACCTGCGACAGCGAGACCGCGAACTGGGTCGAGTTGCCGCTCATGAACGAGGTGTAGAGCCCGTCGAGCCGCAGGAAGCCGACGGCATCGACGTAGCCCGCGGCGGCGGTGAGCAGCAGGCCGCCGGCAATGTCGAGGGGATGGGTGTCGCGCATGGGTGGCGTCAGGATTCGGGCGCGGCGCTCTCCTCCGACAGGGCGCGCCGCACCAGCATCAGGTCGGGGTCGGAGGGATCCGTCCTTACCGCAAAGCCGAGCTTGCGGCACATCGCCAGCATGGTGGTGTTCTCGCGCAAGACCTGCCCCTCGACATGGCGCAGGCCCTCGGCCCGGGCCCAGTCGAGCATCAGCCCCATCAGCGCCCAGCCGAGGCCGAGGCCCTTGAGGTCGGAGCGGACCAGGATCGCGTATTCGCCGGCCTCGTGGTTGGCGTCGGCATGAAGGCGCACCGCCCCCATCATCGTGCCGGTCGCCTCCTCGATCGCCACGAAGGCGATGGCGCGGGCGTAGTCGAGCTGGGTCAGGCGGGCCAGGAAGGCGTGGCTGAAGTCGCGCACCGGGGCGAAGAAGCGCAGGCGCAGGTCCTCGGCACTGACCCGCCGGAAGAACGCCTCGAACAGCCCCTCGTCCTCGGCCCGCACCGGCCGCACCAGGATCGCCTGGCCGTCGAGGGTGATGTGGCGCTCCCAGGCCGCCGGATAGGGCCGCACGGCGAAGCGGGCATGGCTCGGGCCGGCGCCCGCGTCGCGCCGGCGCTCAGGCGGCAACGGCGCAACCGCCGCACGGGCATCGAGGGCGATGACGCCGTCGCAATCGGCGAGCAGCGGGTTGATGTCGAGTTCGCGCAATTCCGGCAGGTCGGCGGCGAGCTGGCCGAGCTTGACCAGCACCAGGGCCACCGCCGCCTCGTCCGCCGCCGCGACGTCGCGATAGGCTTTGAGCCGGCGCGCGACCCGGGTCCGGCCGATCAGGTCGGCGGCCAGCCGCCGGTCGAGGGGCGGGAGCGCCAGCGCCCGGTCGTCGATCACCTCGACGGCCGTGCCGCCGCGGCCGAACACCACGACGGGGCCGAAGACCGGATCGTCGGCGAGGCCGGCGATCAGCTCGCGGGCCTGCGTCCGGCGCAGCATCGCCTGGACGACGAAGCCGGTGACCCGGATGGCGGGCCGCTCCCGCGCCACCCGGGCCCGCATCTCGGCCGCGGCCTCCCGCACCGCCGCCTCGCTGGAGAGCCCCAGCCGCACGCCGCCGACATCGGACTTGTGCACCACGTCCGGCGAGACGAGCTTGAGCGCCACCGTCCCGCCCGCCGCGATGATCGGCCAGGCCGCCTCCGCCGCCGCATCGGCATCGGCGGCCAGCGTCACCGGCTGGGCCGGGATGCCGTAGGCGGCGAGCAGGTCCGCCATCTCGCGCGGGTCGAGCCAGGTCCGCCCCTCGGCCAGCACGTGATCGACGATCATCCGGGCGGCGCCGGGATCCGGGACCAGGTCGGCGGGCAGCATCGCCGGGGTGGTGGTGAGGTCGTCCTGCGCCTCGCGGTAGCGCACCAGATGGGTGAAGCCCTCGACGGCGTCGGCATCGGTGGCGAAGCGCGGGATGCCGGCCTGGCTCAGGATCTCGCCCGCCGCCTCGTCGCCGACCGTGACGGCGAAGACCGGTCGGGCGCGAAAGCTGCCCTTGCGGCCGGTCTTCACCGCCTCGACGATCGCGCTCGCCACCGCCTCGCCGCCCGAGAGGGCGGTGGGCACGTTGATGACCAGGACGGCATCGTTATCGCGGTCGGCGATCAGGGCCTCCAGGGCGGCGGCGTAGCGCGGCCCGTCGGCATCGGCGCCGATATCGACCGGGTTGCGCCAGGCTGCCGGATTCGTGCCCGGCAAAGCCGCCGCGAGCCGCCCCCGCGTCTCCTCCGACAGGCCCGCCAGGGTGCCGCCGAGATCGATGAGCCGGTCGACCGCGATGGCCCCGACGCCGCGGCCATTGGCCAGGATGGCGAGGCGCCGGCCCGGGAAGGGGCGCTGGCGCCCCAGGGTCTCGACCACCGAAAACATCTCGTCGAGGTCCTGCACCCGCAACAGGCCGGCGCGCCGGAAGGCGGCGTCGTAGACCGCGTCGGTGCGGGCCAGGATCCCCGTATGGGTGATCCCCGTATGGCTGGCTTGCGGGCTGGCTTGCGGTGTGGCTTGCCGGCCGTCCGCCGCCCGGGCGGCGTCGTGCCGGCCGGAGCGCAGCACCACCACGGGCTTTGCCCGCGCGGCGGCCCGCGCCGCCGACACGAATTTCGGCGCGTCGGAGACGCTGTCGATCGAGAGCAGGATCGCCCGGGTGCGGAGGTCGGTGGCGAAGTGGTCGAGGCAATCGGCGATGTCGACGTCGATCGCGTTGCCGAGGGAGACGATGCCCGAGAAGCCGGTGCCGCGCGCCTGCGCCCAGGCGACGATGCCGGCCGCCACCGTGCGCGACTGCGAGATCAGCGCCAGGTCGCCGGGGAGCGGCGCCCGGGCGAGCAGGCTGGCATTGAGGGCGGCCCGCGGTACCGCCAGCCCCATGCTGTCGGGCCCGACGAGGCGCAGGGAATGCCGCCGCGCCGCCGCCCGCGCGGCCTCCGCCAGCGAACCCGGCCCGCTGCCGAGGCCGGTGGTGATGATGACGGCCGCACCGCAGCCCCGGCGGCCCGCCGCCGCCACCACCTCCGGCACGGTCTCCGGCGGGGTGACGATCACCACGAGGTCGGCGGGCTCGGGCAGGTCGGCGAGGTCGGCGAAAGCCTGCACCCCGTCGACATGGTCGTGGCGGGGGTTCACCGGCCAGATCGGGCCGGCAAAGCCCGCCTCGCGCAGATTGCGCAGGATCGCGGCGCCGAAGGCGTTCGGCCGGGCGCTCGCGCCCACCAGCGCCACCGAGCGGGGGCTCAGGAGCCTGTCGAAACGGTAGGTGCTCATGGCGGGCTTCTCATGGAGGGCTGACCACGACCGTCCGGGCTCCGGGTCGGCGACGGCAGGCGGCGCGGATCGACCGAAGGATACGCTGTCCGGAAGATTGTTTCCCGACAGCGTATGACCAGCCCGCGCGGCACCTGAGCGACGCCGCTTTCCGCATCGCGAAGCGATCAATCGGAAAGCGTTGAGGCGAGGGGCACGGAGCAGGTAGGGCAGGGCGGCCCCCAGGTCACGGGAGGCCGGTGCCGACACGGAACGGGCAGTCCGGGCCGCCCCGCGGTCGGCGCGCCAATCATGAGCAAGAATGCAGGCGCGCGAGCGTAGACGCACGATGGTGCAATGCAATATGTTTCTATTGCGTCGCACCATGGCGAATGTTTTACTCCTGTCTCCCGGCAGATCCCGGCTTTCCGGATGCGTTCCTCGCCCCGGACAGAACACCTGGACCACCGATGCGTCTCCTCTCTCTCACCACCCTCGGCGTCGTTCTCGCGACGGCGGCCGGCGCCTCCGAACTGAACCCGCGCCAAGCCCACAGCCTCGATCTCGGCCCGGTGCGCGGCTCGGCCTACTACACCGTCGAGAAGGACGGCCTGCGCGTCGTCGCGACCCTGGCCCCGTCCGACGCCGCGGCGGCGACCCCGCTGCGCGTCATCACCACCCTCGGCTCCGGCCAGGTCGTCAGCTTCTCGGTGCCCGGCACCCAGGACGGCGCCGCCGCCTCGGTCGCCTTCGCCCGCCGCGGCGACCGGGTCGAGGTCGCCTCGACCGGCTACTGAGCCCTGACGCGCTCCGGCATCCCCGCGGATCACGGCATCCGCGGGGACTCCGTGATCGTGGCAGCGGCCCTGCCGCTGTGGCGCGCGCACCGCTTGTCTTGTTCGCCGATCTTTGCCACCTGTCCGCCGGTCTCGAACCGACATCGCGCACGGGCCCCAAGGATCACGCCATGCCGACCCTCTCTCCCCTCTGGCGCAACGGCGCGCTCGCCCTCGGGCTGATCTTGCCTGGACTGGTACCGGGCGCGGCGCTCGCCCAGCAGCCGGCGCCTGCGGCCACGCCCGCCCCGTCGCCCGACACGGTCGTCGCCAAGGTCAACGGCGCGACCATCACCGCCGGCGACCTCGCGGTCGCAGCCGACGACCCGGCCCTGTCGCTGCCCGGCGTCGACGACGCCCAGAAGAAGAACCTCCTCGTCGATTACATGGTCGACCTGAAGATCGGCGCCCAGGCGGCCGAGAAGGCCAAGATCGGCGACAACCCGGACTTCGTCCGCAAGCTCGCCTATTTCCGCGACAAGCTCCTCCTCGACGAGTACCTGGAGCGCGAGGCCAAGAAGGCGGTGACGCCGCAGGCCGAGCGGGCGCTCTACGACGAGACCGTCAAGGCGATGAAGCCGGAGGAGGAGGTGCATGCCCGCCACATCCTCGTCGACAACGAGGCCGAGGCCAAGAAGATCGCCGCGCGCCTGAAGGGCGGCGAGGACTTCGCCAAGGTCGCGGCCGAGACCTCGAAGGATCCCGGCTCGAAGGCCGAGGGCGGCGATCTCGGCTGGTTCACCAAGGAGCGGATGGTCGCGCCCTTCGCCGACGCGGCGTTCAAGCTCGAGGCGGGCAAGATCTCCGACCCGGTCAAGACCCAGTTCGGCTGGCACGTCATCAAGGTCGAGGAGAAGCGCACCAAGCCGGTGCCGAGCTTCGACGAGATGAAGGAGCAGGTCGAAGCCTACCTCACCCGCAAGACGCAGCAGGACATCATCACCAAGCTGCGCGAGAGTGCCAAGATCGAGAAGACCGCGGCGGCGCCGAAGGCGGACGAGAAGAAGTAACATGCCGCGGCGCGGAGGAAATCCGGCCTGGCCAGCCACCCCGACGACTAGAGCATCGTCCGACGAAGTGGATACCGGTTCGTCGTAGACAATTTGGTCAAATCAAACAGCGAGAGAAGCTTCGCGATTGCACCGCGATCGTGAAGCGCTCTCGCCGCAGACCGGGATTTCTTCCGCGTCGCAGTTTATAAGCTTCGATTTCGGCTTGACAAAACCCCTCGGACGCCGTGCTTCCGGTGGCTTTTTGCTTGGAAACTCTGTTGACCACGAATACGCGACGGATGTGTCGCCCTCCTGGTCATTCCGGGGCCGCGCAGCGGATCCCGGAATGACCAGGAGGTTCTCAATGTCGTCGCGCCGATCGAGAAGACGTCTGCCCGTGCGATCCGGACCAGAGGGGCGGCGTGCCCGCCCCTCCCACACACCTACCGCAGCACCTGCGACAGGTTCGGGCCCCGCAACGCCGCCAGGGCCGCCATCCGCACCGGGGCGTTCGGCGCCCCGTACAGGTCGTAGCCGCCCTTGCGCTGCACGATCTCGAAGTAGAACCGCTCCTCGAACGGCGTCGTGTAGAGCTGGAGGAATTCGCCCTCGCCGACCCGGTCGTAGAGGATGCTCAAGCTCTGCATCCGGGCGATGAGCGCATCGTCGAGGCCGAAGCGGGCCGCCACGTCGTCGTAGTAATTGGCCGGGATCGGCAGCAAGGTCGCACCGGCGGCCTTGAGCGCCTCGGCCGCCGCGAAGATGTCGTCGGTGGACAGCGCGATATGGTGCACGCCCGCGCCCGCGAAGTTCGTCACCAGGCGGGCGGTGGCGGTGTTGCGGCTCTCCGAGATGTTGAGCGGGATCCGCAGGGTGCGCTCGGCATTCGACATCGCCTTGCTGCGCACCAGCCCATACGGGTCGGGCAGGACCACCACGTCCTCCGGCTCGAGGCCGAGCACCGCGCGGTAGAACAGCACCCAGGAATCGAGCTGGCCGTCCGGCAGGGCCTGCGCCACGTGGTCGACGCGGGTGAGCAGGCCCGTGGGCTCGGCCGCACCGTCCATCACGAAGTCGCGCTCGAAATCGCCGCCGGTCTGCGGGTCGGTGAGGATGATCAGGCTGCCATCCGGCGCGCGGATCGACGGGAAGGTGTTTTCGTCCGGCCCGATCCGGCCGCCGAACCGGGCGGCGCCATAGCTTTCGGCCCGGCCGAGGGCCGCGAGCGCGTCGTCGGTGGCGATGGCCTGGGCGCAGACCGAGGGGCCGTGCATCAGGAAATAGGATGAGGCGAAGGAATCCGGCTCGCGGTTGAGCACGATGCGGATCTCGCCCTGGCCGTAGAGCGTCACCGCCTTGCTGCGGTGGTGCCCCAGCCGGGTGAAGCCGAGCTGGCCGAGGAGGCGCGCCAGCCCCCCCTCGCAGCGCTCGTCCACCGCCACCTCGATGAAGCGGTGGCCGGCGATGGCCGGCGGCAGCGGCGGATCGAACAGCTCGACCCGGCGGCGGGGGCGGCGGGCCGGGGAGGGAGCTTGCGCCGCCGCCTCCTCGGTGCGCCGCACCCGCTCCTCCAGGAAGAGCAGCGAACGGTGGCCGTCGGCGGCGGTCTGGCGCGGCGGCGCAGCCCGCATGTCGTCGTTGAAGATCTCGAGCGAGATCGTGCCGGTATAGCCGCAGGCGAGCACCGCCTGGAGGAAGCCCGGCACGTCGAGATCGCCCTGGCCCGGCAGGCAGCGGAAGTGGCGGCTCAAGGTCAGCGGGTTCATGCCGATGCGCGGCGCGTCCGCCAACTGGACGAAGAACACCCGCTGGCCCGGCAGGCTGGCGATGCCCGACCAGTCGTCGGGGAGGGCGAGGGTGTGGAAACTGTCGAGGATCAGGCCGAGATGCGGGTGGTTCGCCCGCTCGACGATGCCCCAGGCCCGGTCGAAGGTGCGGACCCGGGTGCCCCAGGACAGGGCTTCGAAGCCGATCTTCAGGCCGCGCTTCGCCGCCCGCTCGGCGAGCCGGTAGAGCTGGTCGGCCATCCGCGCGTCGTCGTCCGACACCTCGGTGCCGACATTCGAGCAGACCAGGATCAGCGGCGCGCCGAGTTCCTCCATCAGGTCGAACTTGCGCTCGGCCCGGTCGAGGTTGCGCTTCAGCTGCTCGTCCGACACGCCCTCGAAATCGCGAAACGGCTGGAACAGGTCGATCGAGAGACCGAGATCGGAGGCGTAGCGGCGCACGTCGCGGGCCGAGCCGGTATGGAACAGAAGGTCGTTCTCGAAGATCTCGACCCCGTCGAACCGCGCCGCCGCGATCGCCTCCAGCTTCTCGATCAGCGTGCCGCTCAGCGACACCGTGGCGATCGCCTTCCTCATCGCGTTCTCCCCTCCGCTCGTCCGCCGGCTCTCATCGCAAACGGGGCCGGCTCCGTCGAGCCCGACGCGGGGACCGTCCGGCCTCCCGCCTTTGGCGCTTGACATGAACGTACCGGTTAGTACAATTCGATTCAAGCGCGTCGCAATCGCGCCATCCGAGGAACGTTCGAGAGGAGCCCGCCGATGGGCGCGAACCCCACATCCGTGCTGGCCGGCCTGATCGGCAACGGCATCCAGGCGTCCCGCACCCCGGCGATGCACGAGCACGAGGGCGACGCGCAGGGCCTGCGCCTCCTCTACCAGAAGATCGACCTGGAAAAGCTGGCCTTGGGCGCCGATGCGCTGCCGGAGCTGCTCACCGCGGCCGAGCGGATGGGATTCTCCGGCCTCAACATCACCCATCCGTGCAAGCAGGCGGTGCTCGCCCATCTCGACGCGCTGTCGCCCGACGCGGCCGCGCTCGGCGCCGTCAACACCGTCGTCCTGCGCGACGGCAAGCGCGTCGGCCACAACACCGACTGGTGGGGCTTCGCCGAGGCGTTCCGGCGCGGCCTGCCGGATGTCGCGCTGAACCGCGTGGTGCAGCTCGGCGCCGGCGGCGCCGGCGCCGCGGTGGCCCACGCGCTTCTCACCCTCGGGGTCCGAGACCTCGTCCTCAACGACATCGATCCGGCACGGGCGGCCTCGGTCGCCGCCTCCCTGTGCGAGCGCTTCGGCGTCGGCCGAGCGCGGGCCTGCACCGACCTCGCCGCCGAGGTGGCGGCCGCCGACGGCCTCGTCCATTGCACGCCGACCGGCATGGACAAGTATCCGGGCCTGCCGCTGCCGGCCGAGTACCTCCACCCCGGGCTGTTCGTCGCCGAGATCGTCTACTTCCCCCTCGAGACCGCGCTCCTGCGCGAGGCACGCCGGATCGGCTGCCGCACCCTCGATGGCGGCGGCATGGCGGTGTTCCAGGCGGTCGAGGCGTTCCGCCTCATCACCGGCCTGACCCCGGATCCGGAGCGGATGCTGCGTCACTTCGCCGAGCTCGGCCAGACGGCCTGAGCCGACCCCGGTCGTCGGCCCTGCGCCGCGACCCAATCCTTCAAGAATGCGGCCCGACCCAACGGGCCCGTCCTTCCCTCCGACAGGAAACGCCCGATGACCTCTACTGCCGTTCCGGCGAGCGCCGCGTCGCTCGCCGAGACCGAGACCGACGCCGTGAGAACCCCGAGGAAAGCCGCGCTCGCGAGCTGGATCGGCAGCGCGGTCGAGTATTACGACTTCTTCATCTACGGCACCGCCGCAGCGCTGATCTTCCCGAAGCTGTTCTTCTCCGCCGGAAACCCGCAAGCTGCGGCGATCGCGTCGTTCGCCACCTTCGGCGTCGCCTACATCACCCGCCCGCTCGGCGCGGTGGCGCTCGGCCATATCGGCGACCGCTTCGGCCGCAAGAAGGTGCTCACCTTCACGCTGCTGCTGATGGGCCTCTCGACCTTCATGATCGGCTGCCTGCCGACCTACGACCAGATCGGCATCCTATCGCCGATCCTCCTCGTCATCGCCCGCCTGCTGCAAGGCGTCTCGGCCGCCGGCGAGCAGGCCGGCGCCAACTCGATGACCCTCGAACACGCGCCCGCCAACAAGCGCGCCTTCTTCACCAGCTTCACCCTGAGCGGCACCCAGGCCGGGCTGATCCTCGCGACCCTGGTCTTCCTGCCGATCACCCAGATGCCCGAGGCGCAGATGCTGTCCTGGGGCTGGCGCATCCCGTTCTTCCTCAGCGCCCTCGTGGTCGCGGTCGGCTTCTGGGTCCGCCGCACCCTGCCGGAGACCCCGGTCTTCGAGAAGGAGCAGGAGAACGAGACGGCGGGCCTGCCGGTCGCGGTGCTGTTCCGCAAGCAGTGGGACGACGTGCTGCGGGTGATCTTCGCGGCGCTGGTCTCGGTGGTGAGCACGATCTTCAGCGTCTTCACCCTGTCCTATGCCGTCAACACGATGAAGATCGACCGTCCGACGATGCTGACGGTGCTGATCCTCGCCAACGTCGTGGCGCTCGGCGCGATCCCGGCCTTCGCCGCGCTCGCCGACCGGATCGGCCGCCGCCCGGTCTTCATCTTCGGGGCGCTGGGCTCCGCCGCGCTGATCTGGCCCTACATGTGGGCGATCAGCCAGGGCAACCTGCCCCTGATCTTCGTCTTCGGCATCCTGCTCTCGGGCGTGGTCTACAGCGCGGCCAACGGGGTGTGGCCGTCGCTCTACGGTGAGATGTTCGACACCAAGGTCCGCCTGTCGGGCATGGCGATCGGCACGCAGATCGGCTTCGCGCTGGGCGGCTTCGCCCCGGTCATCAGCGCGTCGCTCCTCGGCGACGGCCCGACCGGCTGGGTCCCGGTCGCCGCCTTCGTCACCGCCACGGCCGGCATCGCGGCGGTCTCGATCGTCACGGCGCGGGAGACCTACCGCACGCCGATGGAGATGCTGGGCAAGCGCTGAAGCGCCCCCTGGCCATCGCCGGTCAGGAAGGCCCGCCGCCTCGGCCGAGGCGGCGGGCCTTTCCGCATGGGCGATCGCGCCGCATGGGCGATCGCGGACATGAGCGAACGCGGAACAGATACTCCTTGGGAGCATTGAGCCGGACATCCCCGTCGCGAGGTGCCGGCATGACCCAGCAGATCCCGATCGGCCCCGAGTCGGTCGCCGACGCACCCGCCGGTCCGGACGGCACCCATGCCCTGCGGCCGGACCTCGCCTGTCAGCGCCACGCGATCGTCAACGTCGCGTATCTGGGCCGGCCGGGGGCCGGCGACCGGGGCTGGGTGCTCATCGATGCCGGGATCGTGGGATCGCGCGCCGCCATCGAAGCGGCGGCCGCCGCCCGGTTCGGCGCCGGGGCCCGCCCGGCCGCGATCGTGCTCACCCACGGCCATTTCGACCATGTCGGGGCCCTCGAGGACCTGGCGGAGGTCTGGGACGTTCCGGTCTGGGCGCATCCCCTGGAGCGGCCCTATCTCGACGGCAGCGCCGCCTATCCGGCCCCGGATCCGGGCGTCGGCGGCGGCCTCGTCGCCCGGCTCTCGCCGCTGTTTCCGACCCGTCCCGTCGATGTCGGCGCCCGCCTGCGCCTGTTGCCGGAGGATGGCAGCGTGCCGCCCCTGCCGGGCTGGCGCTGGATCCACACCCCGGGCCATTCCCCCGGCCATGTCTCGCTCTGGCGCGCCGCCGACCGGACGCTGATCGCCGGGGACGCTGTCGTCGCCACGGCGCAGGAATCGGGCTACGCCGTCGCCACCCAGGCGCCCGAGATGCACGGCCCCCCGCGCTACCTCACCATCGACTGGGACGCCGCCGGGCGCTCGGTCGAGGTTCTCGCCCAGCTCGAACCCGAGTTGGCCCTGACCGGCCACGGCCGGCCCCTGCACGGCCCGGGCCTGCGCCAGGCCCTGCACGCGCTCGCCCGCGACTTCGCCGTGGTGGCGGTGCCGGAGACGGGGCGCTACGTCGAGGCGCCGGTCAGGGCCGGCGATCCCGCGGCGACCTGGACGCCCTGAACCACCGCCATCTCCGTTCTCCACACCACGCCATGTGATACCACGCCATGTGACACCACGCCCTGTGCCGCCGTCCGGCTGGGACGATCGAGTGGGAAGACAGCTTGACCGGGCCGCCGGGCCGTGGCTTGTTCATGATATGTTCTAACGCGGGCCGGCCGAGTCCGGCGCCGTTGCGGGGATGGGTCATGAGTCACGAGCCGGCGGAACGATGGGACGGGAGAGCGCCCGGCGTCGAGACGATCGCGGCGGCCTATCTCATGGCCGCCGGGGGCGATGCGGGCCTGGCCCTGCGCCGGGCGATCGCCGACGCGCTCGCGGATCTCAGCGAGGCCGAGCGCCGCATCCGCCAGCAGGACCGCCTGATCTCCCGGGGATACGTGCGGGCAGGGAGGAGCGGGACCGCGCTCTGACGCACGACCGTCTTCATCCTCCTTCGCCCTTGCCACCCACCGCCCTCCCATACGATCCTGACGCCTCACCGGGAGGCCCACCCTTGTCGCTCAGCTTCGGAATCCTCGTCTTTCCGCAGGTCCAGCAGCTCGACCTCACCGGTCCCTACGAGGTCTTCGCCTCGGTGCCGGACAGCGCGGTCCACCTGATCTGGAAGGACGGGGAGGCAGTGCGCTCGGCCACCGGGATCCCGTTCGTGCCGACCACGACCTTCGAGACCTGCCCGCCCCTCGACGTGCTTTGCATCCCGGGCGGCAGCGGGGTGAACGCGCTTCTTGAGGACGAGGCGGTGCTGGACTTCGTGCGGACGCGCGCGGCCGAGGTCCGCTACCTCACCTCGGTCTGCACCGGGGCGCTGGTGCTCGGCGCGGCCGGGCTGCTGGCGGGCAAGCGGGCCACGACGCACTGGTACGCGCACGATTTCCTCGCCCGCTTCGGCGCCGTGCCGGTGCAGGACCGGGTGGTTCGCGACGGCACCCTGATCACCGCCGGCGGCGTGACCTCGGGGATTGATTTCGGGCTCGCGGTGGTGGCCGAGTTGCTCGGGCGCGAGGAGGCCGAGACGGTCCAGCTCACCCTGGAATACGCGCCCGCCCCGCCCTTCGCATCCGGCACCCCGGCCGAGGCGCCGTCGGCAGTGCTGGAGCGGGCGAAGAAGCGGCTCTGCGGCTCGCGGGCGGCCCGGGAGGCGATCATCGGCCGGATCACCTGACGAGTTGCCTCAGCGCATCGCCTCGCGCTGCGCCAGGGTCGTCGGTGCGCCGGATTTCTGGATCAGCCCGTCGATCTGGTCGCGCTGGCGGCGGAACTCGGCGAGCAGCCGTCCGTCCAGCTCGCGGCCGCGGGGCACGCGGATCTTCATCGGATCCACGAAGTGGCCGTTGATGATCACCTCGTAATGCAGGTGCGCGCCGGTCGAGAGGCCGGTCGAGCCGACATAGCCGATGATCTGGCCCTGGCGGGCCTTCACCCCGGCGCTGATGCCGCGGCCGAACCGCGACATGTGGTTGTAGGTGGTGACGTAGCCGTTGGCGTGCTGGATCTCGACCCGGCGACCGTAGCCGGAATCCCACTCCGCCTTGATGACGGTGCCGTTGCCGGCGGCGAAGATCGGCGTGCCGATGCGAATCGACCAGTCGACGCCGGTATGGAGCTTGGCGTAGCCGAGCACCGGGTGACGGCGATAGCCGAAGCCGGAACTCATGTTGCCGTCGGCGACGGGCTTGCGCAGCAGGAATTTCTTGAGCGAGCGGCCGGCCTCGTCGAGATAGTCGACGCTGCCGTCGTCGGGCGACTGGAACCGGTAGATCCGCCGCGCTTCGCCGCCGAGGTTGAGGGCGGCGAAGAGGATGTCGGGCCGCTCGGACGAGCCGCCGGATTCATCGTCGTAGGTGTAGAACAACTCGATCCCGTCGCCCTGGGCGACGCGGCGCTGGAAATCGACATCGTAGCCGAAGATCCGCACCAGATCCTCGACGGTGGAGCGCGGCAGGTCATGGCGCGCGGCCGTCTCGTAGAGGCTGGCATAGAGGCGGGCGCCGGTGCCGCCCTCGTCGTCGTCCTCGGCCTCCGACTTGGGCGCGGGCTTCTGGGACGCCCCCTCGGGCACCGGCGGGGCCACCGACACGAAGGCGCCGCGGTCGTTCATGGCGGCAATCGCCTCGACGCCGGATTCGCCGTACAGGATCACCCGGGTGAGCTGGCGCGGGTCGCCGGTCCGGGGGCCCGGACCGATCTGGAGCCGCATCTGCTGGCCTTCGCCGACCGCGCCGGAGCGGACCCGCGTGCCGAGGGCCGCCAGGATCGGGCGGATCTGCTCGTCGAGGCCGCCATTGGCCTTGAGCACGCCCTCCAGGGTCTCGCCGCGCTTGATCGCGACGTCGCGCTCCTCGACCAGCGGCGCGTCGCGCTCGCGCTCCATCTTGGCGAGGTCGGTGACGTTCTCGCGCATCACCCGGACCTCGATCGACTTGAACGGGCCGGACGCCCCGCCGAAATCGCTGGCGCCGTCGAGGCCCGGCAGGGCCGTCATGCTGCGCAGGGTGCGCGAGAGCATCAATTGCGGGGCGATGGGCAGCGCCGCGCGCCGCCCGGCCTCGGCGGCGAGCCGCCGCTCCTCCTCGATCTGCGCCGCCACGTCGTCGTCCGAGAGGGCCGGGGAGCCGGCCGGCACCGCGAGGTCGCCAAGGTCGCGCTTGACCACCGACACCTCGGCATCCGGCGCATCCGCGGGCGCCGTGGCTTGCGCCTCCGGCGCGCGGTCGGTGCCCGGATCGGCGAAGAAGCGCATCGGGTCGAAGGCCGGGATGTCGGTCGCCGCCATGCCGGCGGTGGTCGAGAGCGCGGTGGCGATCCGCACGAAGGGCCGGACCTTGATGATCTCGCGTTCGCCGGCCCTCAGGGTCACGGGCGCCTTGAAGCTCTGCTTGGCGAGCGCCACCATCGGGTTGCGCACCAGCCGGTCGCCCTTGCGGGCGAGGTTGGTGCCGCCCTCGCTGGCGACCGGGCGGGACGCGATGGTCACCGCCTGCGGCAGTTCCGCGAAGGTGACCTCGCCCTGGAGCGAGACCCAGATCGCCGAGCCGATCAGGCCGGCACCGGTCATGCCGGTGAGCACGCAGGCGGCGAGCCAGCGCAAATTGACGTCGCGCCGGTCGGCCCGCGGCGAGGCGCCGCCCGAGAGGTCGAGGGGCGGCTCCCGGCCCGGATCGGCGGACCGGCTGCGAGGCGACTGCTGGGATCCGACCGTGTCGAGCCGCGCGCGCTTCACCGTCTCTCCTTCGCCTTCTGGTTCCGGCACCGCCGCGGGGCTGCCACGACGGCTCGAGGATGCTTCGGTCCGCTCTGCGATGCCGCCGACCATGCGTGGCTCACGCAGGGAAATCAACGGCGGGCGGCAGACGCATCCCCAATCGGCGCCAGGGTCCGATGCGGCCCTTGCCCGGGGCTATCTCCGGCGCCAGCATGTCAGGATTGAGGCGTCGCATCCGGGACCCCGGCGCGACTCGGTTTGCCGCATGGCCGCCGCCGCGGCCCGGCCGTTCCGGATGGGTGCCCGGCCTGCGGTGCCCTGCCTCACGGTGTCGCCACCCCTCCCACGGAGTTCCCCATGATACCATCGGCCCAAGATGCTGACGCATCGGGCCGATGAACCATCTCAAATTTTCGATGCCAAGCCAGAGGCTTGGCGAAAATTCGCGAACGGAACCAAAGGTCGTTTCCAACGACCGTTGGTATGATGCGTCGTCACGCCGGCCTCGCCGCCGCCCTGCTGCTCCTCTCAGCCCAGGCCGCGCTCGCGCATCCGGGCCATGGCGGGGCCGCCGGGCTTGCCCACGGCTTCGCCCATCCGTTCAGTGGGGCGGACCACCTGCTCGCCATGGTGGCGGTCGGTCTGCTGGCGGCGGCCCAGGGCGGGCGGGCGCTCTGGGCGGTGCCGCTGGCCTTCCTGGGCATGATGGCTGTCGGCGGGATGCTCGGCGCCGCCGGGACCGCGCTGCCCTTCGTCGAGACCGGGATCGGCCTGTCGCTGGTGGCCTTCGGCCTCGCGGCGGCGTTCGGGGCCGGCCTGCCGCTCGCGGCGGCGCTCGCCCTCGTCGGGGCCTTCGCGGTGGTCCACGGCGACGCTCACGGCGCCGAGATGCCCGAGACCGCCTCCGGCCTCGCCTACGGCCTCGGCTTCCTGGCGGCGAGCGCGCTCCTGCACCTCGCCGGACTCGGCCTCGTGCTCGCCGCCGGCCGGATCGCCCGGGGCCGGGCGCTTCCGGTCGCGGGGGCCGCCGTGGCGGTGGCAGGCGTGGCGGTGCTGGCCGGCACGCTCTGATCGCCGGAGGCCGGCGGGGCCGCGCGGGCGGCCCCGGTCAGCCTGGATGGACCGCCGTCGCGAGCCAGCAGGCGGCACCGAGGCGCACCGGCCGCTCCGCCGGCATCGCCTGCCGCATAGCCGCCAGCGCCCGCTCGCGCAGGGCCGGATCCTCGATCTCGCGCAGGAGCCCGGCGATCGGCCCGACAGTGGCGGCAAAGCGCGCGGCCGCCTCCGCATCGGCGCCGATCGCCACGGGATGATCGATCGGCGCGACGGCAGCACCGGTGAAGCCGGCCTGCCCCAGGAGATCGACCAGCGCCTCGCCATCCGCGAACCGGAACGGTCCCGGCCCGCCCGGTGGCGACGGGGCCGGCTCGGGCAGCACCGTCAGCACGGCGTCGCGCGGGACGTGCACCCACGCATTCTCGGCGAGGGCGCGCCAGCACAGCACGACGAGGCGCCCGCCTGGCCGCAAGGCCCGCCGGACATTGGCGAAGGCCGTCCGCGACTCCTCGAAGAACATCACCCCGAACCGCGACAGCGCGACGTCGTGCTCCGGTGCGAAGGGATGGGTCTGGGCGTCGGCCTCGATCCAGGCGATCGGCGACCCACCGGCCGGCCGGGCGCGGGCCCGCTCCAGCATCGGCCGGGACACGTCCACCGCCGTCACGGTGCCGCCCGGCCCCGTGCGGGCCGCCGCCAGAAGAGCGGTCTCGCCGCAGCCGCAGCCGATATCGAGCACCCGCTCGCCGGGCCGGAGGCCGGCACCGTCGAGGAGCGCCGCGGTCAAGGGCGCGAAAACCTGGTCGAGCTCCGCCTGCATCGCGGCCCAGCGCGCGCCGACATCGCCGTTCCAGTATTCCGTCTGGGTGATCGGCTCCGGCATCGGCCCTCCTCGTCCCGTTCGTGTCGTCCGCTGTCCGACGGATCGCGCGGCGATGGCGCGACGCTACACCCGCCGGCCGATTCGCGCGAGGCAGGACTGTCCGGGGAGAGGCGTTCGCCCCCTTGCCGGGGAGGAACGGAGCCCGCAGCGAGCTGCCGGTTCGCCGCCAGGGGGGCGATGCCTTCGGAGGAGGCGCGATGGAACGATGGAACCACCGCGAGTTATTGATTTTAAGCGTCTATTTTTGAGAGAAGACTCCCAGGCAATCTCGGGCCTGCCCGGGATCGCTGCCAGATGTGGGAGAGGGGAGGGGCGATCGACGATCGCGCGAAGGTGCCACGGTTCGGTGTGACGCTGTAGCCATCGTGATGGCCGCTCAACGATCAAATAGACACGCGCAATCCAGGATGGCAATCGCCCCGACTCTCGCGAGACAGTTTGATCCGCACGGGACGGCGAAGCCGGTGTACAACTGATATACCGCGATGCGGAGGAAATCCGGCTTGGCCAGCCTCCCCGCCGACAAGGCGCCGACCGGGATTTCTTCCGCGAAGCGGGATGCCAACGGCCTCAGATGCCGACGCATCGATTGGATCTCGGGAAGGCCCGAGATCGACGAGGCCGTCGACCTGTCTCGAAGCGTCAATACCAAGCCCAGACGTCCCGGACCTTGGACCGGACTCTCGTGGCGGCAATTCGAGACAGAAACCAAAGGTGGCGGTCTACGACCGTTGGTATCACGCATGAAGAGGGCGCCATCGAACACTGGGAATCGCCCCTTTCGCGGCTGAGGAGCCAGTCCTGCACCGTCCGCAGGTCGGTCTCCATTTGACTGATCCGTCGGAGGAGACACGGGCCGTGCCACCTCGGCCGCGCGCCGCCGGTGGCCCCCGCATGCCTTCGGTCCCGCCCGTGTCGGAGAGGCAGCGCACGATGAAGCGGCCATGCCCGGCAATCATCCGGGCAGGTCTGACGGTGGGGTCATGCCTGGGTGATAAATTCCATGCCGTGCTCAATCGAATCGAGCCGAAACATTTACCAATGTCTCACGAAGCAAGCCACCGGAGTGCGGCTTCGACACGGGTCAACACCGTAGCTAGGCATGGTGAAATACTCCATGTCCCTAGGCGATTCCGCCGGTTGCCGCAGAGGTTCAGGGAAATTTAGATGTTTCTCACGAGAGTGCGGCCAACCTGCCGGCTTCGCGAGAGGGTCGCTCTATGAAAGTAGAATTTACCCAATTGATAAAAAATTTGATAATTTACGGGTTGTCGATAGGTTGCTTTGTCGTCGTCAATGCGCCGGCGCGGGCGGATCTCAATTTCTTGTCCCTGTCGGGGACAGGGCCGGTCATCGCCTCCCATTCGGGATTGTGCGTGGGATTACCGGGCGGGACGACGGCGCCCGCGACGCAGCTCGAGCAGCAGGCTTGTACCGGGAGCCCGGCCCAGACCTGGCAGATCAAGCCGTTCGGCAACGGCTTCACCCTGGTCAACCAGGCCACCGGCCAGTGCATGGATTCGCAGCTCTCCAAGAACAGGGGAACCGGCATCCTGCAATACACCTGCAACGGCTCGGCCCAGCAGACCTGGTCGGCCGCGGCTCAGAACGGCGGCTACCGTCTGATCACAGCCTATTCCGGCCTCTGCCTCGACGTCTTCAATGCCGATAAATCGGCCGGTACGACGCTGATTCAGTGGACGTGCAGCGGATCGGCGAATCAGACTTTCGGCAGCACCGCGACCAGTCCGCTCGACGTCAACGCGCGCAGTGGAGCGGGACCGCTCGTCGCCTCGCATTCCGGCCTGTGCGTGACGGTCCCGGGCGGGACAACGACGCCCGCGACGCAGTTGCAGCAGCAAGCCTGCACCGGCAGCCCGGCCCAGACCTGGCAGATCAAGCCGTTCGGCAACGGCTTCACCCTGGTCAACCAGGCCACCGGCCAGTGCATGGATTCGCAGCTCTCCAAGACTCCGGGGGGCGGAATCCTGCAATTCACCTGCAACAACTCGGCCCAGCAGACCTGGTCGGCGCAAGCACAGAACGGCGGTTATCGCCTGGTCACGGCTTATTCCGGCCTTTGCCTCGACATCAACAATGCCGACAAGGCGAGCGGCGCGACCCTGATCCAGTGGGGATGCCACGGGCAGGGCAACCAGACGTTCAATGCCCCGGCGGCGGGGAGCGGTACGACGGGCGGCAATACGGGTGGTGGGACGGCAGGCGGCACCGGTGCAGGCACCGGATCCGGGAGCGGGACCGGGGCGAATGCCGGCGGAGCCACCGTGCCGGGCGATCTGCCGCCGGCGCCGACCGGACTGATCGTCGCCAACCACTCCGCCATGTGCGTCGAGGTGCCGAACGCCCAAACGGCAGCGGGGGTGAAGATCGACCAATGGCCCTGCGACGGCGGCGTCCACATGGAGTGGAGCTTCGTGCCGTCCGGGACCGGCTACCAGGTCCGCAACATCAAGACCAACTTCTGCCTCACCGTCGATGGCGGCTCCACCACGAATGGCGCCGGCATCGTCCAGCAGCCCTGCAACGCGACGGCGGCCGGCGGTCTGTGGACCCTGCGCAAGGTGGGCTACGTCTACGAGGTCGTCGCCGTGCATTCGGGCCGTTGCCTGAACGTCAACAATGCGTCGCGCGACCAGGGCGGCGCGGTGGTGCAATGGGATTGCCAGGCGGCGAGCAACGGCCTGTTCGCGCTGGTGCCGCCGGCCGCGCCCTCCGCCTGGACGCCCGTCACGACCCTCGGCCTCGTGCCCGTCTCCGCCGCGCTGACGCCCTCCGGCAAGGTGATGATGTGGGCGGCCGAGCAGCGGACCAGCTTCGGCTCCGGCACCGGGACCTGGCTGACGGTCTTCGACCCGAAGACCGGGGCTTCCAACGACACCTATGTCGCGAACACCAACCACGACATGTTCTGCCCGGGCACGAACCTCTTGTCCGACGGCCGGATGATGATCACCGGCGGCATCACCTCCGGCGGGACCTCGATCTACGATCCGGCCACGAACCAGTGGAGCACCGGCCCGACCCTCAAGATCGCGCGCGGCTACAACGCCAACGTCACCCTCTCGACCGGTGAGGCGATGACCTATGGCGGCTCGTGGTCGGGCAACATCGGCGGCAAGAACGCCGAGGTCTGGTCGCCGACCACCGGAAGCTGGCGCGTGCTGTCGAACGTGTCCGGCGACGCGGCCGCCGAGCCGGGGGTGGACATGTACCGCGCCGACAATCACTTCTGGATGTTCGGCGTGTCGAAAGGCGCCGTCTTCCATGCCGGGCCGAGCCGGCAGATGCACTGGATCGGCACGGGCGGGAACGGCACCCTGACGAGTGCCGGCAACCGGGCCGACGACGCCTTCTCCATCAACGGCACCGCGACGATGTTCGACGTCAACCGGATCTACAAGGCCGGCGGCGCGCCGCAATACCAGAACGTCCCGGCCACCGTCGCGAGCTACACGATCGACATCAGCGGCGGCCTCGGATCGACCCCGACCGTCGCCGCGGCGACGCCGCTGAACTTCGCCCGTGCCTTCCACAACAGCGTGGTGCTGCCGACCGGCGACGTCGTGACCATCGGCGGTCAGAGCGTTCCGATCCCGTTCACGGACACGACCCCGGTCTACTTCCCGGAACTGTGGTCGCCGAGCCGCAACACGGTCGTCCGCCTCGCGCCGATGGCCGTGCCGCGGACCTATCACAGCGTCGCGCTCCTCCTGCCGGACGCCCGGGTGCTGTCGGCCGGCGGCGGCCTGTGCGGCGGCTGCGGGGCGGACCATCCGAACCTCCAGATCCTGACCCCGCCCTATCTCTACGGGGCGAACGGCCAGCTCGCGAGCCGCCCGGCGATCACCAGCGCCCCGACCAACGCCTCCCTCGGGAGCACGATCACGGCGGCCACCGACCGTATGGTCCAGAGCTTCGCGCTGGTGCGGCTGAGCAGCACCACGCATACGGTGAACAACGACCAGCGCCGCGTTCCCCTGGCGATCGTCGGAACGGCCGGCACCCAGTACCGGCTGACGCTGCCGTCCGATCCGGGCATCCTGATGCCGGGGCCCTGGATGCTCTTCGCCATGGACGCCAACGGCGTTCCCAGCGTCGCCGCCATGATCCGCATCCGCTGACGCGCCCTCGTCGCGAGCCTGCGCCCGGCCGGAACGGGTCGGGTGCAGGCTCCGGCCGGCGCGTTTCCGCACCATCGCACGACCGGACAAGCCCCCACTCATCGAGGACCGACCGATGCCGCCGAAACCCTCCACAGCCGCGAGGCCCCTCGCTCTCGCCCTCGTTCTCGCCCTCGGCGCGATCCAGGCCGCCGGGCCCGCACGGGCACAGGCGCCCCAGACCGCCCCCGCATCTGGGGCAGGCACGCCCGCGTCCTCGGGGACGGGGTCCTGTGCGATGACCCCTCCGGGCGGCCAGAAGCGCTTCTGCATGAATGGCGTGCCGCAAGCGGCCTGCGCCGCCTATGCCCGCGAGCAGCGCACGACCTTCGAGTGGACGGCCGGCGCGGAATGCCCGTGACCGGAACCCGGCCGCGCCGGCCCGCCCCCTCCTGACGGACGCGGCCGGAGCCGGGAGCACGGCCGCACCCCGCCCGTGCGGGGTTGTTCGCAGCCGGGGCCTCGGGGCGGCGGCTCGCCTGAGGCGCGCGACGAGCGGCGCGGGGCGGCGCCTCGCCTGCGTTCGGTCGCCCGGAGGCCGGGCCCAGCGCGTCCTCCATCCGATGGCGCAGCCCCGCGGAGCGGGACGCGCCGTCGGCCCGATCCGTTCATGTTGACTGCCGATGATTATAAATCCATCCCTCGTCGAATGAGCCAAGATCGACGATAGATCGATAGTCTTGCTTACATTTATCGCATGTTAATTGGCGGATTGCGCTTTGATATCAAGAATTTTCGAATCAAATTTGCAGCGTCTCATAGGGTTTGAGCCCCCGCGACAGCGAAGAAGCGCGGCATCGGCCACGCGCCTTAGCCGTTTGTTTACCATGAGGCCGTGATGTGGGACCCCGGGAGCCGTCCATGTCCGGCTGGTCTTCCCGGCCCTGCCGCGGCTCCGCCTCGTCTCCCATCTCAGCCAGGCCCCACCATGGTGCTGCATCGTCCCGCGCTCGCGGCCTTCCTCATCGGTGTCACCTGCCTCGGGCCGGCCGCCCGCGCTCGCGATTCGGTCGTGCAAGATTCCGGCGTCGGCGAGGCCAGTGCCCCCGCGACGGCGGCCCGACCGGCCCTGTCCGGGCCGCCATCCGGCGACGGCGGCAGCCTGCTCGCCGGGCATTTCCGCCTAATCGCCCCGGATGGTCGGACCGTCGATTCCGACGACCTCGCGGGCAAGCCCTACGCGCTGTTCTTCGGCTTCACCCACTGCCCGGACATCTGCCCGACGACCCTGTCCGAACTGTCGCTGGCGCTCCCGCGGCTCCCGGGCCGGGCGCTGCCGGTGTTCTTCGTCTCGGTCGATCCCGAGCGCGACACCGCCGACGTCCTCGGGCGCTACATGCAGAGCTTCGATCCGGGGATCGTCGGCCTCTCGGGCCCGCGCCCGGCCGTCGACGAGGCGATCCGCAGCTTCCGCGTCGTCGCGCAGCGCACCGAGCTTCGGGGCGGGGACTACGCCTACGGCCACACCGCCACGCTGTTCCTCATCGACGGCGACGGGCTGATCGTCGACCGGATCGCGCCCGGCCTGGGGCCGGAGGCCCTGGCGGCGCGGCTCGCCGCCCTCGCCGGGCCCGTCGCCCCGCCGGCCGTCCCGGGCCGGTGAGAGCGGCGCGGCACGACGGTGCCGCCGGCGGGCCGGCGGCCGGCTTCTCGCTCGTCGAGATGCTGGTGGTGCTCGCCGTGCTGGCCCTGGCGGTGGGGCTCGGCGGTCCCACCCTGGGCCGGCTCCTGCCCGGGCAGCGGCTCGACGCGGCCGCGGAAGCGGTCGCGGCCGAGGTCGCGCTTCTGCGGGCGGAGGCGGTGCGGACCGGCCAGACCGCGCGCCTCCTCTACGATCCCGCGACGTCCGCGTTCCTGTCCTCGCGCCGCGGCGCCCGCCCGCTCGCCATGGCGCCCCTGCGCGTCGACATCGACATCCCGCCGGAGGCGCGGTCGGGCCCGGGCGAGATCCGCTTCCTGCCGAGCGGCGCGACGACGGGGGGCCGGATCGTCCTCGCGGGCGCGACGGGCATCCGGGTCATGACCGTGAGCCGGGTCACCGGGGCGCTGCGGCGCGGGGATGCCGTCCCATGAGGCGGACGCCGCCGCAACCGCACGAGCGGGAGGCCGGCTTCACGCTGGTCGAGGTCCTCGTCGCCTTCGCGATCGTGTCGCTCATGAGCCTGACGGTGATCCGGCTCTCCGGCGAGATGACCGGGGACGGCCGCCGGATCGCGGCGGCGGGCCTGCGGCTCGACGAGGCCGAAGGCATCGTTCTCCTGCGGGCTGCGGCCGGCACCCTGCGGGCCGGGCTCGAGCGGGGCCGCTTCAGCGACGGGCAAGCCTGGACCCTCAGCGTCGTCGATGCCGGTCCGGTGCTCGGCTGGCGCGACCTGCCGCCGCTCTGGCGCGTCCGCCTGACCCTGGACGGGCCCGACGGCCGCCTCGTCTATGCCACCTTGATCGCCGGAGGCCTCGGTGGCACGTGAGGCGCGGGCCGACCGCTCGTCGATGGCGCAGGCCGGCTTCACGCTGGTCGAGATGCTGGTGTCGCTCGCGCTCTGCGCGCTCGTCGCCCTCCTGATGCTCCAGACCCTTCAGGCGACCGGGGCCACCAGCCGCACCGCCCGCCGGCTCGCCGCCCAGGACGAGGTGCAACTCGTGCGCGATCACCTGCGGCGGGCCCTCGCCGACCGCGCCGGGCGGCGCGCCGATGGACGCTACGCCCCCTTCCTCGGCCTGCCGGACCGGCTCGTCGTCACCGTCCAGGCGAACCGGGACATTGCCCGCGGCTCCGAGCAGCGCCTCGCCGTCGCGATGGTCAGGGACGGTGACAGCCTCGCCCTCGTGGAGACGAGCGGCCCCGCCGAGGCGCCGGGCCGGCCCGATCGGCTGCTCGACGGCGTGGCGGGCCTGCACCTGCGCTATTTCGGGGCGCAGGGCCAGGATCCGGTGCCCCGCTGGGCGACGGCCTGGACGCGCCGCGACCGCCCGCCCGCCCTCGTCGAGGTGACGGTCGCCTTCCCGCCCGCGGATCCGCGGCTCTGGCCGCCCCTCGTGCTGCCCCTCGGGAGCGGCTCGTGAGCGCCCCCGCCGGACCGGCGCGGACCCGTGGCGAGGCCGGCTTCGTCCTGCCCTCGGTGCTGGCGATCCTGCTCGTGGTCGCGGCTGCGGCGGCCACCGCGGTCAGGGCCATGCAGACGCGCAGCGCGGCGACGGCCAGCCGGGCGGCGAGCCTGCGGCTCCAGGGGCTCGCCGACGGGGCGGTCCGGCTGGCCGCGGTCTCGCTCGTCGTGCAGCATGCCCGGCGCATGCCGGGTCTCGGCCTGCCGGAGAACGGCGCGCCGGTCGCCTGCCCGCTCCCCGGGGGCGGCACCCTGGCGCTCGCGGTGCAGGACCAAGCCGGCCTCGTCGATCTCAACGCCTCGCCGCGGCCCCTGCTGGAGGACGCCTTCCGGGCCCTCGGGGTGCCCGACCGCGACGCGGCGGCGCTGGCTGCCGAGGCCGTGGATGCCCGCGATCCCGACGACGCCCCCGAGCCCAACGGCGCCGAGGCCGCGCAATACCGCGCCCGCGGGATCGCCACGGGCCCGCGCAACGCCCCCTTCGCCACCATCGACGAGATCGAGGAGCTTCCGTCGATGACCGAAACCTACGCGGCGTTGCTGCGCCCGGCCGTCACGGTGCACAATCCCGGCGGCGGGATCGACCTCTCGGTCTCTCCTGGACGAGCCTTGACCGGCGGCGTCCTGGCACAGAGCATCGGGCAATACGCGGCGACGTCCCCGCACCGGGCCTATGCGGTCACCGTGGTCGCCTCCGGCCCGGGCGGCGCGCGGGCCGGGCGCAGCGCCATCCTGTCGGTCAACGCCCCCGGGATCGGTACCGGCCTGGTCGCCTGGCGCTTCGCCACGGAGATCGCGCCCGCCGCCGGGCGCCATCCAGCCTGCGACGCGATCCTGGCCGTGCTGGCGCCCGGATGACACCGACTGTCGCTGAGAACGACCTTCGGTCCTATTCTCGACGTCGAGATAGAAACCGGATCGGCGGTCTGCTTGGCTGCGGGATCGTCGCCCGCGACGAACTGCAGGGGTCTGAGCGCATACTTGCTCGCATGACCCATGACCGACGCACCGACGTGATTGAGGGTCTTCACGACCGCTGCCTCGGTCCGTGCCTGAATTAGGCTGGCGGTGGAGGTGTCGGCACTGATCAACCGGCGAAGCCCGCCCGCGAAGTCGTCGGGATTGATGCCGTCGATCAGCACCTTGCCTGCGAGGTCACCTGCGTCCGCGAGGAAGCTGTCCACTCGATCCCACCTGATCGCGGCGATGATGACCTCCCCCCAAGGCCGACGCATCGCGCGTGGCATAGACCGGCGTCTCGCTGCCCCCATGCTTTGCATCGCTCGGGTCGCAAACTCCGAAGCGCACCTGATGGCCCGCGTTCGGGAGAGCGGGGGCAAGTGCGAGGCCGACCTGGCCTCTCCCGATCAAGGAGACTTTCACCGGGTTACGCCTGCTTTCTCCGTTTCGAAGGGATCGGCCGGATCAGCGCGGCGACGAACACCGAGAGCCCTCCGGACGCTCTTCGGGACTAAGCAGACTTGCGTTGGCAGGCCACCGCAAGTCTGCTTAGTTTCTTGTTTGATCGCAGATTTTCTCCCGCCGAACCGGTGACCACTTCGGCGATATCTGCTTAGCCTCGCGAGAGTCGTCGATCAGCGCTGTCCATCCATCGGACCGCCCTTTCCGGGCTCCTCCGGCGGCTCAGCTCGCCACGTCGATGACCACCTTGCCGAAGGGTCCACGGTCGAGATGATCATAGGCCGCCAGCAGCTCTCGCAGCGGATAACGCGAATCCACGACCGGGGTCATGCCTGTCCGGTCCACCGCACGAACGAACCTCTCCAGGGCCGTCCGGCTTCCCGTTCCGATCCCGTGGATCGTCACGTCCTTCAGCATCAGCGGGATTGCCGGAGCGCTGATGTCCCAGCCGTCCAGCGCCCCGACCTGACAGATGTGCCCGCCTACGGCTGAGAGCTCCACCGACCGGCCCAGATGCGAGCCGCCGATCACTTCGAGCACATGGTCGGCGCCGCGGTCGTCGGTCAGGCGGTACACCTCCTCAACCAAGTCCTCGCGATCTCTCAAGACGTAGTGGTCGGCACCCAAGGCGCGCGCCCGCGCTTCGTTCTCGCGGTCTCCGCAGACGATGAGTTCAGCGCCGTTCGCCCTGGCGATCTGCATGCCGAACAGGGCGACGCCGCCCGTGCTTGGGATCAATACCGTGTCGCCCGCCCGTACACCGGCACGTTCGACGAGCGCGAACCAGGCGGTCAGCCCGGCAACGGGCAACGTGCAGGCCTGCCAGTGCTCAAGCGTACTTGGCGCCCGCACAAACCAGCCTTCCGGCATCGCGACGTACTGCGCAAGGACGCCTGGGTAGAACCCGCCCAACGTCCAGTATGCAGGCGTCCGGGCCGTACCGGGCCGCAGACCGTCGATCCAATCCGGCGTTGGCGTTGAGATCACCTGGTCGCCGACTGCAAAACGGGACGAGCCCTCGCCCAGGGCGACGATCTCACCCGACAGGTCGGAGCCTGGCGTGAACGGGAAGCGCAACGGCAGTCCACGGCCTGTTTCGACCACCATCTTGTCGCGATAGTTGAGGGCGACCGCGGCCACCTTCACCAGCACCTCGCCGAACCCAGGCTGCGGGACGGGCACGTCCCTAAGATCGAGGTGTTCCCTCCCGACCGCGTCGATCTCCCACCGCAGCATGCGCTCCATCGCCGTCACTCCGCTACGCGTCCTCGGTGGACGCTCCGCAAGGGCGAGTTTGAAGGCTTCGGATCATAGCGATAATGGGCTACGATCAGCATGGCCTGTTGCATTCGGAGACGATAATGAGCCCGTCGGAATTCGGCGAGCTGAACGCATTCCTTACCGTCGCGCAGGAGTGCAGCTTCAGGCGGGCGGCGGTACGGCTCAAGATGTCCCCGTCGGCGCTCAGCCGGACGATCCGCTCTCTTGAGGAGCGGCTCGGTGTCAGACTGCTGAATCGTACCACTCGGAGCGTCGCACCGACCCAGGCCGGACAGATGCTGCGCGAACAGGTGCAGCCGCTGGTGACCGGGATCGGCGACGCGGTGCGGCAGGTGGGCAGCTACCAGGAGCGCCCGCGGGGCACCGTTCGTGTCAACCTCTCCAGGGTCGCTGCGACCGTCGCCATCATGCCGCGCATCGCGGCGTACCTATCCCTCCACCCGGACGTGCGCGTAGACTTGGTCATAGACAATGAATTGAATGATGTGATCGCAAAGGGTTTCGATGCCGGCATCCGCATCGGTGACCGTGTAGACCGCGACATGGTGGCGGTCAGGCTCACGCCCGACTTCCGCATGGCGGTCGTGGGGGCTCCGGGTTACTTCGCCGAGCACCCACCGCCGGCAACACCGCGCGACCTGGCCGGCCATCGCGCGCTCACCTACCGATGGGAAGCCACCGGTGCGTTGTTCCCCTGGACGTTTCACGGACCGGACGAACCGATTGCGGTCGAGGTCAAGGACGTGCTGACCGTGAACGACACCGATCTGCTGCTCTCCGCCGCGCTGGACGGAGTTGGTCTGGCGCTGCTCTCGGAGGCTGTTGTCGAGCCGCATCTGACCGCCGGAACGCTCGTCCGCGCGCTGGCCGAGTGGTGTGGGCCGGTGAGCGGTTTCCACCTCTACTATCCGAGCCGGACCTACATGCCGCTCACTCTCCGATCCTTCATCGATTTCATGAAGCTCAAGTCTTCGCGGTGACCAGAGCGGTCACGGCGACGTCAGGGTCCTGGCGAGGAAGTCGAGGACGGCGGTTACGCGCGATGGGCGGGGCCCGGATGTCGGAGTGACCAGGTGGAGCCCGGCCGGGCGCAGTCCCGAGCCGGGAAGGATGTGGACCAGGGTACCGCGTGCAAGATCATCGCGGATCATGACGTCTGGAACGAGCGCCACGGCGACGCCGGCCCGCAGGAGCGGCAGCATTGCCTCCCCGCTGTTCGTCACCAGCAGGTTTCTGACTTCGACCTGGACGCGCTCCCCCCAAGGTGTTCAAGCGCCCAGCGGTGATGCGGTCGCACATTGGCGCAGGTCAGGGCGGCGTGATCAGCGAGTTGCTCGGGGCATGCGGGGGCGCCAGACCGCGCGATGTACGACGGCGCGGCGACGAGCTGTGATCGCACGTCGCCCAACTTCCGCGCCTTCAGGCCGGAATTGGACAGCCAGCCGGATCCGGACCGCGATGTCCACGCCCTTCGCCACCAGGTCGACCGGCGCATCGTCGAGGTCGAGGTTCACGCTGACGCCTGGCAGATCGACGGCGAGCCGCGGACGCAGCGGTGCGACATGGGAGATGCCGTATCTCATCGGCGCCGCGATCCTCACAAGGCCATGCGGCTCCGCACCCTCGTCGCGCGCCGCGTTCTCCGCCTCTTCCGCATGGCTGAGAAGCGCCGCAGCCCTGCCTGCCAGCGAACTCCCGATCGGGGTGAGAGTGTCAGCGTTCGCGTGGTGCGATGAAACGGGGTGACGCCGAGACGTTTCTCAAGCCGGCTCACCGCCTTCGATGCCGCTCCGTTCGACAGCCTCAACGCATCAGCAGCCGCTGAAAAAGACCCGTGCTCGACCACCTTGGCGAAAACAACCCATGCCTCGAAGTCGGGAACTATGCTTTTTATGGAAGAAGTGTACTGCCAGAATTTTCTTTTTGCGACCGATCACCGCGGCTAGAGTGCTTCACGATCACTTTGCAATCGCCAATATTCTCTAGCTATTTGATTTTGCCGCATTTTCTACGACCAACCGGTGTCCACTTGGTCGGGAAATGCTCTATGGCGCTTGCGAGGGCTCATCAGCCTCATCACCGAGAACGTGGCTCAGGCCGCCACGTTCGAGGGATTGCTGCGCGGCGAGTTCGACCCCTACGACGAGCGCGGCCGACTGCCCTTCACCGGCCCCAAGGACGTTCTGCCGTCCGAGCTTGCCGTGCCCATCGGTGTGGCCTTGCACGAATTCACCACCAACGCCCTCCGGTACGACTCGCCGGCTGATCCTGTGCCGGTGGATCGACGACGCGCTCGCCGACGAGCCCTGACGCTTAGACCAGTCAAGTCGATCAAACTCGCGCACGGTGTTGCCGACCGGCAGAGCGCATGGCAACCAGTGCGCGTATCCCCTCGGCGACCATATCCTCGACAGGGTTGTAGACGAGCATGCCGAGGTCGGGCCGCCCGTCAACCGCGAAGGCCGAGTATTCCAGCTCGATCTCGCCGAGCGTCGGGTGCCGCAGGCGCTTGACCCCGTCCCCGTGGACCCGGACGTCGTTCTCCCGCCAGAGCGCCTCGAACTCCGGGCTCGTGCGGCAGAGCTCCTCCACCAGCCGGGCGACCTCCGAGGTGGCGCCGGCCCGCGCCGCATCGGCCCGGAACGTACCGACCACGAAGCGCGCCACGCTTTCCCAGTCGTGCTGCGCGCTCCGCACCCGCGGGTCGCCGAACATCCGGCGCAGGATGTTGCGCTCGCGGAACGGGACCGTATCCCAATCGGTCAGCACCACGGCGGCGGCCGCGTTCCAGGCGAGGACGTCCCAGGTGGCGGTCTTCACCAGCGCGGGGCTCGCCTCAAGCGTGTCGAGGAGGCGTTGCAGGCGCGGTGTCACACCCTCGACCGGCCTGTAGCGGACCTCGGGCGGGCGCCCGAGCCCCAGCATGAACAGGTGCTCGCGTTCCGGCTCCGTCAGCATCAGCCCGGACGCGATGCGGTTGAGCACGTCCGCGGAGGGGGCCCCGCCGCGTCCTTGCTCCAGCCACGTGTACCAAGTCGCGCTGATGTTCGAGCGCTGGGCGACCTCCTCCCGGCGCAGGCCCGGCGTCCTCCGACGTCCGGAGAACCCGAAGGCGGCCGGATCGAGCCTTGTCCGCCGGTCCCGGAGATAGGCGCCGAGCAAGTTCTCCGAGGTGGACGGCATCGCGATCCTGTTGGTGACTATACCCGGATGAGGTCACTACTTTAACCGGATGCGGGAGGGCGCGACAGTGGGCTTCCACGCCACTTCGGACAAGCACCCATGCGCGTATTCCTCACCGGCGCGACCGGCTTCATCGGCTCGGCCATCGTTGCCGAGCTCCTCGCCGCAGGCCATCAGGTCCTCGGCCTGACCCGCTCGGAGACAGGCGCCCGGGCCCTACACGACGCCGGGGCCGAGCCGCATCTCGGGAACCTGGACGACCTGGACAGCCTGCGCGGCGGCGTCGCCCGGGCGGACGGCGTGATCCACACCGCCTTCGACCACGACGACTTCACGAACTTCGCCGCGAATTGCGAGAAGGACCGGCGCGCCATCGAGGCCCTGGGCTCCCCCCTCAAGGGTTCGGATCGGCCCCTGATCATCACGTCGGGGACCGGCGCCGGTAGCACCGCCCCGGGCCTGCCGGCGACGGAGGACGTCTTCAACACCGAGCATCCGAACCCGCGCATCGCCTCCGAGCTGGCGGGCGCCATGCTGTCCGAGGCGGGCGTCAACGTGTCGGTCGTGCGGCTCCCCCAGGTGCACGATACGGTCAAGCAAGGCCTCGTCACCTACCTCCTCGACCTGGCCCGCCGAAAGGGAGTCTCGGCCTATGTCGGGGACGGAGCGCACCGGTGGTCGGCCGCGCATGTACTCGACGTCGCCCGCCTCTATCGGTTGGCCCTGGAGCGGCAGACGGCGGGTGCGCGCTACCACGCGGTCGCCGAGGAGGGCGTCCCGACCCGCGCCATCGCGGATGTGCTCGGCCGGGGGCTGAACGTTCCGGTCAAGTCCGTTTCGCCGGAGGAGGCGGCCGGGCATTTCGAGTGGCTCGGCGCATTTGCAGGCGTGGACATGTCCGCGTCGAGTGCCTGGACGCAGGCCCGGCTGGGGTGGCACCCGACCGGGCCGGGGCTGATCGCCGACCTCGAAGCGATGCGGCATCATGAGGTCGCTCACTGAAGGCGGCTCCGCGGGAGCGCCGCCAACCTGCGCATGGCTGTCCCGTGCAGCCCGCGCACGGGACGGTCCCGACCGTAGGCTGGCTTGGAACCACTCGCCGACCATCCTCGCGCTGAGCGGCCTCGTCGCTATTGAGGGTCCTGCAGCTGGGCCAGCGGTCGGTCGCGGCGACGTGCCTGTCCTCAAGCTTCCTGAGCGGCTGCCCGGCTTCACTGCGCTTGCGCAGATTCTCCCGAAGCTTGCCGGGCCGGAGGGTCCCATTCTCGCCAGTCTTCCGCAACGAAATGCGGCCTCGGCCCAGCCAAGCGGGAGGTTGTCGCGTATATCCTCCACCATGTGGGGACCTTCCTCCCGCAATGGGTCGTGCAACTCCGCCACGAACAGCTTCCAGAATCCGACCGCCTGTAACAGACGATCGGCTTTGGCGAATGCAAATTGCCCGAAGCGGACACACTGAAACTCTGACCAAGAAGCTACACCTGCCGCATCCCGCCATCGACGCACAGTTCGGCGCCCGCGACAAAGCTCGCCTCGTCGCTCAGCAGGAACAGCGTGGCCGCCGCCACCTCGTCCGGGCGCGCCATGCGACCGAGCGGGATCGGCGCGATCAGCGCGGCCCGCCCCTCCTCCGGCACGCTCGCCATCATGGCGGTGTCGGTCGGGCCGGGGGCCACCACGTTCACGCGGATGCCCTGCGGGGCCAGTTCAGCCGTCCATGTGCGCGCGTAGGAGCGCAGGGCCGCTTTCGTGGCGGCGTAGGTCCCGTAGGGCGTCACCCCCATCACGTCGGCAATCGACCCCATCAGCACGACGGACCCACCGCGCCCCATCGCTCCCAACGCGGCCTGCAGCCCGAAGACAGCGCCGCGGACGTTGACGGCGAAGTGCCGGTCGAAATGCTCGGGCGTCCCGTCCCGCAGGGTCGCCGGTTCCGAGATGCCCGCGTTGAGAACCAGCGCGTCGATTCGACCATGGGCCTCCCGCACCGTCGCCACGACGCGATGCAAATCGTCCTCTCGGGCTGAGTCGGCGACGAGACCCCGAGCGCCGCGCCCGATCCTGCCGGCGGCCGCCTCGACCTCGTCGGCGCGGCGCCCGGTGAGGAAGACCGTCGCGCCCTCGACCGCGAGCCGCTCGGCAACCGCGAGACCGATGCCCTTCGCCCCGCCGACCACGAGCGCAATCTTGTCCTGCATGCGAGCCATCGGAGCATCCCTTCGTCTGCGATGGCGCATCACATACAGATCGTATATCTGCTATCAAGAACGCACTTAGGTTAGCCTAGATATGGCCGATGATACCGATCTCGATGCCGCGTCCGAGTGCGCGCTCGCCAACATGGCGCGGGTCCGCCCGGTGTTGGACAAGATCGCCGACAAGTGGACGATCCTGATCCTCACGGTGCTCTGCCCCCGGCCGGCGCGGTTCAACGCGATCAAGCGGCGGCTCGACGGCATCACCCACAAGGCGCTCGCGGACGCGCTGAAGCGGCTGGAGCGCAACGGTCTGGTGACCCGGACTGTGCTGCCAACCACACCCATCGGCGTCGAGTACGCGATCACGCCGCTGGGCCATTCGCTACGCCAGCCCTTCGAGGCACTCTGCTCGTGGGCACTCAGCAACGGTGCGGCGATCGAGGCGGCCAACTACGAGCATGACAGCATAAAAACGCAAGCGTGAGAGCACGTCTGCTTTCGGCTCATCAGATGCTGAACTTATGTGTTTTATCTGGGTCGATGCTGTGTGAAAACGTGAGCGCGGCGCAAAAAAATTTAGTACGATAGTTGTGTTTTTGGCATTCAACCATCCTGGACGGTGTCAGAGACCCCGCCAAGATGCCTGCAACGGCGCTGTCATGAGTGTGGGCGGGGAGATGCTTCTACAACTTCCGCGTTTTTACACACACTCGATCGAAAGCGGCCGTCACTTGCGTTGGCATTCGAAGCTCATCGAGATGCGCGCTCGCACCGCTTTATAAGCCACGACATCAGGATGTCTTGACCGCCCGGACTGGCCATTCCATGTCAATGGCAGCCTTCGGGGGCTAAGCGTCATTCCAGCAGCTCTATTCGAAAGCCTGCTTATGGCGCACAGCGGCAAAGAGGATCAACCAGAATGGGTGAATGTGCGACGGTCTGCTTTCGGCCGGGGATAGAAGCAGCAGACGTTTGTCAGCTGACGAAACTCGGCCGGAAGAAGAGTGACAGCTCGTGAGCAGCTTGCTCGCTCCGTCACAACGTCTGCGTCGCAGCTCCCTTGGCGCGGCCGATGAACAGAATCCGGCCTGTCGGACGACCGATCGGCGAGCCCGCCTCCGGTTCCAGCGTGATCTCGAAGAGCTGCCCATCGCCTATGGTTTCCAGCCGTTCCGGCGGCAGGTGGATTGCTCCGCCCGGCGGCAGCACGCCAAGGGAGACCGGTCCGCGCGCCTGATCCCACAGGGTCCAGAGCTGCAGCGATCGCCCGGTCCCCGGCCGCACCTCGGCCAGCGGCAGAGACCGCACCGTGCCGTTCCGGGCGATCTGGATGAGCCAGCCAGGGCCGCTCTCCTGCCCGGCAGCATCGCGGCTCTGCAGGATCGCGAAGTAGCGCGTCGGGCTCTCGGCAGGCGCCGATAAACGGCTCGGCAGGATCGCCAGCAGAATGGCGGCGGCTGTGGCGAGGGCCGTTGTGGCCCGCCATAGAGCGGGGCTCCGCCACGCCGCTCTCACCGCCCCGTACCGTGGTCGTGAGGGGGGCGAGATCGTCGTCCGGCCAACCGCCTGCCGGCGCGTCGCGAGATCCCGTTCGATCCGTGCCCATTGGGTCGGATCGACCTCGGCCGTTCCGAAAGCGGCGGAGGCTGGCAGCAATCGCTCTTCCCAGAAGGCGACGCGGCGAGCGAGATCCGCATCCAAAGCCAAGGCCTGCTCGACCTCCGCCATGGCCGCGGTGTCGAGCAGACCCAGCACGTACTCGCCCGCCAAGACGTCGCGGTCTTCCGGCTCGCTCGGGATCATGACAGGCAATCCTTCAGGGCGATGAGGCTGCGGCGGACCCACGCTTTCACGGTTCCAAGCGGTGTACCAAGCCGCTCGGCGATCTCGGACTGCGAAAGGCCATCGACATAGGCGAGCAGGATCACTTGCCGCCTGTCCGCATCGAGCTGCGCAAGACAGCCGTGTAGACGGGCGCCGTCCTGCGATGTCGCCAGCGCGGCGAACGGATCGGGGGTGTCGTCCGCGATCTCGGCCCCCAGCGCCGCATCAAGGTCCGTCTCCCGGCCGGCGGCTCGGACGTGCTTCAGCGCGCGATGCCGCACGATAGTCGTGATCCAAGCGCGGCCCGCGCCTCGGCGGCGATCGAAGGTCTCGGCGCGCATCCAGATGTCCAGAAAGGCATCATGCAGGACGTCGGCGGCAACATCGCGCCGCCGCACGATCCTGAGCGCGACGGCGAGCAGGAAACCGGCCTCGTGCTCATAGAGACGACGCAGCGATGCCCTATCTCCGCGGGCACAGCCCTCCAGCGCGGAAGCGTGGTCGAGGGGCTCCATGATCCTCCGGCACTCGACAGGACCGGCCCCCGGGCCGGTCCTGCTTCATCTGAGTGAGATTACATCTTGGGCAGGATAGCGATGTCACGGACCTTGCCGGACACGCCGTCGATCTTGGCCGCGATCTCGCCCTTTCCGGTGCCGAGATCCACCTTGTAGAGCGTGTCGCCGGCCATGGCCCAGGCCTGGTTGCCGCCCTGGCCATCCGAGAGGATGTCGAAGGCCACGGCGTCACCAGACATGCCGAGCATGCCGACGGTGTTCAGGATGCCGTCATTCGGCGGAGCCTGCTTCAGCAGCGCGCCGGAGGCCTCGATGTCGAACAGGACGGTCTCCTTGGTGCCCTTGAAGGCGTTGGTGTAGGCGCCGGCCGTTACCTTGGGGGTCTTGCCCTTCCTCGCGTCGGTCTCGGCAAACTTCAGCTGGCCATCCTTCGTGACCTTTCCATCATCGACGTTGGCGCGGAGGTTCGTGCCATCCGAGCCGATGATGCGCAGGCGGTCGGCTACGGGATTGAAGTCGACCGTCGCCGCGGTGCCGGCGGCCAGCGTCGTGTCGAGCTTCGATTTGGCTGTGGCCTTGCCCGACGTCGGATCGATCGTGACGACGCTGCCGTCGGAGATCACCGCGTAGAGCATGCCGTCGGCAGGCCGCACGTCGATGCCGAGGACGCCCCCGCCGATCCCGGTGATCGTCACCGTCTTCGTGACCTTTTTCGCGGCCGTGTCGACATGCGCCAAGGTGGCGTCGCCAACGAGCGCCGCCACAGTGTCGGCACGAGCGACGGTTCCGAGGCAGGTGCCGGCTAGCAGGATTGCGGCGATAAGGCTCAATCGCATGGCGTTCTCCATCTGCCGCGGAGGCGGCATCAGGCGGGCTAGCCATGAGCCGGGGGATCGGATGCAGCCGACGGCAAATTTTTCTCCTCTGCGGAAACGGTCCGCTCTCAAGAACCGCTCAGGTAGCTTGCTACAGCAAAGTTTGTTTGCGACTGCACCGTCCACCTGCAGGGTGCGGGACAACTCTTGTCCTGGGCCCAACGCCGTACAGGGGTAATACGAACTCCTGACCCTTTGAAGACCGGGAGCACTGCCCGATTGCAACGTGATCGGGCAGTGCTCTAGTGTCCTGGTGCTGAACTCCGACGACGAACCCGCCTGCTGGGCAGTTGCGGCCCCGCTCGTCTGTGCGCTCACCGATGCGAGCGATGGTTCATGGGCGAACTTCGCTACCGGGACACTAGGGTTGAGACTCAATCAGC
>NZ_LABX01000269.1 GCF_001043915.1 Methylobacterium aquaticum | reverse complement strand
GGGCGGCTCTCGCGGTGACGCTGAGCTGCCTGGCGCTGCCCTTCATCTCGAACTTCTATGCGGTGGCCGCCACCCAGTCGCTCGCCGGCATTGCCGGGGCGATCTTCCCGCCGGCACTCGCCGCCATCACCCTCGGGGTGGTCGGCCCGAAACTCTTCTCCAAGCGCATCGGCCGCAACGAGGGCTTCAACCATGCCGGCAACGCCGTCTCGGCGGCGCTCGCCGGGGGCCTCGCCTATCTGTTCGGGCCGATCGTGGTGTTCTGGCTGATGGGCGTGCTCGCCGCGTTGTCGATCGGCGCGATGCTGATGGTGCCCAGTGAGGCCATCGACAACGATCTCGCCCGCGGCCTCGACTGCGCCGAGGATGCGTCTTGCGAGGAGCAGCCCTCCGGCCTGACCGTTCTGCTCCAGAACAAGTACCTGATGCTGTTCGCACTGCTGGCGGCGATCTTCCACCTCTCGAACGCCGCGATGCTGACCTCGGTCGGCCAGCTCCTCACCCACCTGTCGGGCAAGGACAACGCCACCTCGCTGATCGCGATCTGCATCGTGGCGGCGCAATGCGTGATGGTGCCGGTGGCGATGTTCGTCGGCCACAAGGCCGATGCGATCGGTCGCAAGCCGATCTTCCTCGCCGCCTTCGGCGTGCTGGCCCTGCGCGGCGTGCTCTACACCGTCTCGAACAACCCGTTCTACCTCGTCGCGGTGCAGCTCCTCGACGGCATCGGCGCCGGCGTCTACGGCGCGCTGTTCCCGATCGTGGTCGCCGACCTGACCCGCGGCACCGGCCGGTTCAACGTCAGTCAGGGGGCGGTCGCGACGGCGCAGGGGCTCGGTGCCTCGTTGAGCGCCACGCTCGCCGGCCTCATCATCGTCGCGGCGGGCTACTCGGCGGCGTTCCTGACGCTGGCGGCGATCGCCGGCCTCGGCTTTGCCCTCTACCTCCTGGCAATGCCCGAGACCCGCGGCTTCGAGCCGGCCCAGGCCGGCACGCCTTCCGGCCCGGCCGGCCGGCCGGCGCTCGCCACCGCCTGAAGCGCCGGACCATGCCCGAGCCGCTCGCCTTCGCGCATATCGGCGACCTGCACCTGACGACGGGTGAGGCCGAGAACGCCCGCGACTTCGCCGCCATCGTCGCCCAGTTGAACGCGGTCGAGGGGCTCGACTTCGTCTTCCTGCCCGGGGACAACGCCGACAATGGCCGCCCCGAGCAATACGCCCTGGTGCGGGCCGGATTGGATTCGCTCCATCTGCCGGCCCACGTCATCACCGGTGACCACGATATGGAGGGCGGCAGCCTCGACGCCTTCCAGGCCGGGCTGGGCGGGCCGCCCCTGCCCTATGCCGTCGATGTCAGGGGCGTGCGCTGCCTGTTCCTCGACATGTGCGGGACGGGCACGGGCGGGCCGGATTTCCGTCTCGGGCCGGAACAGGTCGCCTGGCTCGCATCGGAACTCGAGACCGCGGGGGCGCGCGACTGCGCCCTGTTCATGCACAGCTACCCGTCGGACCTGAAGGGCGAGGGCGAAGCATCGCAGGTCGCCGACCTCATCCATCGCGGGCCGGTCCGCCTCGTCGAGATGGGCCACACCCACTACAACGAACTCGCCAATGACGGTCGCACGGTCTACGCCGCCGCCCGCTCCACCGGCCAGATCGAGGAGGGCCCGGTCGGCTACGCGGTCGCGGCCCTCGATGGCGGCGTGGTGAGCTGGCGCTTCAAGGAGCTGGCCCGGCCCTGGCCCTTCGTGCTGATCACCGCGCCGGCCGACCGGCGCCTCGCCATCGACGCCGGCCACGCGGTCGGCGAGCGGTTCACCCTGCGCGCCCTGGTGCTCGGACCGGCGGAGCGGGTGGAGTTCCGCCTGGACGACGGGCCGTGGCAGGCGATGGCGCGGGAGGACGGCGCCCGCTGCCACGCCGCCGAGGTGACGTGGCCGGCGGGCGCCCGGGCCGTCGCCGTGCGGGCGAGGGGCCGGGGCGCCGAGGATACCGACACGATCGAGCCGGCGACGGAGGCGGACGGGCTGCCGATCTCCCGCGGCATCGGCAGCGACGCCGATGCGCTCGGGGCCTGGCCGGCGCGGGGATTGCTGGGGACCCAGCTCGGGCCGAACCGCAACGGGCGCCAATGGTGAGGATGAGACTCGTCGGATCTCGGACCGTCACATCCATCCCATCCCCGACGTCGTCCTGAGGTCGCGGGCGGGACCACGCAGACCGGCGGCACGGCATGGCCGAGCTTTCTTCCCCCTTCTCGACACGACAACAGGACGTCTCCCCCGATGGCCGCGCTGACGCTCAGCCCCCACCTCGCGACCTGGGCGATCGCCGCCCTCGCCACACTCGGCGTGATCGTGCGCCCGTTCTCCTGGCCGGAGGCGATCTGGGCGGTGACCGGCGCTCTCGCCCTGGTGCTGCTCGGCCTGCTGCCGGCCGGCACCGCCTGGGAGGGCGTGCTCAAGGGCACGGACGTCTACCTGTTCCTCGTCGGCATGATGCTGATGTCGGAAGTGGCCCGGAAGGAGGGCCTGTTCGACTGGCTCGCCGGCATCGCGGTCCGCACCGCCAGGGGCTCGCCGACGCGGCTCTTCACCCTGGTCTACCTCGTCGGCACGGTCGTCACGGTCTTCCTCTCGAACGATGCCTGCGCGGTCGTGCTGACGCCGGCGGTCTACGCCGCGACCCGGGCGGCGAAGGTCGAGAATCCCCTCCCCTACCTGTTCATCTGCGCCTTCATCGCCAACGCCGCCTCCTTCGTGCTGCCGATCTCGAACCCCGCCAACCTCGTGGTCTTTGCCGAGCACATGCCGCCGCTCACCCGCTGGCTCGCCCTGTTCGGCCTGCCCTCGGTCCTGGCGATTCTGGCGACCTACCTCGTCCTGCGCCTGACCCAGAACCGGACCCTCAGGCAGCAATCGGTCGCCACCGAGGTCGAGACGGCGTCTTTGTCCCGCACCGGGATCGTCGCGGGCCTCGGCATCGTGGCGACCGGCGGGGTGCTGATCGGCGCCTCGGCCCTGGGGCGCGACCTCGGCCTGCCGACCTTCGCCGCCGGCCTCGCCACCACCCTCATCGTGCTGGCGCTCCGGCGCGGCAGCGGCGCCGTCGAGGTGGTCAAGGACGTGTCCTGGAGCGTGCTGCCGCTGGTCGCCGGCCTGTTCGTGCTGGTCGAGGCGCTGGACAAGACCGGCGTGCTGGCGATGGTCGCCGACGCCCTGCGGCGGGCCGCCACCGCGGCCCCGGCCGAGACCGCCTGGGGCGCCGGCGCGCTGATCGCCGTCGCCTGCAACCTCGTCAACAACCTGCCGGCCGGGCTGATCGCGGGAGCCGCGGTGCAGGCCGCCCACGTTCCGGAGAAGATTGCGGGCGCGGTGCTGATCGGCGTCGATCTCGGGCCGAACCTCTCGGTCACCGGCTCGCTCGCCACCATCCTGTGGCTCACCGCCATCCGCCGCGAGGGCCAGGACGTGAGCTTCTGGCGCTTCCTCACGCTCGGCGCCCTGGTGATGCCGCCCGCCCTCGGGCTGGCGCTCGCCGGCCTTCTCCTCGTCTGATCCTCGAAAACCGGAGGGCCCTGCCCCGTGTCGATCGCCGCGCTCCTTTATCCCTTCATCCTGGTGGCCGGCGCGTTGCAGGCGCTCGGCAACGCGATGAACGCGCAGTTGCGCGGGCACATGGTCAACCCGTGGCTCGCCGCAACGGTGTCGTTCCTGCCGATCGTGTTCGTCTTCGTCACCCTGTTCCTGGTGATGCCGACGCCGCTGCCGAGCCTCGACACACTGGGAAAGATGCCCTGGTACGCCCCGCTCGGGGGCCTGGCCGGCGCGGTGGCGGTGTTCGGCGGCCTCGCCTTCATCGACAAGGTCGGGGCCGGGCCGTTCAACGGTCTGACCCTGACCGCCAACATCATCACCTCGCTCGCCCTCGACGCCTTCGGGCTGTTCGGGCTGCCGGCGGCCGGCTTCAAGCCGCTGCCCTGGCTCGGCGGGCTCCTGATGGCGGCCGGCGTGGTGTTCATCGCGCGTACCGCGGGCAAGACGGACGACGGCGAGAGCCACGGCGTCGGCGGCAAGCTGCTCTACCCGTTCATTCTCGTGGCCGGCGCCCTGATGGCGATCGGCGTGGTCTGGAACTCGCAGTTGCGCGGGGCGCTGGTCAATCCCTGGCTCGCCGCCACGGTGTCGTTCCTGCCCGTGGTCTTCGCCTTCGCGCTGATGACCCTGCTGAAGCCCATGCCGCTGCCGACCCGCGCGGATCTGGCCGGGACGCGCTGGTGGATGCCGCTCGCCGGCCTCACCGGAGCGGTCGCGGTGTTTGCCGGCCTCCTCTTCGTCGACAAGGTCGGGGCCGGCGCCCTCAACGGCCTGCTCATCACCGCCAACCTGCTGACCTCGGTGGCGCTCGACCATTTCGGCTGGCTCGGCATGCGGCAGGTCAAGGCCAGCCCGCCGCGCCTCCTCGGTGCCGCCCTGATGGTCGGCGGCATCGTGCTGATCTCGGTGTTCTGAGCGGTTCCCTACTCCGCCGCCGCCAGGGCCGGGCGCCTGTCCGCAACCCCGTCGAGGGCCGCCGGGCGCGGGCCGCCGGTGGCCCAGTCGAGCAGCTCCACCGTGTGGACGATCGGGATGGCGGTGCCCTTCCCGATCTGGGTGGCGCAGCCGATATTGCCGGTGGCGATCACGTCGGGGCGCACGCGTTCGATATTCGCGACCTTGCGGGCGCGCAGGTGCGCGGCCAGTTCCGGTTGCAGAATGTTGTAGGTGCCGGCCGAGCCGCAGCAGATATGGCCCTCCGGCACGTCCTTCACGGTGAAGCCGGCCCGGGTCAGCAGCGCCTTCGGTTCGGTGCGCAATCCTTGCCCGTGCTGCATCGAGCAGGCGGAGTGATAAGCCACGACGAGGTCGGTCTCGACCACGGGTGCAGAGAGGCCGAGGCTCGTCACGTACTCGGTCACGTCGCGGGCGATGGCCGACACCCGGGCGGCCTTCGCCGCATAGGCCGGATCGTCGCGGAACATGAAGCCGTAATCCTTGATCGTGGTGCCGCAGCCCGAGGCGGTGACCACGATGGCGTCGAGCCCCTCGCCGTCCATCTCGGCGATCCAGGCGTCGATGGTGCGCTTGGCCAGCGCGTGCGACGAGTCCTCGTGGCCTATATGGTGGGTGAGCGCGCCGCAGCAGCCCTCGCCCTTGGCCTGCACCACCTCGATGCCGTGGCGGTTCAGGAGCCGGATCGCCGCCTCGTTGAAGTCGGGCCGCAGCACGCTCTGGGCGCAGCCGCGCAGCAACGCCACCCGGCCCCGGCGCGGGCCGGCAGGCGGGAAGCGTCCTGGCTTGTCCTGCGCCGAGCGGGTCGGCAGCGCCGCAGGCGCGAGGTCGAGCATCGCGGCGAGGCGGTTGCCGACCTTCGGCATCCGGGCGGCGATGCCCCGGAACGGCCGGCCCAGGGTGGCGCCGAGGAGCGCCAGGCGGAAGCGGTTCGGGTAGGGCAGCACGCGCGCCAGCACCGCCCGCAGGAACCGGTCCTCGGCCGGGCGGGAATAGGTCTTCTCGATATGGGCGCGGGCATGGTCGACGAGGTGCATGTAATGCACCCCCGACGGGCAGGTGGTCATGCAGGACAGGCACGACAGGCAGCGGTCGACATGCTTGACCACCTCGGGGCTCGCCGGCTTGCCGCCTTCGAGCATATCCTTGATCAGGTAGATGCGCCCGCGCGGCGAATCGAGTTCGTCGCCGAGCAGCAGGTAGGTCGGGCAGGTGGCGGTGCAGAAGCCGCAATGCACGCAGGTGCGCAGGATCTTCTCCGAGGCCGCCATGGCCGGGTCGGCGAGCTGCGCGGGGGTGAAGCTGGTCTGCACGGCGGTTCCTCGGGGGCGTTTCTTGGGACGAGATTCTTGGGGCGAGATTCTTGGGACGAGATTCTTGGAGAAGGAGTCCTCGGGGGCGATCCTTCCGCGCCTTCGCGTCCCGTTTCTAGACCATTTTCAAGGTGGCGGGAGCGGCTTTCGGGGCCGCCCCCCGCGCACGGTGCCGCATGACCGCCCTCAGGCGCTCCCGATCGCGACCCCGGCGAGCAGCACCAGCACGCCACCCAGAACCACCTGGAGGGCGGCGCGCCAGAATGGCGTCTCCATGTAGCGGGTGCGGATGGCCGAGATGGCGAGCAGTTCCACCGCCACCACCAGGGCGGCCAGCACCGTGGCGATTGCGAAGGCGTTGGTCCAGGAATCGGGCACCAGATAGGGCAGCGTGTGGCCGAGGCCCCCGACCGCGGTCATGACCCCGCAGACGAGACCACGCAGCCAGGGCGAGCCGCGCCCGGTGATGCTGCCGTCGTCGGACAGGGCCTCGGTGAAGCCCATGCTGATCCCGGCACCGATCGACGCCGCGAGACCGACCAGGAAGGTCTGCCCGTTGTTGTGGGTGGCGAAGGCGGCGGCGAAGAGCGGCGCCAGGGTCGAGACCGAGCCGTCGATCAGCCCGGCGAGCCCGGGCTGGACGTAGCGCAGCACGAACAGGCGGTGGGCGGCCCGGGCCTCCTCGGCGGCGGCATCGCCGCTCTCCTGCTCGGCGCTCAGCGCCTCGGCCCGGCGGCCGTGGCCGCGCTCGATCTCGGCGAGCCGGGTGAAGAGCTGGCGCACCCCGAGGTCACGGGTGAGCGTGGCGGCCCGCTCGTAGAAGTCGGCGGACTGAGCCTCCATCGCCTCGGTTTCGCGCCGCATCCGCCCGGCATCGAGACCCTGCCACCAGAACGGGCGGCGGCGGGGAAAGCCGCGCACGTCCTCCCGCCGCACCGGCGGCAGGTGCTCGCCGAACCGCTCGCGATAGGCGGCATAGAGGTCGTCGCGGTGCCCCCCCTCCTCGTCGGCCATCGCCTCGAACAGGCCGGCGGAGCGCGGCAGGTCGGCCCGCAGGCTCTCGGCGAAGCTGCGGTAGATCCGGGAATCCTCCTCCTCGCTGGCGATGGCCAGCGCCAGCACCTCGCGTTCGGTGAGATCGGTCAGGGCTTTCATGCGCGCGATCCTGTTTGGAATAGCTCCAATCTAGTGATTGGAATCATTCCAAACAAGCCGCCTCGCGCAGAGCCGCCTTGCCGCGGCTCGCTTCCGTGAGCGACAGAGAGGCTCGGGTCAGCCGGGCGCCAATGCCCGATCGACCGCCGCCTCGGCATGGAGCGCCGTGGTATCGAAGAGCGGCACCGGGCTGTCCTCCGGCCGCACCAGCAGCATGATCTCGGTGCAGCCGAGGATGACCGCCTCCGCCCCCCGTTCGACCAGCCGGGCGATGACCGACCGGTAGGCGTCGCGCGAGGCCGGCATCACCCGGCCCTGGACCAGCTCCTCGTAGATCACCCGGTGCACCTCCGCCCGGTCCTCGGCTTCGGGCACCAGCACGTCGAGGCCGTGGCGCACGGCCAGGCGGCCCTTGTAGAAATCCTGCTCCATGGTGAAGGCCGTGCCGAGGAGACCGACCCGGCGATGGCCGGCGGCGCGGATCCGCTCCGCCGTCGGGTCGGCGATGTGCAGGAGGGGCAGGCCGATCGCCGCCTGCACGTCATCGGCCATGCGGTGCATGGTGTTGGTGCAGATCACCACGAAATCGGCCCCACCCCGCTCCAACCGCCGGGCGGCGCCGATCAGCGCGGCCGTCGCCTCGTCCCAGCGGCCGGCATGCTGCAAGGCTTCGATCTCGCCGAAATCGAACGACCACATCAGGCAGCGAGCGGATCGCACGCCCCCGAGGCGGGCCCGCACCGTCTCGTTGATGATCCGATAGTATGCGGCCGAGCTTTCCCAGCTCATCCCGCCGATCAGGCCGATGATCTTCTGCTGCACCTTGGGAGCCCTCCCGATCGACGACGCCTCCCCGCCCTGCCGCCGGTCGCCGGGCGGCAGGGACGCGGTTACTCCTTGGCGAGGGTCCTCCTTCGCCAAGGTCCTACTTCGCCAAGGTCCTACTTCGCCAAGGCCGCCAGGATCCGCGCCCAGGAGCGCGTGCCCTTGTGGAAGCTCTGGAGGTCGTACTTCTCGTTCGGCGAATGGACCCGGTCATCGTCGAGACCGAAGCCGACCAGCAGCGTGTCGAGGCCGAGGGTGCGCTTGAAGTCACCGACGATCGGGATCGAGCCGCCTGACCCGATGGTCACCGGGGCCCGGCCCCATTCCTCGGCGAGCGCCCCCTTGGCGGCTTCCAGCGCCGGCATGCCATGGGGCAGGGCGAGCGCCCGCGAGCCCTTGTGGGTGACGATGTCGACCGAGCAATCGGCCGGGATGCGCTCTTGCACGAAGGCGCGGAAGTTGCGGTCGAGCGCCTCGGGGTCCTGGTCGCCGACGAGGCGGAACGAGATCTTGGCGCTCGCCTTCGAGGCGATCACCGTCTTGGTGCCCTCGCCCGTATAGCCGCCGATGATGCCGTTGGCGTCGCAGGTCGGGCGGGACTGGATCTGCTCGATCAGCATCCGGTCGCGCTCGCCCGCCGGCAGGTTGAGGCCGACGGTGCCGAGGAAGCTCTCGGGCGTCAGGTTCAGGCCGCGCCACTGCGCCAGCACGTCCTCGGGCGTCTCGTGCACGCCGTCATAGAAGCCCGGCACGGTCACCCGGCCGTGGTCGTCGTGCAGGTCGGCGATGATGCGCGACAGCACCCGGATCGGGTTGGCGGCCGCGCCCCCGAACAGGCCCGAATGCAGGTCGCGGTCGGCGCAGGTGACGGTGACCTCGAAATAGGCCAGGCCCCGCAGCGACGAGGTGATGGCCGGGGTGTCGCGGTCCCACATGCCGGTGTCGCAGACGAGCACCAGGTCGGCCTTCAGTTCCTCGCGATTGGCCGCAACCCATTCGGGCAGGAACTTGGAGCCGTCCTCCTCGGCGCCCTCGATCAGCAGGGTGACGCCGACCGGCAACTCGCCGTCGATCGCCTTGAAGGCCCGGCACGCCTCGACGAAGGTCATCACCTGGCCCTTGTCGTCGCAGGCGCCCCGGGCGGAGATGGCCTTGCGGCCGTCCGCCAGGGTCACGATGCGCGGCTCAAAGGGCTGCTTCGTCTCCCACTCGTGCAGGGGATCGACCGGCTGCACGTCGTAATGGCCGTAGAACAGCACGTGCGGGGCGCCGGGCTTCGGAGAATGGGCGAGCACCACCGGGTGGCCGCCGGTCTCGCGCAGGGAGGCGTCGAAGCCCAGGGCGGCGAGATCGCCCTTGATCCATTCCGCGGCCTTCCGGCACTCCGCCGCATAGGCCGGATCGGTCGAGATCGACGGGATGCGCAGGAAGGCGAACAGCCGCTCCAGGGAAGTGTCGAGGTCGCGGTCGATGTCGTCGAGGATCCGGTCAAGCGCGGCCATGCGGTGTCTCCGGGCTGGCCGGGCGCCCGTCGCGCCCGGCGATCACCGCGCATCACTAGAGCATTTTCCGACGAAGTGGATACCGGTTCGTCGTAGAAAATGCGGCAAAATCAAAGAGCTAGAGAAGCTTCGCGATGGCAACGCAATCGTGAAGCGCTCTCGCCCAGCGGAGCCGCGGCCAGAAGCGGCGAGGCACGGGCCGCGGAGGGCCTGGGGCGCATGGCCGGCAAGCGGCACGTAGGGCAGACTGCGACGGCCGCGAGCCGGCCGATCATCGGAGAGGGACGGCCCCCGAGCCGGACCGCGAGAGCGGCATGGGGGACGCCCCCACGACCACGGACGACACAGCGGCCGTGCCGCCGGCTTGGCCGCGTCGCCCGGTCACGCCGCAGCCGCCACCACCCGGTTCCGGCCGTCCTGCTTGGCCCGGTAGAGCGCGAGGTCGGCGCGCTTGAGCATCTGGGCCGGATCGTCGTCCCCGGGCTGGCGGGTGGCGACGCCGATCGAGACCGTCACGTCGATGGCGCAGGTGCCGCGCTGGACCTCGAACGCCGCCGCCTCGATCCGCTCGCGGATGCGCTCGGCGACCTGGCGGGCGGCGTCGAGCCCGGTATCGGGCACCACCACCACGATCTCCTCGCCGCCGAACCGCGTCACCACGTCGATGCCGCGGGTCTGGGCGCGGATGCGGGTGGCGAACTCCTTCAGCACCTCGTCGCCCGCATCGTGGCCGAAGCGATCGTTGATCGACTTGAAGCGGTCGATGTCGAGGATCAGCAGCGCCACCGGCCGCTCGCGCAGGGACGGCTCGGAGAACAGCCCGGCGAGGTAGCTGTCGAGGTAGCGCCGGTTGTGCAGGCCGGTGAGCCCGTCGGTGACGGCGAGGTCCATCGACGCCTGGACGGATTCGCGCAGCGAGTGCGAGAAGCGCTTGCGCTTGACCTGGGTTCGCACCCGGGCCACCAGCTCGTTGCGGTCGATCGGACGGACCAGGTAATCATGCACGCCGAGATCGAGGCCGCGCATGATCCGGGCCCGGTCCTGGGGATCGGCCATCATCACGACCGGCACGGTGCGGGTGCGGTCGAGGGAGCGCAACTGGCTGCACAGGCGCAGCCCGTCATGACCCTCGAGGTCCAGGCTCACCAGCACCACGTCGTAATCGCCGGCCTTGACCCGCTCCAGGGCCTCCTGGGGCGAGGCGACCGCCTCGACGCAGTGATACTGGCCGAGCGCCGCCGTCAGCCTCTCGGCCGAGGAGCGGCGATCCTCGACGACCAGCACGTTGGCATTGTGCCCGGTCTCGGCGGTGGCCGCCGCCAGCGGATCGCCGACCCGCGACATCATGGCGCGGCTGCGCAACTCGTCGGTCACCGCCTTCAGGCGCACAAGGCTGCGCACCCGGGCCATCAGGGCGGTGTCGTCGATCGGCTTGGTCAGGAAATCGTCGGCACCGGCATCGAGCCCGCGCAGGCGATCGCTCGGCTGGTCGAGGGCGGTCACCATCACCACCGGCAGGTGCGCCATGGAGGGCGTCGACTTGATCCGGCGGCAGACTTCGAACCCGTCCATGCCCGGCATCATCACGTCGAGCAGCACGATGTCGCACAGGCCCTTCTCGCACACAGCCAGGGCATCGGGGCCATTCATCGCCGAGACGACGTCGAAATACTCGACGGTCAGCTTCGTCTCGAGCAACTTGATGTTTGGAAAGAGGTCGTCGACGATGAGAACGCGTGCCGACATGGGAAGGTCAGGCCTCTCTCAGATCTTGAATCAGCTCTGGCGTTCGCCGCCGACATAAGTCCGTACCGTCGCGAGAAACTTCGCGACCGAGATGGGCTTCGACAGATAGGCTTCGCAGCCGCCCTCGCGGATGCGCTCCTCGTCACCCTTCATGGCGAAGGCCGTGATGGCGATCACCGGGATGCCCTTGAGCTCGTCATCCTCCTTGAGCCATTTCGTCACCTCGAGGCCAGACACCTCGGGGAGCTGAATGTCCATCAGGATGAGGTCCGGTCGATGCCGGCGCGCCAGCTCGATCGCCTCGATCCCGTTGGCCGTCTTGAGGGTCGCGTAGCCATGCGCCTCCAACAGGTCGTTGAAGAGCTTCATGTTCAACTCGTTATCCTCGACGATGAGCACCGTCTTCGTCATGGCTCACTGTCTCCGGCACTCCAGCGGGCCGCATCACACCCCGGCTGCGACCGGAACTGCAACACTGTTAAGCGGCACATGTTGATGAAACGCAAATTCGAAGGATTTGCCAGGGGTCCCCATCCCCGTGGCGGAATGCTGAGCGGATCGGCCGCGGAGGCTCTGGGGGCCCGCGTCTTCGCCTACGTCACCGGTGACCCGGGCCGATTGCTCCGGTTCATGGAGAGTTCCGGTCTCTCACCGGAGGCGCTCCGGCAGGCGGCCGACAGCCCCGATCTCGTCACCGGCCTCCTCGACCACGTCGTGGCGGACGAGGGGCTGCTGCTGGCCTGCGCGTCGGCGCTGGACGTGCCGCCCGAGCGGATCACCCAGGCATGGCGCCGGCTCGCCCCGCCGGAGTTCGGCGAGGAGTCGAGCGAGGATCCCGGCGAGTTCGGGGCGTGAGCGGAGGGCCGCTCTGCCGGGATTGCGGGGCGATCCCGCCGGACGAGGCCCGGCGCTGCCGGGCCTGCGGCTCGCCGCGCCTTCTCGCCCATCCGGAGCGCGACGCGCTGGCCATCGCCCATGTCGATTGCGACGCCTTCTATGCCGCGGTCGAGAAGCGCGACGATCCCGCCTTGCGCGACCGGCCGCTGATCATCGGCGGCGGCAAGCGCGGCGTGGTCTCGACCGCCTGCTACATCGCCCGCATCCGCGGCGTGCATTCGGCGATGCCGATGTTCCGCGCCCTCGAAGCCTGCCCGGACGCGGTGGTGCTGCGGCCCGACATGGAGAAATACGCCCGGGTCGGCCGGCAGGTGCGGGCGATGATGCAGGAGCTGACGCCGCTGGTCGAGCCGGTCTCGATCGACGAGGCGTTCCTCGACCTCTCGGGCACCGAGCGGCTGCACGGGGCGCCGCCCGCCGTGACGCTCGCGGGTTTCGCCCGCCGGGTCGAGGCGGAGATCGGCATCACCGTCTCGGTCGGGCTGGCACCCAACAAGTTCCTGGCCAAGATCGCCTCGGACCTCGACAAGCCGCGCGGCTTCTCGATCATCGGCCGGGCGGAAGCTCAAGGCTTCCTGGCGCCGCGGCCGATCTCGCCGATCCGGTGGATGCCCAGGGCGGCGAGGCGGTCCGACGCGGCCTGGCCGATGCCGGGCAGGATGCGGACCGGCCGCGGCGCCAGGAAGCC
>NZ_LABX01000268.1 GCF_001043915.1 Methylobacterium aquaticum | reverse complement strand
CACGACGTTGTCGCCCTCGCCGGCCGCGATCACGTCGTCCCCGCCGAGGGCGGCGTCGAGCGTCGCGACGTCCGTCACCACCCCGGCGGCGTCGAAATGTACGACCCCGTCATCGCCCAGGATGAGATCGGATCCCGCTCCGGTCGTCACGGCGTCGCCGCCGATCCCGCCCAGGACGACCGCGTCGCCGCCCGCGATCACGATCGTGTCGCTGCCGCCCACGGTCGGATCGGTGCTGCTCACCTCCGCCCGGATCCCCGCCGCAAAGCGCACCATGCCGGCGTCGCCCAGCACCACGCTGGCGCCCTGGCCAAGCGTGACGCCGTCATTGCCGACCCCGCCGATCACCACCTTGTCGCCATTGCCGCCGGTGATGCGGTCGTCGCCCCCGACCTGCGGGTCGAGGCTCGCCACCACCGACCGCACGCCCGCCGAGACGATCACCTGACCATCGTCGCCGAGCACCAGATCGCTCCCGGTCCCGACCTCGATCGCGTCGCCGTCGACACCGCCGATGACGATGTTGTCGCCGTCGCCCGCCGCCAGGCTGTCGGCCCCGCCCGCATCCGGATCGGTGCTGGCGACCTGGCTGCGCACACCGTCCGTGAACACCACGAAGCCGTTGTCGCCAAGCACCACGTCGGCCCCCGCCCCCGCCGTGACCGTGTCGGCACCGAAGCCGCCGATCACCAGGTTGTCGCCCTCTCCCGCCGCGAGGCGATCGTCGCCGCCGAGCGTCGGATCAGTCGTGGCGATCCGCACCAGGCGACCGCCCGCGACGCTCACCTCGCCCGCATCGCCCAGGATCACGTCCGCACCCGAGCCTGCCGTGACCGTGTCCGAGCTGGCGCCGCCCACCACGATGTTGTCGCCCTCGCCGGCCGCGATCACGTCGTCCCCGCCGAGGGCGGCGTCGAGCGTCGCGACGTCCGTCACCACTCCGGCGGCGTCGAAATGCACGACCCCGTCATCGCCCAGGATGAGATCCGATCCCGCTCCGGTCGTCACGGCATCGCCGCCGATCCCACCGAGGACGACTGCGTCGCCGCCCGCGATCACGATCGTGTCGCCGCCGCCCACGGTCGGATCGGTGCTGCTCACCTCCGCCCGGATCCCCGCCGCAAAGCGCACCATGCCGGCGTCGCCCAGCACCACGCTGGCGCCCTGGCCAAGCGTGACGCCGTCATTGCCGGCCCCGCCGATCACCACCTTGTCGCCGTTGCCGCCGGTGATGCGGTCGTCGCCCCCGACCTGCGGGTCGAGGCTCGCCACCACCGACCGCACGCCCGCCGAGACGATCACCTGGCCGTCGTCGCCGAGCACCAGGTCGCTCCCGGTCCCGAGCGTGATCGTGTCGCCGCCGACACCGCCGATGACGATGTTGTCGCCGTCGCCCGCCGCCAGGCTGTCGCCCGCGCCCGCATCCGGATCGGTGCTGGCGACCTGGCTGCGCACACCGTCCGTGAACACCACGAAGCCGTTGTCGCCGATCACCACGTCGGCCCCCACCCCCGCCGTGACCGTGTCGG
>NZ_LABX01000267.1 GCF_001043915.1 Methylobacterium aquaticum | reverse complement strand
CGGCACGCTGCTCGCCGCCCGGCTGGCCCTGGCCCACGGCCTCGCCGGCAGCACGGCCGGGGGCAGCCATCACGGAAGGCGGGACGGCGGACGGGGCTTCTGCGTCTTCAACGACGTCGCGGTGGCGGCGCTCGCCCTCAAGCGCGAGGGCACGATCCGGCGGGCGCTGGTCATCGACCTCGACGTGCATCAGGGCGACGGCACCGCCGATTGCCTGAAGACTGAGCCCGACCTGTTCACCGTCTCGATGCATGCCGAGAGGAACTATCCTGCCGACAAGGTGCCGGGGGACCTCGATATCGGCCTGCCCGACGGGCTCGGCGACGACGACTATCTGGCGGCGCTCGCCCTCCACCTGCCGCGCCTCCTCGATGCGCAGCGCCCGGACCTGGTGTTCTACAATGCCGGCGTCGATCCCCACCGCGACGACCGCCTCGGCCGCCTGGCGCTGACCGACGAGGGCCTGCGCCGGCGCGAGGCGTTCGTGATCGGCGAGGTGCGCCGGCGCGGCATCCCGCTCGCCGCGGTGATCGGCGGCGGCTATGCGACCGACATCGAGGCGCTGGCGGCCCGCCATGCCCTGGTCTTCGAGGCGATGGCGGAGCGGGGGTGAGCGGAGCCCGGCGTCACGTCGGCCTGGAACGGCCGAGGCTGTTTCGCCGTTGAATCGCCGAAACACCTCACTCCCGTCCATTCGGAGACTACGATGAGCCTCATCGGCCGGATCGTCACCAAGATCCTGGGGAACGACGATCCCCGCACCCGCCCCGACAGCCGGGTCACCGACAGCGAGTCCGGCAACCTCGTCGGCCGCCTCGTCACCAAGATCCTGCGTCGCTGACGCAACAGCCCGATATCCGCCAGGGTCCCGCCCTGCCGACACCACGCCTCCGCCCGCTCGGCGGGGGCGTGGCCGTTTTTGAAGCGGGCGCGATCGGTTAGGAGAAAATCCACCATGCGTGCGCTTTCGCACTTGCGAACGTCGCCCCGCCGTTTATCTTCTGCACTGCACGGTCGCGATGGCGTCGCGGCCCTGTAGCCCTTTTGGGCGTTTCCTCCCTAGACTTCGGGCCGCTCGCAAGAGCGGCCTTTTTTCTTGGTTGCATGCTTCCCCGGCGACAAAGGCTTTGGTTGCACGGGCGGGTCACGGCGGCATCGCGATCCCCCGGACGTCGCGGCTCTGCGCCAGGCAGCGCCGCTGCGCCCGCGCGACGCGCGCCAGCGTCCGGGCCGCCCGCGTCTCCGGCACCGTCACCGCCTCCCCGGCGAGGAGGCTGGCCTTGAGCGCGCCGAGCGCCGGATCGCCCCAGCGCGCCAGCAGCGCCTGGAACGCGGCGTGGCGCTCCCGGTCGTAGCCGTCCTCCGTCAGCGGGTGGGGCGGGTGAAGATGGATCACCGGGGCGAGGCCCGGCGGGATCGGGGCCGTGGCGGCGTGCAGGCGGCCCTGGCGCAGGAGCTTGTCGAACCAGTGGGCGCGCGGCCCCGGATGGGCGTCGGGCAGCACGACCTCGATGCGGGCGCGGCCCTGCGCCGCCACCAGCACCGCGCCGAGCCCCGGCAGGGCGGACCAGAGGGCGGCATCCGCCGGCCGGCCGCAGGCGGCGCGCATCGCCCGCACGGCCTTCCCCCGCACCCGGGCGAGGAACCTGGCCTGGCGCAGGGGCAGGCCGAGGCAGAACAGCACCCCGTCCCGGTCCTCGGACCGCGCCGCCTCGGCGTCGGGGCCGATCTCGCTCACGCGCGGGGCCGGGCAGGGCGGCAGGAGGCCGAGCGGCCGGCACAGGGCCAGGGCGTGGCTCCAGGAATCGCCGCCCAAAGCCGTCTCGTAGGCCACCGGCACGAGGGTCTCGGCCTCCGCCAGCACCAGGGCGCCGCGGGGCGTGACGAGGCCAGGGCGCCCGCCGGCGGGCTCCTCGACCGGCTCGTCGGGATCGCGCCGGAAGGTGGCGCCGGCGCCAAAGCCGCCGAGGCTCCAGGTCGCGGCCGGATCGGCCAGGGCGCGATGCAGGACCCTCCGCAAGACGGCCTCGTCCGGCCGCGGCCGGATCGACAAAGGGTCTTCCCCGCCTTGAGCGCAGCGCAGCAAACCGCTACCTCTTCGTGGGCAGGGGGCGCCGCCCGGGTCGAGAATCGTACATCGTGTCGGAACCGTCGCCGTTGATCCCCGAGCCCGACCCGTCGGCCACCCGCAAGCGGGTCAGCTTCCGCGGGCGCCTGCGGAACTACTTCTTCACCGGCGTCATCGTCGCCGGCCCCCTGGCGATCACGATCTACATCACCTGGTGGTGCATCAGCCTGATCGACGGCTGGGTCAAGCCGCTGGTGCCCTCGGCCTACCTGCCGGACCATTACCTGCCGTTCAGCGTGCCGGGCCTCGGCCTCGTCATCGCCTTCGTGGCGCTCACCACGCTGGGCGCGCTCACCGCCAACCTCGTCGGCCGCTCGATCGTCGAGTTCGGCGAGGTGCTGCTCGCCCGCACGCCGGTGATCTCGGGGCTCTATCGCGGCCTGCGCCAGGTCTTCGAGACGCTGTTCTCCACCAGCGGCACCTCGTTCCGCACCGTCGGGCTGGTCGAGTTCCCGGTGAAGGGCACCTGGTCGATCGTGTTCCTGTCGGCCCCGGCCGGCCCCGACGTGCAGACGGCGCTGGGGGCCGAGCACGAGCAGGTCGGCGTGTTCCTGCCCTGCGCCCCGAACCCGACCACCGGCTTCTTCTTCTACCTCCCCCGCGCCGACGTGATCGAATTGCCGATCAGCGTCGACGACGCGGCCAAACTCGTCATGTCGGCCGGCGTGATCCAGCCCGAGGACCCGCAGACCCGCCTCCAGGCGATGGCGGCGGGCCTGCGCGCGGCGCAGGTCGGACCGATCGACGTGCCGGCGCGGGATCGCATGGACGCCTGATCCTGCGTCCGGACGATCCCGTCCGGCACCCGGATCCGACCAGCGGTCGTCGCAAACCACCGCTGGCCTTGCACCCGGCTCGCGGGGACGAGGCAGGCCCCTGCGTCCGGGACACACCGGGCAATCCGCCGGACACGCCGCCGCCGCCCACGTGACGTATTTTTGCAACGCTGGCGCCGATCGGCATCGGCCACGCCGCCTTGAACGATTGCAAAACGCCGTGAGGATCGCCGCATCGCCAAGGGCTTCGGCCGTCCATCGCGATTTCATCTTATACCAGATAAAAACAACGCCCGTTCGTATCCAACAGTCACGCCGTTGCAAATCCGGCGCGTCGCGGCCAATGACGCAAGGTCTCGCCAGATCAGGGCGCCCTCGCGAGACAACCACTCTGTCGCTCGGACTTTATGCATCATGACGAAGTCGGCCGCGCATGCACGCGCCACCCTGTTGCTCGCCACCACGGTTCTGGGGTCCACGGCATCCCTCGCGCAGCAGCCCGTCCCGCCCGAGGGCGACCTGGCGCTCGCGGCCATCGACGTCGCGGGGCTCAAGGCCGGCGGGCGCAGCGAGACGGTCGGCTATCTCACCCGGCGCACCGCCTCGGCGACCCGGACCGACACGCCGCTGATCGACACCCCGCAAGCGGTCACCGTGGTGACGCGCGAGCAGATCCGCGATCAGGGCTTCCAGAGCCTCAACGAGGCGATCCGCTACGTGCCGGGGGTGATCCCGCACCAGGGCGAGGGCAACCGCGACGACGTGGTGATCCGCGGCCAGCGCTCCAACGCCGATTTCTACGTCAATGGCGTCCGCGACGACGTTCAATACTTTCGTGACCTGTATAACATCGAGCGGATCGAGGTGCTCAAAGGACCGAACGCGATGATCTTCGGCCGCGGCGGCGGCGGCGGGGTCATCAACCGGGTGCTCAAGGAGGCCGACGGCGTGCCGATCCGCGAGATCGTCGCTCAGGGCGGCGCCTTCGACAACAAGCGCCTCGCCGTCGATCTCGGCGACCGGCTCTCGGACAGTGCCTTCTTCCGCCTCAACGGCGTGGTGGAGGAGACCGGCACCTACCGCGATTTCGGCCATCTCCGCCGCTACGGCGTCAACCCGACCGGGACGCTGGTGCTCGGCCCCGAGACCACGCTCAAGCTCTCCTACGAGTACTTCCACGACGACCGCGTCACCGACCGCGGCATCCCCTCGCAATTCGGCCGGCCCTACCGCTACCGCGACAACACCCGGACCTTCTTCGGCAACCCGGATCTGAGCTATGCCCGGGTCGACGCCCACATCGCCACGGCGACCCTCGACCACCGCTTCGAATCCGGCGTGCAGTGGCACGGCCAGCTCCGCGTCGCCGACTACGACAAGTTCTATCAGAACGTCTTTCCGGGCAGCGCCGTCAACGCCGCCGGCACCAGCATGACCCTGAGCGCCTACAACAACGCCACGCCGCGCACCAACTATTTCAGCCAGAACGACTTCACCTATAAATTCGCGACCGGACCGCTCGCCCACACCCTGCTCGGCGGATTCGAGCTCGGCTACCAGACCGGCCTCGCCTTCCGGCAGGACGGCTTCTTCTCGACAACCGGCCAGACCTCGCTGGTGGTGAACCCGCTCTCGCCGACCTCACGGGTGCCGGTGACTTTCCGCTACAACGGCGGCAACAACAGCCGCTACGACCTCGGCCTGGCCGCAGCCTACATCCAGGACCAGATCGAGATCTCGCCGCACCTGCAACTGATCGGCGGCCTGCGCTACGACCATTTCGACTTCGCCGCGACCGACCGGGGCAAGCAGGTGACCACCGCGCGCATCGACGACCTGGTCTCGCCGCGGGCCGGCTTCGTGGTCAAGCCGTGGGAAAATCTGGCCTTCTACGGCAGCTACAGCGTCTCCTACCTGCCCTCGGCCGGCGACCAGTTCTCCTCCCTGACGCCGGGCCTCTCGATCGCGGTGCCGGAGCGGTTCGAGAACCGCGAGATCGGCGCGAAATGGGACGTCTCGCCGGTGCTCCAGCTCACGGCGGCCCTCTACGACCTCGACCGCTACAACCAGCGCTTCGCCGATCCGAACCGGCCCGGCTACTTCCTCACGACGGGTCAGACCAACACCAAGGGCGCCGAGATCGGCGCCAACGGCTTCATCACCGACTGGTGGCAGATCGCCGGCGGCTACGCCTTCACCGACGCCCGGGTGGTCAACGGCTTCAGCTCCGGCTCGACGGCGATTCGCGCCGGCAACACGGTCGCTCTGGTGCCGTTCAACGCCATCACCCTGTGGAACAAGTTCGCGATCACGCCCGAACTCGCGGTCGGCATCGGCGTCATCAACCAGACCCACACCTTCGCGTCGTCCGACAACAGCGTGCGCCTGCCGAGCGTCACCCGCTTCGACCTCGGCCTGTTCTACCAGGTGTCGGAGGGAGTGAGGGCGCAGGTCAACATCGAGAACCTGTTCGACCGGCGCTACATTTCGACGGCGGATGCCAACAACAACATCACGCCCGGCGCCTCGCGGACGGTGCGGGTGCAGGTGATCGCGCGGTTCTAATCCCAACGGCCCAAGATGCCCGTCCCAGCGGCCCAAGATGCCGGCGCATCTTGGGCCGCTGGTCCCTCTCGCATGGTCGATGCCGAGCCAGAGGCTCGGCGGCACATCGCGATGAGCGAGAACGCGAAACCGGAACAAAAGGTCGTTGTCGGTCGACCTTTAGACTTACTCGCCTTGCGCGCCGCAGCAGGTGCGGCCGAGGAAGCGGACCGGCCGCTCCTCCTCGATCAGCGCCGGGAACCCGGCCCGGAACCGGGCGAGATGCGGGGTGTCGAGATGCGCGTCGAAGGCGGCGCGGTCGTCATAGACCTCGTAGAAGACGACGCTCTGCGGATCGCTCTCGCTCACCGCGACGTCGAAGGCGCGGCATCCGGGCTCCTCCGACACGGAGGAGCGGGCGTCGTCATGGGCGAGGGCGAGGAACGCATCGAGGGACCCGGGCTTCACCCGGAACTCGGCGATGACCACGAAGGGGCGTGGGGAGGACGGCATGATCGGTTCGTCTCGGTTGGGCTTGAAGCCGGGCGGCGCCGGCCGGGCCGGCCGGCGCCGTTCTGCCGTCAGGCCGCCTGCGGGGCCGCCATCTTGCGGGTCGTGTCCTCCATCTGGCGGCGCAGGGCCACCACGTCGAGGTCGGCGACGAGCTCGACGTCGTCCACGCTCACGATCTGGTCACGGGCGACCGGGCGCTTGAGCTTGACGTTGTGGGCAAGGCCGATCGGCAGGGCGCCGAGCGCCAGGCTCTTCGAGGCCGGAATGGCGTTCGCCCACACCGCGTAGCCGCCCTCGCCGTCGAGCATCTCGCCGGGCTTGAGGTCGCGCTTGGCGGTCGCCACCGCGTCGCCGCGGAACTCCTTCGAGCAGCCGGTCGGCTCGTTGCGCAGCACCGCCGACAGCACGCTGACGCTGGTCTCGAGGCCGATCATGTGGAAGGGGCGCCACATCGAGCCGTACCAGCCCGACGGGTCGGTGAGCAGGCCGTACTGCTTGAAGCAGGCTTTGGTATACTCGCTCGTCGCCTTGAAGGTGACGAACACGCCGTAGCGGATGTTGTTGAACACCTCGCGCCCGTCGGGCTCCTGGCTCGCCGCGATGTCGACGAGGCCCGAGCGCGGCAGCCGGCCGCCGTCGCTCACGGGGCGGAACACCCGGGCGAGGTCGTGCAGGCCGGTCGGCGGGAAGGCGAGGCCGTCGTCGGGGCAATCGAGCCCGGTGCCGTTGGCCACCGCCGCCATCTCGATCGCCGCCTTGGTGCCGTCGGTGAACGAGTTGTACATCTTCGGATTGAAGTCGCCCTTCTTCACCTCCTCCTCGGTCCAGCCGAAGAAGCCCCACACCGTGTCCGGGGTGGAGTAGCGGTAACGCGGCTCGAAGTTCATGCCCTTGCCGGCCGAGGTCAGCTCGAAGCCGCAGGAGCGGGCCCAGTCGACCAGCTCGCAGATGATCGCCGGCTGGTCGCCATAGGCCATCGAGTAGACGACGCCCTGGCGGCGGGCGCGCTCGGCCAGCAGCGGGCCGCACAGCACGTCGGCCTCGACGTTGACCATCACGACGTGCTTGCGGGCGTCGATCGCCTGGATGGCGTGGCGGATGCCGGCGATCGGGTGGCCGGTCGCCTCGATGATGCACTCGATCTCGTCGCAGGCGCTGAGCGCGGCGGCATCGGCGGTGACGACAGTGCGGCCGCTCTTGACGGCATCGCCCATCGAGGTCGCGGCGTAGCGCTCCTCGGGCCAGCCGACCCGGGCGAGGGAGGCGCGGGCGCGGCCGACATCGAGGTCGGCGACGGCGACGACGTGCAGGCCCTCGATGCGCTGGGCCTGGGCCAGCACCATCGAGCCGAACTTGCCGGCGCCGATCAGGCCGACGCGGACCGGGCGGCCGGACGCGGCGCGGGCGAGGAGCAGAGTGGAGAGGTTCATCGGTTTCCTCCTTGGCCGACCGGGCTCTCGCCGCCGGTTCTCGAAAGAAGGGCGGGGCCGGTCTCGGCGCGACCCCGGCGGACGCCGTCGAGCGGCCCGGCGAGATCCAACGGCCGGAACGCTAGAAGCGCGGTCCGTGAAGGACAATCCAGATTTCCGAGACGATCGTGAAGCGGCGCTAAAGGCTCTCGACCTCGCGCTCCGCGGCCGGTGCGGCGGCCGGGAGGCCCTGCCCGGTGGCCAGCGCCTCGCGCTCCGCCGACCAGGCGTCGCGCTCGCCGCGGATCCAGTCGAGGAAGGCCCGCACCTTCCGGTGGCGCAGGTGGTCGTGCGGGCACGTCACCCATTGGGTGACGAGGGCGATCCGGGGCGGATCGGCGAGCGGGCAGGCGAGGCGCCCGGCCCGCAGGTCGCCCCACAGCATCAGGTCGCTCTCGAGCGCGATGCCGAGCCCTCCGGCGGCGGCGTCGATCGCCATGTGGGTGCGGTCGAACAGGAGGCGGCGCCAACGCGCGGCCGGCGCAACCCCGGCACGGGTGAACCAGTGCGGCCACTGCACCTGCGACTTGACCGAGTGGATCAGGACGTGGCGGGGCAGGTCCGCCGCCGCGAGGCTGCCGGGCGCGGCGACACCGGGGGCGCAGACCGGCCGGAAGCTCTCCTCCACCAGCCCCTCGACGAACAGGCCGGGCCAGGTGCCGGTGCCGTGACGGATCTCGATGTCGACGTTCTCCTTCTGGAACGCCGTCGGCTCGTTGGTGCCGTCGAGGCGCAGCTCGATGTCGGGATGCGCCGTGACGAAGCCGGCAAGCCGCGGCAGCAGCCACTTCGTCGACAGGCTCGGGGTCGCCCGGACGGTCAGCGTCGTCACCGAGCGGAAGCCCTGGATGCGCTGGGTCGCCTCCATGATCCGGTCGATCTCCGAGCCGATCATCTCGAAATAGCGCTCGCCGGCCTCGGTCAGCACGATGGCGCGGCCGGCTTTGCCGATCAGCGCGGTGCCGAGCGCCAGTTCGAGAGACTGGATCTGCTGGCTCACCGCGGAGGGCGTGACGCCGAGATCCTCGGCTGCCCGGGTGATGCTGCCGGAGCGGGCGACGGCGTGGAAGACCGTGATGGCGCGAAGCGGGACCGACATCACAACAGTTTAGCAGCACTACACGAAACCGCAAATAATCTGGATTGTCCTACATCGACGCGGTTCCTACTCTCGGCGACCAAGCGAGACGAGCCGTCCCGGATCAAGGGACGCCGACAGGGAGGATGGCGGGCACGGCCTCGTGCTCCCGGCGCCGCGTGCCGTCACTCCTCCCGAACGACGCGACGAAACGATGCTGCACCGCGGCCCACGCGGATGACGGCGCGCCGGAGGAAACCGATGACGTCCACCCCCGACTCCCAGCAAAACCCCTCGCGCCGCCTGTTCCTGGCCGGCGCCGCCGCATTCCCGCTCGTCGCGATCCGCACGGGCCCGGCCCGGGCCGCCGAGTTCACCTACAAGCTCGCCACCGGCCAGTCCCTGACCCAGCCGATCAACACCCGGCTCGAACAAGCCTGCGGGCGCATCCGCGAAGCCTCCGGCGGGCGGGTGGAGCTGAAGTTCTTCCCGGCGAGCCAGCTCGGCTCCGACACCGACCTGATCACCCAGGTCCGCACCGGGGGGATCGAGTTCCTCAACATCGCCGGCTCGGTGATCTCGACGGTGGCGTCCGGCGCGGCGATCACCAATGTGGGCTTCGCCTTCTCCGATTACGAGCAGGTCTGGCGCGGGGTCGACGGGCCGATCGGCGCGTATGTCCGCACCCAGATCGAGAAGGCCGGCCTGATCGTCGCGGCGAAGGCCGCCGATAACGGCTTTCGCCAGATCACCTCGAACGCCCGGCCGATCAAGACGCCCGAGGACCTCAAGGGCTACCGCATCCGCGTGCCGGTGGCACCGATCTTCACCTCGCTGTTCTCCAGCCTCGGCGCCAGCCCGACCTCGATCAACTTCAACGAGCTGTACACCGCGCTCCAGACCAAGCTGGTCGACGGCGAGGAGAACGGGCTCGTCACGATCGAGGCCGGCAAGCTCTACGAGGTGCAGAAGTACCTCACCGAGACCAACCACATCTGGGATCCCTTCTGGATCGTGGCCAACCGGCGCGCCTTCGGGAAGCTGCCCGAGGCGCTCCAAGAGATCGTCCGGCGCGAGCTCGACCGCGCCGCGCTGGAGGAGCGCGAGGACATCCAGCGCCTGACCGGCACGGTCAAGGCGCAGCTCACCGCCCGCGGCCTGATCTTCGAGACGGCCGACAAGCCGGCCTTCCGCAAGGCCCTGACCCAGGCCGGCTTCTACCGCGACTGGCGCGAGAAGTTCGGGGCGGAGGCGTGGAAGGCGCTCGAAGCCGTGACCGGGGACCTGGCATGAGCGCGCTCGCCGACACCCCCGTGCGGCCTGCCGCCCTCTCCTCCGACTGGCTCGGCGCCGCCGAACGCTCCCTGCGCCTCGCCGTCGAGGTGCCGGCGGCGATCCTGGTCGCCGCCGAGGCGCTGATCCTCTTCGCCGGCATCGTGTCGCGGGCGATCGGGCATTCGATCATCTGGAGCGACGAGCTCGCCTCGATCCTGTTCCTGTGGCTCGCCATGCTGGGCAGCGTCGTGGCGGTGCAGCGCGGCGAGCACATGCGGCTGACCTTCGTGGTCGGCGGGCTCTCGCCGCGGGCCCGCGCCTGGTGCGAGGCGCTCGCGGTCGGCACCGTCTTCGCCTTCCTGGCGCTCCTCCTGCACGCGGCCTATGACTACACCGAGGACCAGTCCTTCGTGGAGACGCCGGCGCTCGGCTGGTCGGGCACGGTGCGGGCGCTCGCCGTGCCGGTCGGCTTCGTGCTGGCGCTGCTGTCCTGCTGTTTACGCCTCGCCCGGCACCGGATCACGGATCTCCTCGGCGTCGGCGCGGTGCTCCTCGGCGTCGTGGCGCTCCTCGCCTTCGCCGCGCCTTGGCTCACCGGCATCGGCAACTGGGCGCTGATGGTGTTCTTCGTCGGGCTCCTCGGCGTCGGGATCCTGGCCGGCGTGCCGATCGCGTTCTCCTTCGCGCTCGCCACCTCGGCCTATCTGCTCACCACCACCTCGACCCCGCTCACCATCGTGGTCGGGCGGATGGACGAGGGGATGAGCAGCCTGATCCTGCTCGCGATTCCGCTCTTCGTGCTGCTCGGCCAGCTCGTCGACGCGACCGGGATGGCCCGGGTGATGGTGGCGTTCCTGGCCTCGCTGCTCGGCCATGTGAAGGCCGGCATGTCCTACGTGCTGCTCGGCGCGATGCTGCTGGTCTCCGGCATCTCCGGCTCGAAGACCGCCGACATGGCGGCGGTGGCCCCGGTCCTGTTTCCCGAGATGCGCAAGCGCGGGATGAAGGACGGCGAGCTGCTGTCGATCCTCGCCGCCTCGGGGGCGATGAGCGAGACGATCCCGCCCTCGATCGTGCTGATCGCCATCGCCTCGGCGACCGGCGTCTCGATCGCCGCCCTGTTCACCGCCGGGATCCTGCCGGCCCTGGTCCTCGCCCTGGTGCTGGCGGCGGTGGCCCGCTACCGCGCCGGGCGCGAGGAGGACGCGATCGTGGTCCAGCGCGCCCCCGCCTCGGTGGTGAAGAAGACCCTGATCGTGGCCCTGCCGGCCCTGCTGCTGCCGTTCCTGATCCGCACGGCGGTGGTCGAGGGGTTCGCGACCGCCACCGAGGTCTCGACCATCGGCATCGCCTATTCGCTGGTGCTCGGGCTCGTGATCTATCGCGGCGGGCTCAAGACCTCCGAGATCGTCCCGATGCTGGCGCGCACCGCCTCGTTGTCGGGGGCGATCCTGTTCATCGTCGGGGCGGCGAGCGCGATGGCCTGGGCGCTGACCCAGTCGGGCTTCTCGCACGACCTCGCCCGGGCGATGGCGGCGGTGCCGGGCGGCAAGACCGGCTTCCTGCTGGTCTCGGTCGTCGCCTTCATCGTGCTCGGCAGCCTGCTCGAAGGCATTCCGGCGATCGTGCTGTTCGGCCCGCTGCTCTTTCCGATCGCGCACCAGTTCGGGATCCACGAGGTGCATTACAGCATGATCGTGATCCTGGCGATGGGCCTCGGGTTGTTCGCCCCGCCCTTCGGCCTCTGCTACTACGCCGCCTGCATCATCGGCGGGGTCGCGCCCGAATCCGGCATGCGCCGGATCTGGATCTATCTCGGCGCGCTGTTCCTCGGCCTCCTGGTGCTCACCTTCGTGCCGTGGTTCTCGATCGGGTTCCTGTGAGTGGCGACCGGGATCACCGTGGCCTCCGGCCGCTCGGCGATCCCGGTCCCCATCGCCGAGACCGAGCCGCCATACAGACCCTTTGGCGGCCATGACGTGCTCCCGACGAGACCGAGGGACCGTCGCAGCGGGTCTCCCCCCAGCCGGGACGATGAGCGGAACCCGAACCTCTCGCCCCTGCGAAAGGCTGCGGCCCTGGATTCAGCAGCCGCAGGCTCTCTTCGCCTCCAACCAGTCGTCAGTCAGGTCGACCGGACCGTGATGGGCCTGAAAGATCGCGCCGTCACGCCCCGCAGCGGCCAGTGCATCGCACAGGTCCGGCGTCGCCAGTGCCGCCGCAGCGTCGAGCAGCTTGGGCGCGACTCCTCGGCAAAGCTCCCGAATCAGGACCGGCAACACGAGCGGGTCGCCGCGCTTCGCGAGGCCCTCGATGGCCTCATGACGAGCTTCCACGTACGGATCGTCGAGCCGCGCGTGCAGGGCTGCCCGAACGGTCGGCGTATCGATCTCGACATGTTCCCCCAGGGCGAAAGTCGCCCAATCGCGGACATCCTCGTCGCTGTCGGCCGAGAGGGCAATCAGCGCGTCGAGAACGGCGGGTGGGGCATGAGGGCCGAGGTGTCTGCTGAGGCCGGACATCACGCCGAACCGGACGGCGGCCTCCGGATAGGTCCGCAATGCGAGCAAGGCCGGGATCGCCCGTGGATCGTGCAGGCGGCCGAGCCCCGTGCATGCCGCTCCCATGACATCAGGGTCCCCCGCACCCGCGCGCTCGGCGGCGAGAAGGTCCATCAGCCCTCGGAAACGCTCCTCGCCGAAGACGGGACTCCCGACCTGCGAATCCCCAAGCTCCCCGAGGACGATCGCCGCGACGCGACGTTTGAGCGGATCGGCGTCGGCGCAGGCGGCAAGACACGCATCGAGGACGTCCCGGCTTGCCCGATCCCGCAGACGGACGATCGCTCGCCAGCCCGACATATCGTCCGGGGCGGAAGCGCATTCGTCGTCCAGACCGATCACCGCGCGGGCCAGCAAGCCTTCCACGTCGTTGGACATCGCCGCCAGATCCACCTCACACTCGGGCTCCCATTCCTTCCCGGACGGCCGAAACGTCCGGGAAAGGGTTACCGGCGAGGGAGCCCCCCTCACGCCGCCTTCTTGCGCGTGATCAGCTTCACCAAGTCGCGCAGGATGGCGGTGGTCTCCTTCAGCCGCTCGGCCACCGTGGCGAGGTCGCGGATGAAGACCACGCTCATGTCCGGCCGCACCTTGGCGAAGGAGCGCTGGTCGGCGATGTAGCCGGCGAGCTTGGCCGGGTTGGCGAAGGACCGGTCGCGGAAGTGCATGACGATGCCCTTCGGGCCGGCCTCGACCTTCTCGACATTGGTCTCGCGGCACAGGATCTTGATCGTCACGATCTTCAGGAGCTGCTCCACCTCCGGCGGCATCGGGCCGAAGCGGTCGATCAGCTCGGCGCCGAAGCTCTCCAGTTCCGCGTCGTTCTCCAGAGTCGCGAGGCGGCGGTAGAGGCCCAGCCGCACCGAGAGATCGGCGACGTAGTCCTCCGGCATCGTCACGGGGGCGCCCAGCGCGATGGTGGGCGACCATTGCTCGTCGGTCGGCAGCGTGTTGCCGGACTTGAGCGCCGCCACCGCATCCTCCAGCATCTGCTGGTAGAGTTCGTAGCCGACCTCCTTGACGTGGCCGGACTGCTCGTCGCCCAAGAGGTTGCCGGCGCCGCGGATGTCGAGGTCGTGGCTGGCGAGCTGGAAGCCGGCCCCGAGCGTGTCGAGGGATTGCAGCACGGAGAGGCGGCGCTCCGCCTGCACCGTCAGGGTCTTGCCCTCCGGGGTGGTGAACAGCGCGTAGGCCCGGGCCTTGGAGCGGCCGACGCGGCCGCGGAGCTGGTAGAGCTGGGCGAGGCCGAACATGTCGGCGCGGTGGACGATCAGCGTGTTGGCGGTCGGGATGTCGAGGCCGGATTCGACGATCGTGGTGGCGAGGAGGATGTCGTACTGGCCCTCGTAGAAGGCCGTCATCACGTCCTCGAGCTGGCCCGCCGCCATCTGGCCGTGGGCCACCGCCACCTTGGCCTCCGGCACCTCGCGGTCGAGGAAGCGCTTGACCTCCTCCAGATGCTCGATGCGCGGCACGACGTAGAACGCCTGGCCGCCGCGATAGCGCTCGCGCAAGAGCGCCTCGCGGATCGAGAGCGGGTCGAACGGCATCACGAAGGTGCGGACCGCCAGCCGATCGACCGGCGGCGTCGCGATGATCGAGAGTTCGCGCACCCCGGTCATGGCGAGTTGCAGCGTGCGCGGGATCGGCGTCGCCGACAGGGTCAGGACGTGGACTTCCGCCTTCAGCGCCTTCAGCCGCTCCTTGTGGGCGACGCCGAAATGCTGCTCCTCGTCGATGATGATGAGGCCAAGATCCTTGAAGGCGATGTTTTTCGCCAACAGCGCATGGGTGCCAACGACGATGTCGATGCTGCCATCCGCCAGGCCCTCCCGGACCTTCTTGAGGTCGGCATTGCCGACGAAGCGGGACGCTTGCGCCACGTTGACCGGCAGGCCCTTGAACCGCGCCTCGAAGGTGCGGGCGTGCTGGCGCGCCAGCA
>NZ_LABX01000266.1 GCF_001043915.1 Methylobacterium aquaticum | reverse complement strand
GCTGTGGCTCGGCGGAGCGGCTCCCGAAATCGCCGCTCCGCCCATCCCGGGCGCAAGGCGCCGCTCCCTGCCGCCTACCCCCCTGGCCGAGCACCGCTGCTGGCTGCCGGATCCCCAGCCCCCCATGCCCCCTCGGCCCGTGTCCGATCCGACCAGGCCGTGGCGCTCGGAGACTGAGCCGCGTCGGCTGCACTGGTCGGCCGAGGATCCGGTCCTGGCGCAGCATCGCCTCGGGGGCCGGCCGGTCGTGCCCGGGACGGCCCTCCTGCTGGCCATCGCCGACGCCCTCGGCGGCGGGCCGCTCCACTTGGCCGACATCGTCTTCCTGGCCCCCCTGTTCGGAGCGGAGGACGGGACCAGCGCCGAGCTGGTCCTGGCGGACGGGGTGGTCGCCGTCACGGGTGGCGGCCGGCCGGTGCTGCGGGGCCGCCTCGCTGCGGCTGAGGCCGGTGCCGGAGCCGACGCCCGGTCGGATGAGGTGGACTTCGGGGCGACCGGCCCCGGCCGCTTCGCGCCGGAATCGTTCTACCGGAGCCTGGACCGGGCCGGGACGGCTTACGGTCCGATCTTCCGCCGGATCGCCGATGCGGTCTTCGACGGCCGCACCCTGCGCGTCACGCTGACGCCCGGAGCCCCGGGCGCGGCGATGCTCGACGCCGCCTGGCAGGCCGCCGCGCTGCTCGGGCCGGAGCGGCGGGCCCATGCCCCCTTCGCCCTCGCTCGCATCTGGATCGGGGACGGGCTGGAGACCGCCGCGGCCGCCCGGCTCCAGCGCCGCGACGGCACCGGCTCGGACGGCGCGGGGTCCCTCACCCTCGACGGCGCCGTGACGGACCTCGCGGGCGCCGTCGTCGCCCGCTTCGCCGGCCTGGTCCTGCGCCCGGCGACCGGACTTGCCCCGCCGGCCTCGCCCGCGCCGGTGCCGCCTCCCGAGGCGCGGCCCAGCGCCCTGACCCTGCTCGCCCCGTGCTGGCGCGAGGAGGCGGTGCCCACCGCCGCGGCGCCGGGATCGGTCGCGGCCGTCTTCGCGCCGGCCGAAGCCGGCTTCCTGCCGGCCCTGCGGGACGCCGCCGGAACGCTGCGCGCGGTGCCCCTCGACACCGCCCCCGGGGGTGGCGCGCGGATGAGTCAGGCCCTCGGCGACGCGGACACGGTCGTGGTGCTCGCCGGGATCGCCGACGAGGAGACGGTTCGCGACGATGCGGCCCGGCTCCGCGACGGCGAGGCGACGGGCGTGGTGCCGCTGCTGGCGTTGCTGCAAGGATGGATCACCCAGGGCCGCCTGCGCGACCGGCGCCTGATCCTCGTCACGCGCGGAGTGCAGGCCGTCACCGCCGGTGCGCCGGTGCGGCCATGGCAGGCCGCCGCCATCGGCCTTGCCAAGGTCGCGGGCCTGGAACTGCCCCGCCTGGCCGCGATCACGGTCGACCTGCCGGTCGATCTGTCCGCCGCGGAGTGGCCCGCTGATGCGGCCGCCATCCTGGCCGAACCGGGCGAGCCCGGCGGCCGGGCCGAGATCGCCCTGCGCGCAGGACGGCGCTGGGTGCAGGAGGTGCGGCCGACCTCCCTGCCGGCGGCGGGTTTCAACCCGTTCCGGCCCTGGGGCGTCCACGTCATCGCGGGCGGTGCCCGCGGCATCGGTCTCGCGGTCGCCTGCCACATGGCGCGGCGGTCCCGGGCACGGCTGCTGCTGCTCGGCCGCAGCCCGGCGGAGAGCGCCGCGGCGGCCCTCGCGGCCATCGCCGCCGCGGGGGGCGAGGCGATCTACCGCCAGGCCGACCTGACCGATCCGCCCGCTCTGGCGGCGGCTCTGGACGAGGCGCGCACCCTCTGGGGGCCGATCAACGGCGTGATCCATTCCGCCCTGGTCCTCGCCGACCGCAGCCTGCTGCGCCTCGACGAGGACTCCTTGCGCGCGGCGCTCGACCCCAAGACGCGGGGGCTCGTCGCCCTGGCGACGGCCACCGCCTCCGACGCGCTCGATTATGTCGCCGTGTTCTCCTCGGCCAATGCGGTGTTCGGCAATGCTGGGCAGGCGAACTACGTCGCCGGATGCCGCTTCACCGACGCCTTCGCCGCCTGCCTGCGCGGCCGCGGCGTCAAGGCCGTGACGATCAACTGGGGCTATTGGGGCGAGGTGGGGGTGGTCTCCGATCCGGCCCTGCGCGCGCGGCTGGAGCGGCAGGGCATCCTGCCGATCACCGTCGAGGACGGCCTCGCGGCCTTCGAAGCCGCGCTCTGCGCCGGGGTGGATCAGATCATGCCGGTGGCGGGCACCGCCGACGCCTTCGCGCAGCTCGGGGTCCAAGCCGGGCCTGCTCGAATGGCGCCGTCCGATCCGCCGCCCGCCCCGGACCGGGAGGAGGCCGAGGAGGCCGGGCTCGCCCGGCTGGAACGGCTCGCCGCCCGCGAGACGGCGGCGGCACTGGCCGATCTCGGCTTCGTCCCCGGCCCGGCCCGGCATCCGGACGCCTGGATCGCCGCCTGCGGCGTCGCGCCGGCCTGGCACCGGCTCTTCCTCGCCTGCCTCGATCTCCTGGCGCGCCACGGCCTTGCGATCCGTGAGGGCGACGGCTATGCCGCGCGGCCGCTGCCTTCCGCCGAGGCCGGGGCTGGCGCGCGGATCATCGCCGAGAACCCGGGACTCGCCGCCCATGCCACGCTGCTCGAACGCGCCGTGGCGGCGCTGCCGGGGGTGCTGCAAGGCCGGGCCGACGGGCTGTCGGCGCTGATGCCCGGCGGCTCCCTCGATTTGCTCGAGGCGGTCTACGTCGCCGCCGCCGCCACCGACCGGCTCAACCGTGCGGTCGCCGAGGCGGTGGCGGAGTTCGTGCGCGCCGCCCCGGCCGACCGGCCGCTGCGGGTGCTGGAGGTCGGCGGCGGCACCGGCGGCACCACCCGGGCGGTCGTGCCGGTGCTGGCGGCGCTGCGGCCGGAGGCCGGCTACCTGTTCACCGATGTCTCGCCCGCCTTCCTGCCGCTCGCCCGGCAGCGTTTCGGCGGTGCCCTGGCGGGCTTCGAGACGCAGCGCCTCGACATCGCCGGCGAGCCGGACCCGGCGCTGCCGCCGGCGGATCTGATCCTGGCCGTCAACGTGCTGCACGCCACGCCGGACCTGCGGCAGAGCCTCGTGGCCTGCCGCCGGCTGCTGCGACCCGGCGGCCGGCTGGTGCTGACCGAGACGACCGCTTTGCGCGACTTCGCGACCCTGACCTTCGGGCTGACACCGGGCTGGTGGAACGCCCGGGACGGCGGTCGCCTGCCGCATTCCCCTGCGGCGAGCGCGGAACGGTGGCTGGCGCTGCTGGAGGCGGCGGGGTTCGCGGCCCCGCGCCGTGGGCCCGCTGCCGGCAAGGCCGGCCAGACGCTGTTCGTCGCCGACCGGCCCCCGGCGCTCCTGTCCCCCGGCGCCCGTCCCGACGCTGGCCCGCCGCCGCCCGCCGGCGCGCGGCCGGCCCTGCGGACCCATCTCGCGGGGCTCGTCGGCGCCGTGCTGAAGCTGCGGCCGGAGGCGATCGATCCCGCCGAGCCGTTCGGGACCTACGGGCTCGAATCGGTGATGGCCCTGGAGGTGATCGCGGCCCTGGAGCCGGTGGCCGGCCCCCTGCCGAAGACGCTGCTGTTCGAGGCCGATTCGGTCGAGGGCCTGGCCGCCTGGCTGGAGACGCACCGGCCGGAGCCGGCCCGGCGCCTCGGCGCCCCGGCCCGGGCCGCGGCCTTCCGCCCCGACCGGTCGGGCGCCGACCGGGTGAGCGCCGCCTTGCCCGCCGAGGCGGCCGCTCCGGCCGTGTCCGCTCCGGCCCTCTCCGCTCCGCTCCCGTCCGCTCTGCCCGCCGACGCCATCGCGGTGGTGGCGGTCGCCGGCCGCTATCCTGGCGCCCGCACGCCCGACGACCTGTGGGCGCTCCTGCGCGACGGCCGCAGCGCCATCACCGAGGTCCCGCCCGGCCGCTGGGACCATGCGGCGCATTACGACCCCGACGGCACCCGCGACGGCAAGGCCGGCACCCGGTTCGGCGGCTTCATCGACGACGTGGCGTGCTTCGACGCGCCCCTGTTCCGGATCTCGCCGGCCGAGGCCCGGGCGACCGACCCGATGGAGCGGCACTTCCTCGAAGTGGTCTGGGAGGTGCTGGAGGCGGCCGGCCACACGCCCGAGCGCCTGAAGCGAGGGGCCGAGAACCCCCTCGGCGGCGATGTCGGCGTCTTCGTCGGGGTGATGAGCCAAACCTACGAGCAGCTGGCGACGGAGATCTGGGCCAAGGGCCGCTATACCGGCGCGTTCTCGTCGCATTCCTCGATCGCCAACCGGGCCTCGTTCCTGTTCGACTTCACCGGGCCGAGCGTCGCGCTCGACACCGCCTGCTCGTCGTCGCTGAGCGCGATCCACATGGCCTGCGAGGCGATCCGCCGCGGCGATTGCCGCGCCGCGATCGCGGGGGGCGCCAACCTGCTGCTGCACCCCCTGCACCACATCCTGATGTCGGCCTACCGGGTGCTGTCGCCGGACGCCCTCACCCGGGCCTTCGGGGCCGGGGGCAAGGGCTTCGTGGTCGGCGAGGGGGTGGGCGCGGTGCTGCTGCGCCCCCTCGCCGATGCGCAGCGGGACGGCGATCCGGTCCTGGCGGTGGTGCGCGGCTCGGCGGTGAACACCTGCGGCCGCACCAGCAGCTACTCCGCCCCGTCGGTCACGGCCCAGGCGGCGGTGATCCGCGCCGCCCTGCGCCGGGCCGGCCTCGATCCCGCCAGCCTGTCCTACGTCGAGGCCCACGGCACCGGAACCGAACTCGGCGACCCGGTCGAGGTGCGCGCCCTCGCCCTCGCCTTCGCGGCCGAGACGGACGGCACCGCCGCCGGGGCCGCCTCGGAGGCCTCCACCACGGCCTCCTCGGACGCCTCCTCCACGGCCTCCTCCACAGCCTCTTGCGCCCTCGGCTCGATCAAGCCGAATATCGGCCATCTCGAAGCGGCGGCGGGGATCGCCGGCCTGACCAAGGTGCTGCTCCAGCTCCGCCACGGCGCGCTCGCCCCCTCGCTGCACGCCGAGCCGGCCAACCCGGAGATCGACTTCGCCGGCACGCCGTTCCGGGTCCAGACCGCGCTCGCCCCCTGGCCGCGCCGCGACGGCCCGCGTCGCGCCGGCATCAGCTCATTCGGCCTCGGCGGGGCCAACGCCCACCTGATTCTGGAGGAGGCGCCCGCCGCGGCGCCGGCGATCCCGGACGACGGCACCCCGGCCCTGATCCTGGTCTCCGGGCGCACCGAGGAGCGGCTTCGCGCCCAGCTCGCGCGGCTGGCGGCGGCCCTGCGCGCCGCACCGGACCTGACCCTGCGCGACGTCGCCTGGACCCTCCAGGTCGGCCGCCAGGCCCTGGCGGAGCGCTGGGCGCTCGTGGTGCGCGACCGGGCCGCGCTTCTGTTAGCCCTCGACGACCATCTCGCCGGCCGCCCGGTGCCCGGCTTGCAGCGCGGCAGCGTCTCCCGTCCCGGCGGGGCCGGCGCGGCGCCGGACCCGGCCGCCGCCGCCGATCCGCACCGCATGGCGGTGCATTGGGCCGCCGGCGGGCATCTCGTGCCCGAGCGCCTGCCGCGCAACGCGGCGCCGCGGATCGTGGCGCTGCCGACCTACGCCTTCGAGCGGAGGCGCTACTGGCTCGATGAAGGGCCGGGCTTCTCCAAGGAGGCGGTCGCCGCGTCGCGGGCCGAGGACCGGGCGGCCTCGGCGGCGGCCTCGCGTGAGGCGGCCTGCGCCGCCCCGGCGCCGGACCGCCTCGATCCGGTGGCGGATTACTACGACGCGACCCTGCCGGTGCGGGCCGACCGGCTGGAGGAATCGTATTTCTCCCTGGCGCCGCTGACCGACCCGCCGCCGGGCTTCTCCTGGACCCGCACGGTGCTCGATCCCCAGGCCGATCCGGCCTGCGCCGAGGCCCTGCTGGCGGGACAGCGCGACCTGCGCCGGGTGCTGCTGGCCGGCCTCGCTCTGGGCCGGCCCGGGACCCGGATGCTCGATTTCGGCTGCGGTGCCGGCACCGACCTGATCCGGCTGGCCCAGACCCATCCGGGCCTTCAGGGTTGGGGGCGGACCCTGTCGCCGGAACATGCCCGCGTCGCCGCGGCGCGGACGCGCCTGGCCGGCCTCGACGCGCGCATCGTCGTCGAGACCGGGGACAGCGCCGCTTCGCCGTTCCCGGGTCCCTTCGACCTGATCCTCGGCATCGAGGTGCTGCACCACATCCGTGACAAGGACCGCCTGCTGGCCAACCTCGCCGCCGCCCTGGCGCCGGACGGCACCCTCGCCCTGGCCGATTGCGTGGCGCCGCGGGTCGGGATCGCGGTGCCGGAGACCGGCTCCTGGACCCTGGCCGAGCCGGCCTACGCCGCCGCCTTCGCGCGGGCCGGCCTCGCCCTCGTCCGGGTGGTCGATGGCAGCCGGGAGATCGCGCGCTGCCTCGACGATGCCGAGGTCGGCACGGTGATGGCGCGCCTCGCCGCGGACGGCCTGGCGCCCGACCGCCTCGCCCTGGTCGCGCGCGTCCATGCTGGCTGGTCGAATTTCGGTCGCGCCCTGGCCGAAGGCGGCATCCGCTACCTGCTGCTCCAGGCCCGGCCCTCGCCCCTGGAGACCGCGACGCTGACCGCCCGGAACCGCGCGGCCCTGGCCGCGGCCCAGCCCTACGCGGCGGCCCTCCGGGACGCGGACGCGCCAGCCCGGCCGAGCCCCCCGGTCGCCGAGTCGGCGGTCGCGGCTGTCGGGGCCACGCAGACAGAGGCCGTGGTCCGCGAGACCCTGGCGCACACCCTCGGCATGGCGCCGGACGAGATCGCGGCGGAGACGCCCTTCGCCGAGCAGGGGCTCGACAGCCTCGGCGGCCTGCGCTTCCTCGACGCGCTGAACCGGGCGCTCGGCCTCGAACTCGGCACCGCGACGCTCTACGACCATCCGAGCCTCGCCGACCTGGAGGCCCATCTGGCCGGGCTCGCGCCACGGGGGCCGGGCGCCGCCGCCCCGGCGGTTCCCGACGCACCGTCAACCGTTCCGGCTCCCGCCATCCCGGCGCCGCACGCCGCCGGCGCCGCCGGTCCGGTGGCGATCGTCGGCCTCGCCACGCGGCTGCCGGGCGCGGCCGACCAGGCCGGGCTCTGGACGGTGCTGCGCGAGGAACGCGACTGCGTCACCGAGATCCCGCCCGATCGCTGGGACATCGACCGGCACTGGAGCCCGGATCCCGAGAGGCGGGATCGCAGCTACGGCAAGTGGGGCGGCTTCCTCACCGATGTCGACGCCTTCGACGCCGCCTTCTTCGGCATCGCCGCCCGCGAGGCCGCCTGCACCGATCCGCAGCAGCGCATCTTCCTCGAAACCGCCTGGCACGCCCTGGAGGATGCGGGCCTCGCCGGGCCGGCCCTGAAGGGCGCCCGCTGCGGCATCTATGCCGGGCTGTGCGGCGACGAGTATCGCGGCCTGATGCGTGAGGCCGGTGTCGAGCCCGACGCCTACCTGATGCTGGGCAATGCCGGCTCGATCCTGGCGGCGCGGCTGTCCTATCTCCTCGACCTCAAGGGGCCGGCCCTCGCCCTCGACACCGCCTGCTCGTCCTCGCTGGTGGCCGTGCACCTGGCGGTGCAGGCGATCCGCCGTGGCGAGGTCGATCTCGCCCTCGCGGGCGGCGTGTCGCTCTATCTCGGCGAATGGCCGTTCAAGCAGCTCAGCCGGGCCGGGATGCTGTCGCCGACCGGCCGCTGCCGCAGCTTCGACGCCGATGCCGACGGGATCGTCCCGGCGGAAGGGGCGGTGGCCCTGGTGCTAAAGCCCCTCGACCGGGCGCTGGCCGACCGGGACCAGATCTACGGCGTGATCCTCGGCAGCGGCGTCAACCAGGATGGCCGCACCAACGGGATGACCGCCCCGTCCGCGGCGGCGCAGGCGGCGCTGATCGGCGCGGTGCTGGACGAGGCCGGGATCCCGGCCGAGAGCATCGGACTGATCGAGGCCCACGGCACCGGCACCCGGCTCGGCGACCCGATCGAGGCGGCCGGGCTGGTCGCCGCGTTCTCGGCCCGCACCGACCGCCGGGAGTTCTGCGCCCTCGGCACCCTGAAGAGCAATCTCGGCCACACCACCGCCGCCTCCGGCGCCGCCGGGCTCGCCAAGGCGTTGCTGGCGATGCGCCACGCCACGATTCCGGCGACGCTGCACCTGCGGGCGGCCAATCCGCTGATGAGCCTGGACGGCTCGGCCTTCCGCCTGGCCCGCCACACGACCGCCTGGGCGCCCGGGCCGTGGCCGCGGCGGGCGGGGGTCTCGTCCTTCGGCTTCTCCGGCACCAACGCGCATGTCGTGGTCGAGGAGGCGCCCCGGCGCCGCGATGCCGTGGCCGAGCCGGGCTGGCGGCTGGTGGCGCTCTCGGCCCGGGACGCCGCCGGCCTAAGGCGCCGCATCGCGGATCTGGCCGCCTGGCTCGACCCCGCCTCCCGGCCGGACGCGGAGCCGGTCCGCCTCGCCGATCTCGCCTATACCTGCACCCACCGGCGCCGGCACGAGGCGGTGCGGGCGGCTTTCGTGGTCGAGGATCTCGCCGGCCTGCGTGCCGCCCTGGCCGCCGCTTCCGCGGGACTCCCTGCCGCGGGCCTGCGCGTTGCGGGACCCGCCCCGGCTCCCGGCCGGCCCCCGTCGGGCGCCGCGCGCACCGGCCGGGCCTGGCACGACTGGCTCCAGGCCCAGGCCTCCGCCTACCGGGCCGGCGGCGACCTCGACCTTTCCGCCCTCGACGAGGGCGACGCCGTGCGGGTGACGACCCTGCCGGGCTATCCCTTCGCCCGCGACCGCCACTGGTTCGAGACGCCCGCCGCGCCGGAGCCGATGCCGGCCGGCCCGACGCTCCGGTTCCAGGCTCCGGTCTGGGCGGAGGTCGCCGGGACGCCGCTCGCGTCCCTCGCGCCCGGCCTGACCGTCGCCCTCGTCAACGACCCGTCCGAGGCCGAGTCGCTGGCGACGATCCTGCCCGGCCCGATCGACGCGGTGGTCGCCGCCCAGACGGAGGACATCGCGGCGGCTCTGTCGCGCCACGCCGCGCGGCCGGTCCGCATCGTCCATCTCTGGCCCCTCGATCCCGCCCGGCCGCAGGACCCGGTGGCCGAGGCGGCGGAGCTGCTCACCCTCGTCCAGGCGCTCGGCCGGCTCGGCGGCCAGGGCGACACCCGCCTGCTGCATCTCCATCCGCTCGGCCGCGCCAGCGGAGCCGGCGGGCTGGTGGCGAGCCTACCGCAGATGCCGACCCCGCTCAGCCTCTCGACCCTGGCCCTCGACGGGCCCCTCGCCCTCGACGCCGTGGCGACCATCCTGGCGAGCCCGGCGGGGGAATTCCGCCTGAGCGGCGGCGTCCTGCGGCAGCGTCTGTGGCGGCCGATCTCCGGCACCGCGCCGCGGCCCGAGCCCGGCGGCCGGCGGGAGCGCCGCGGCACGATCCTGCTTGCCGGCGGCTTCGGCGGGATCGGCCGCGCCCTCTGCCGGCACCTCGCGCGGCCGGGCGTCAACCTCGCGATCCTCGGCCGCTCCGCCCTCGATGAGGCCGGCGAATGCAGGCTCGCCGCTTTGCGCGAGACCGGGGCGGGCGCCGGATACTGGCGGGCCGACGTCACCGATCGCGGCTCCCTGGAGAGGAGTCTGTCCGAGATCCGCGCCTGCTTCGGCCCGGTCGTCGAGGTCCATCACCTTGCCGGCGCGATCGGGCAGCAGCCGCTCGCCGACAAGACCGCCGCCGAGATCGCGGCGGTGCTGGCCGGCAAGGTCGCGGGCGTGGTGGCGCTGGACGCCGCCCTCGCCGGACACCCGGTGGAGCGCTTCGTCCTGCACGGCTCCCTCGCCGCCAGCCTGGGCGATTTCGGCCAGGGCGATTACGCCGTCGCGAACCGCTTCCTCGAAGATTTCGCCGAGGCCGGAGCCGGCGGCCTGCGCCGCTGCATCGCCTGGCCGCTCTGGGCCGAGGGCGGCATGCGGCCCGGGGACGCCGCCGCCGCCCTTGTCCAGGGGCTCACCGGCCAGCCGGCGCTGACGACGGGTGACGGCCTCGCCGCCCTCGACGCGGCGCTCGGACTGGCGCCTCCGGTGGTGCGGGTGATGACCGGCGCGGGCACGCCGGCCGCGGCGCGGCCCGTCCCGGCGGCGCCGGTTCCGCCCTCGGCCGGTGACCCGGTGCTCGACTGGCTGCGCCGCCTCGCCGCCGGCCTCCTGCGCGAGGCGCCCGCGGCGATCGATCCCGCCGCGAGCCTCCTGGAATACGGCTTCGATTCGATCACCCTGAAGGAGCTGGCGGCCGCTCTCTCCCGCGCCCTCGGCGCGCCGGTCGGGGCGACGCTGTTCTATCGCCACGGCTCCCTGGCGGAGGTGGCCGACCACCTGCGGGCGACCCATCCGGGACCCCTGGCCGCCCTGTGCCCCGCCGGGTCCGTCACTCCCGATCCCGCCCCGCACGAGCCGCCGGCCGCGGCGCCGGGCGACGGCGTCGCCATCCTGGGCATGGCCGGGCGCTTCCCCGGGGCGCCGGACCTGGAGGCGCTGTGGCCGCTCCTGCGCGACGGCGGGGATGCGATCCGCCCGCCGCCGCCCGGGCGGCCGGGCTGGGACGGCGTCGGCACCCCGGCGGGCTATCTCGACCGGGTCGAGGATTTCGACGCCGACTTCTTCCAGATCGCGCCCGCCGAGGCGGCCCTGATGGATCCGCAGCAGCGGCTCTTCCTTCAGGCCGCCTGGCACGCGCTCGAAGCCGCCGCCCTCGCGCCGACCCGCCTCGCCGGCTCCCGCACCGGCGTCTTCGTCGGGGTGCAGGGCAGCGACTACGCCGACATCGTCGGCAGCCACGCGGCGCCCCAGCTCATCGGCGGCCTCGCCCATGCGGGCATCGCCAACCGCGTCAGCTACTGGCTCGACCTCCGCGGTCCTTCGACGGCGATCGACGCCGCCTGTGCCGGCGGCCTGATCGCCGTCCACCGCGCCGCCCGCGCGATCCTGTCCGGCGAGTGCGACCTCGCCCTTGCGGGCGGCGTCAGCCTGCTCCTCAGTCCGCGCTCCAGCGCGCTGGTGGACGCGATGGGCGTGCTGGCCCCGGACGGCCGCTGCAAGAGCTTCTCCCGCCATGCCGACGGCTACGGCCGCGGCGAGGGCGTGGCGGTGGTCGTCCTGAAGGCGCTCGCGCGTGCCCTGGCCGATGGCGATCCGATCCTCGGGGTGATCCGCGGCAGCGGCGAGGGCCATGGCGGCCACGCCGCGTCCCTGACCGCCCCGAACCCTGCCGCGCAGGCCGCCCTGCTGCGGCAGGTCTGGGACGAGGCCGGCATCGCCGCCGGGGAGATCGCCTATGTCGAGGCCCACGGCACCGGCACGGAACTCGGCGACCCGATCGAGGCGGAAGGGCTGCGCGAGGCCCTGGCCGGCCACGCCGCCGGCAGAGGCGAGGCGCCGCCCGCCGCCGGACAGGTCGGCCTCGGCAGCGTGAAGTCGAATCTCGGCCATCTCGAGCCGGCGAGCGGCCTGGCCGGCCTCGCCAAGCTGCTGCTCGCCTTCCGGCACGGAACGCTGCCCGCGACGCTGCACGCCGCCGAGCCGAATCCGCTCCTGCGGCTGGAGGATGGCCCGCTGCGGCTGGTCTCGCGGCCCGAGCCGTGGGCCGGCGGCGTCGCCGGGCTCAGCGCCTTCGGGTTCACCGGCGCCATGGCCCATCTGGTGCTCGCGCCGCCGCCGGCCCGGCCTGCCGCGATCGCGTCCCCCGCCCCCGATGCGGCCGGGCCCCTGGCGCTGCCGCTCTCGGCCCGGGACCGGCCGGCGCTGCGGCGCATGGCCGCGGCGCTCTGCGCCCTGATGGAGGGGCCGTCGCCACCGTCGCTGCCGGCCGTCGCCCGCACGTTGCGGCATGGGCGCGCCGCCCTGGAGCACCGCGTCGCCGTGGTGGCCCGCGAGCCCGCCGAGGCGGCCGCCCTGCTGCGGCGCTGGCTCGACGGGGGGAGCGGGGCCGGCGTGTTCGCGCCGGCCGGCGACGCGCCGCGCCGGCCGTTCCGCCAGATCCTGGCCACATCCCCCGTGCCCGCGCCGGAAGAGGCCGCGGCGCAGGCCCGCGCCTTCGCGGAGGGCGCGACCCTGGCCTGGCCCAAGCCGGCGGGTCTGCCCGCGCCGCTCCCGCTCTACCCCTTCGCCACAGCGCCGCATTGGGCGACGGCCGTGGTCCGGGAGGCGTCCGGGAAGCCCGGCGAGAGGTCGTCGGAGGAGAGGTCGTCGGGGGAGACCGGGACGGGTGAGGTTTTGCCGCTGGACCCTCGCGCCCTGGCGGGCCTTGAGGATCACGTCGTGGCCGGACGGGCGACGGTGCCGGCGTCCGCGACGGCGGCTCTGCTGCGCGCCACGACCGGCATCGCGGCGGCCTATCTCTCCGACCTGCTCTGGAGCCATCCGCTGCCGCTGGAGCCGCCCGGCCGGCTCCGCCTGTCGCCGCCCGACGCCGACGGCACGGCCGGGTTCGAGATCCTCGCCTCCGACGGGCTGGTCGCGGTGAGCGGCCTCTTGCGCGCCGACCCGCCTCCCGCGAGCGCGGCCGAGCCGGTGGCCCGGATCGCCGAACGCTGCCCGGAGCGGATCGACGGCCCGTCCCTCTACGCCGCGTTCGCGGCGGCCGGCCTCGCCTGCGGCCCGGCCTTCCAGCGCCTCGCCGCGCTTCACCTCGGCGCCGACGAGGCGCTGGGCCGCCTCGCCCCGGCCCGCGTCGCAATGCCGGAGCCGGACCCGTCGGTCTTGGACGCCGCCGCCCAGGCCGGCTCGGCCCTGCTGCGGCGGGCCGGCGCGGAGCCCTTGCAACCCTTCGCCGCCGATGGCGTCCGGGTCTTCGGCCGCCTCACGGATGCCGCCTTCGTGCGGGCGCGCCAGACCGGGCCGGCAATGCTCGATCTCTCGGTGCTCGACGGCGAGGGCCGGGTCCTCGCGGCGGTGGACGGCTTCTTCGCCCGCCCGGCCGGCGCGGCCTCGCCCCCCTCGGTCTGGGTGCCGGACTGGGCCCCCGCCCCGGCCGTGCCGGCCGCCCCGGAGACCGGTCCGGTTCTGGTGCTGCGCCACGCCGCCGATCGCGGCCTGACCGAGGCCCTGCGCCGGATTCACCCGGCGCTGACCGAAATCCGCCTCGGCGCGGAGTCCCGCCGGTGCGCCCCCGGCGTCTGGGAGACGGCCCCCGCCGCCCTCGACGCGGCCCTCGCCGAAGCCGAGGCCGAAGCCGGTTCCTTCGCCCGGATCTATGCCCTCAACACCCTGTCCGGGCAGGACGCCGTCGTGCCGGAGGCCCTGCCGGCGCGGCAGGAGCTGGGCTTGACGAGCCTGTTCCGTCTCGTCCGCTGGCTGAGCCGGCCGGGACGCGGCCCGGCCACCCTGGTCGCCGTCACGGACGGCGTCGAGGCCGAGACGCCGGATCCGACCGGCGGCGGGATCGCCGGCTTCTGCCTCAGCCTCGGCCCGGACTGGCCCGCGGGCCGTGTGGCGGTCGTCGACATCGCCTCCCCGTCCGATGACTGCGCCGCCCTGGCCCGGGCGCTCGCGGCCGAGACCGCCGCGCCTGGACATCCCGTCGCGCACGTGCTGCGCGACGGCGAGCGGCTGTCGCGCCGGCTGCGGCCGGTCGCGCTGCCGCCCGGAGGGGATTTCGCGCCCGGAACCTACCTGCTGATCGGCGGCGCCGGCGGCCTCGGTGCGGCCGTCGCCCGCCACCTCGCCGGGCCGGGAATGCGCCTGGTGCTGACCGGGCGGCGCCCCGCCGACGGGCGGATCGCGGCGCTCCTGGCCGGGCTGACGGCGGCGGGCGCCGCGGCGGAATACGTGGCCGTCGATGCCGCCGAGGCCCCCGCCATGCTGGCGCTGGTGGCGCGCCTCCAGGGCGACGGCCGGATCGCCGGGGTGGTCCACGCCGCCCTGGTTCTCGCCAACGCCCCCCTCGCCCGGATGGACGAGGCCACCTTCGCGGCAGCCCTGACGCCGAAGGTGGCGGGCTCGCTCTGGCTGGACCAGGCTTTCGCGACCCGGCCGCCGGGCTTCCTGGCGTTGTTCTCGTCGCTGATCGGCGTGTCGGGCGGAGCCGGCCAGGCCAACTACGCGGCGGCGGCCAGCTTCCAGGACGCCTATGGGCGCTGGCTCGCGACCCGCCTCGACTGCCCGGTGCGGATCCTCGACTGGGGCTACTGGAGCGAGGCCGGCATCGTCGCGCAGCCGGCGGAGCGCGCCCGGCTGGCCCGGCGGGGCATGGGCGGCCTGACCACGCCGGAGGGGCTGGCCCTCTTCGCCCGCGCCCTCGCCGGGAGCGAGACCCGCCTCGTCATCGCCCGGACGCTCCCTCCGGCAGAACCGGTGCCGGCCATCCCGGTCCAGGCGGCCACCCTGTCCCCGGCGAGGGACGTGCCCTCCCCGACGAGGCCGCCCCAGGACCAGGCCGCGACACCGTCGCGGGCCCGGGTCCTGGGCTGGCTGCGCGGGATCGTCGGAGAGGTTCTGGGCCGTCCGGGCGAGGCCCTGCCCGAGACCGAGCCTCTCGTCCTTCTGGGGATCGACAGCCTCGTCAACATGCAGGTGCTGCGGCGCCTCGAAACGGCGCTCGGCCGCCTGCCCCGCACCCTGCTGTTCGAGCACGGTCATCTCGGCGCCCTCGCCGACGCGCTGCGGGAGGCCCACGCCCCGGCCCTCGGGCAGGTTTTCGGACACGTGGTCGAGCAGGACACCTCTCACCAGGAGACCGGTTCCGAGGCTTCCGGTCCGCAGGACCCAATCGCCACGGGGCCGGCCCCCAATCGCCCCGGCATCGGTTCCGAGGCCGTCGCGGAGCCACAGGCGGGCATCGCCATCATCGGCCTGGCCTGCCGCTTCCCCGGCGCGCCGAACCCGGAGGCGTTCTGGCGCATGATCCGCGAAGGCCGCGACGCCTTCGGCCCGGTCCCGGCCGACCGCTGGAGCGCCGACCCGGCCGAGCGCGGCGCCTTCCTCGACCGCGTCGACCTGTTCGATCCGCTGCATTTCGGCATCAGCTTCCGGGAAGCGGCGGCGATGGATCCGCAGGAGCGGCTCTTTCTCGAAACCGCCTGGCACGCCCTGGAGGATGCCGGCCACAGCCGGGCCAGCCTGCGCGCCGCCGCCCGGACCGCCGGCGGGGCGGATGTCGGGGTCTATGTCGGTGTGATGAACGGCGCCTTCCAGCTCCATGCCGTGGAGCCCGGCGTCGGCGGCCGCTCCGTCCAGGCGATCGCGCCCTATTGGTCGATCGCCAACCGGGTCAGCTGGCTGTTCGACTTCCACGGGCCGAGCCTCGCGGTCGACACCGCCTGCTCGGCCTCCGCCGCCGCCCTGCACCTCGCCTGCGAGGCGATGTGCCGGGGCGAGATCGGCGCGGCGCTCGTCGGCGGCGTGTCGCTGCTGCTGCATCCGCGCCAGTTCGAGACCCTGCGGGCCATGCGGATGGTGTCCCCGAGCGGCCGGTGCCGCCCCTTCGCCGAGGGCGCCGACGGCTTCCTGCCCGGCGAGGGGGTCGGCGCCGTGGTGCTGCGCCCCCTGGCCCAGGCCCTGGCCGGGGGCGACCGCATCCTCGGGGTGATCCGCGGCAGCGCGATGAATACCGGCGGCCGGACCAGCGGCTACACCGTGCCGAGCCCGGTGGCCCAGGCCGAGGTGGTCGCCGCCGCGCTCGCGGCAGCCGGCGTGGCGCCGGAGACGATCGGCTATGTCGAGGCCCACGGCACCGGGACCGCGCTCGGCGACCCGATCGAGGCCGAGGCGCTGGGCCGTGCCCTCGGGGAGGGTCCGCGGGTCGCGCTGGGATCGGTCAAGGCGCTGATCGGCCACCTGGAATCCGCCGCCGGGATGGCCGGCCTGGCGCGCGTCCTGCTCCAGTTCCGGCATGGCGAGATCGCGCCCGCGCCGCTTTGCGGCGCACCCAACCCGGCCCTGCCGCAGACCGGGCGCCCTCTCGCCCTGCCTGGGGCGCCGCAGCCCTGGACCGGCCCGCGCCGGGCCGGCCTGTCCTCCTTCGGCGCCGGCGGCGTCAACGTCCATCTGGTGCTGGAGCCTCCGCCACCTGCCGTGCCGGCCGCGCCGGCCGCGCCATCCTGGCGGGTGGTGCCGCTCTCGGCCCGCACCGGAGCCCAGTTGCGGGCCGTGGTGGAGCAGCTGGCGACCTTCGTGGCCGAGGAGGAGCCCGATCTCGCCGCTCTCGCCTACACGCTTCAGACCGGGTGGGAGGCGATGCCCCATCGCGTCGCCTGCCTCGCCGCCGACCGCCCCGGCCTGCTCGCCGCCCTGCGGGACATCCTCGCCCGGCCGGATCTCGGCGCTGCGCCCGTCGGCGAGGCTCCCCCCGTGCCCGATGTCTCTGCCCTGGCGCCGGCGGACCTGGCCCGGCTCTGGCAGCAGGGCGCCGATCTGCCCTGGGCCTCGCTCTGGGACGGGCCGGTGCCGCGGCGCATCGGCCTGCCGCCGACGCCCTTCGCCCGCGAGCGTCACTGGCCGGCGGGGCTGGTGCCGGGCGGCCGGGCGGCGCCCCGGGACGACGGCCTCCACCCGCTGATCGCCCGGGTCCTGCCGTCCCTCGGGTCTGCGCGCTTCGCCCTGCGGCTCGATGCCGGGGCGCCGCTCCTCGCCGGGCACCGGGTCGACGGGCAGCCGTTGCTGCCGGGCGCCGCGGTGTTCGAGCTGGTCCGCGCCGCCGCCGGGATGGCGAGCGGGCGCCCGGTCACGACCGTGGCCGACATGGCCTGGCTGGCGCCGCTTCCGGCCGGGACCGAGGCCGTCCTGACCTTGACCGAGGGGCCGGGCGGGCTGCGCTTCGAACTCACCTCCGAGTCGGGGGGCGCGCGGCGGCTGCACGCCTCCGGGCTGGTGCCGCCCAGTGGCGGAGAGGCGCTGCCGGCCCAGGATCTGGCCGGCCTCGCCGCCGGCCTGACCCGGTCGCTGGAGGGCGAGGCGATCTACGCGCGGCTCGCCCGGCTCGGGGTGGCGTATGCGGGGGAGTTCCGCGCGCTGGCCCGCATCGCCTTCGACGCCGACAATGCGCTGGCCACCCTGCGGCCACCGGAGCCGGAGCCGGGCCTGCCGTGGCATCCGGCACTGCTCGACGCCGCCCTCCAGTCGACGATGGGGGTGCTGGAGGCGGCAGGCCGGATCGAGCCCCTGGTTCCGTTCATGGCCGAGCGCCTGCACGTGACGGCCCCCCTCGACGCCGCCCGGGCGGTCTGGGTGCGAAGGCTGCCCGGGACCGGGGCCGGCGGGGTGACGGTGAGCGTGTCGCTGCTCGATCCCGGTGGCGTGGTCCTGGCCCAGATCGACCGGGTCACCCTGCGGCGGCGGCCGACCGGTGCAGACGTCGCGCCGCCCCTGACGGAGACGAGTCCGGCCGCGGATCCTCCCGTGCCGGCAGCTCCGGCCGCGCCGGAAGCGCCCCTCGACGCCCTCGACCGGCTCGCCGCGCAGCGCGTGCTGGCCAATTGGCAGCAGCGCGGGCTGTTCGCCACGGCGGGCCAGCGCCTCGGCCGCGACGATCTGGTCCGTGCCCTGTCCCTCGATCCGCGGCACGGGCGCCTGCTCGACGCGGCGCTCGACCTGTTCACCCAGCGCGGCTGGCTCGCCCGCGAGGGCGCGGCCTGGACCGCTCTCCCGGCCTGCGCCGCCACCGCCGGCTGGCCGGCGGCGCAGCACGCCCTCGCCGCGGCGGAGCCGGCGCTGGCCCCGCATCTGGAACTCCTCGACCGCTGCGTGGCGGCGCTTGGCGGGATCCTGGACGGCAGCGTTCCGGCGACCGACGCCTTCTTCCCCGGAGGCTCGATGGAGCTGCTCGGCCGGGTCTATGCCGGCGACGCCCACGCGGCCTTCCTGCACGAGGCCGTGGCCGGGGCGGTGGCGGCGGCGGTGCGCCGGGCCGGACCGGGGGCCCGGGTGCTGGAGATCGGCGCCGGGACCGGCAGCACCACGGCGCCGGTGCTGCGCGCCCTGCGTGACGGCGTCCCCGCGGCCCGCTACCTGTTCACCGACCTGTCGCCGCGGTTCCTGCACCAGGCCCGGGCCGGATTCGGGGCCGGCGATCCCGGGTTCCGCACCGCGGTGCTGGACATCGCCCGCGACCCGGCGGACCAGCTTCCGGGCGAGGCCGGCTTCGACGTCGTGCTGGCCGCCAACGTCCTGCACGCGACCCCGTGCATGGCGGAAACGCTGCGCCACGCCGCCGCCCTTCTGGCGCCCGGCGGCACGCTGGTGGTGAACGAGATGACGGCCGCGCGGGACTTCGCGACCCTGACCTTCGGTCTCCTCGACGGCTGGTGGCTGTCGCGGGATCCGGAGCGGCGGCTGCCGCACGCGCCGCTGCTCGGCGTGGCGCAATGGCGCGACCTGCTGGCGGAGGCGGGGCTCACCCTTTCGGCGATCACCCTGCCGCCCGGCCTCGCCGCGGAGGCGGAGGCGCCGCAGGCGGTGCTGGTGGCGAGAAAGCCGGTCGCCGCGCCGCCGCCCCGGGACGCCGCCGCCCCATTCCCGTCCGATCCTCGCCGGATCGAGCAGGTGGTGACCGAGGCGGTGGCGACGGTGTTCGAGATGCCGGTCGAGGCGGTGCACCAGGGCGGGCTTCTGAGCTTCAGCGAGCTGGGGGGCGATTCCCTGCTCTCGGCCGAGCTGGCGGCCGAGATCGGCCGGCGCCTCGGCGTGCCGCTGAAGACCACGGCGATCTTCAACCACCCGACCATCCCGGCCCTGGCCGAGCACATCGCCGAGGAATTCCCGGCCCGGGCAGTCCCGGAGCCGGGCCGCGCCTCGTCCGGCGACAGCCTCGCCGAACGGGCCGCGCCCGCGCCGGTCATCTCCGGGCCGATCACGTCCCAGCCGGCCTCGCCGATCCTGCCGGAGCCCGCGCCGTTCCGTCCGTCGGGGACGGGTCCCGTCGGCCTGGAGCGGGGATCCGCGCCCCGCTCGCCCGCCGCCTCCGGCCCGGTCCCGCCCGAAACCGGTGCGGGCCATCTCGATCCGGTGCGGCGCGCCCTGGAGAGCGCGAGCACCATCGAGCGGGTGGTGACCGAGGCGGTGGCGACGGTGTTCGAGATGCCGGTCGAGGCGGTGCGCCAGGGCGGGCTTCTGAGCTTCAGCGAGCTGGGGGGCGATTCCCTGCTCTCGGCCGAGCTGGCGGCCGAGATCGGCCGGCGCCTCGGCGTGCCACTGAAGACCACGGCGATCTTCAACCACCCGACCATCCCGGCCCTGGCCGAGCACATCGCCGAGGACTTCCCGGCCGGGGCTTTCCCGGACCTCCCAGGGGTCCGTTCCGGCAGCGCTGAGGACGACCTCCGCCCGGCCGCTCCCGCCGCGCCCGACCCGCTCCCGGCGGACGACCCGCTCGACGCGGTGCTGAATGCCCTGGAAGCGGGCCGCATCGACGTTGACGAAGCGCTGCGGCGTCTCTCGGCCGCCCCGTTCCCCGTGATTTCGGACGTGACAGCATGACACGCGCAGCGAGCGCTCCGAGCGTCGATCGGGACGAGGGCGGCCCTGGCCCGCAGCCGCATGGCGGCGGGGCCGGAGCCGATGGAGCCGGCACTGCCTCCACCAGTCCCGGGGGGACGCTGCCGGCCGTTCTCGGCCGCACGGTCCTCGGCATGGTCGCCCGGCAGGAGCTGAGCGCCGCGCAGGCGAAGGGCCTGATCGCGGCCCTGCGCGCCGAGCTGGTGGCGGGGCCACCCCCCCGCGCCCCGGCCGCGCCGCCCGTGCCCCAGCCGATCGCCGTCATCGGCATGGCCGGCCGCTTCCCCGGTGCCGAGACTCCGGAGGCGTTCTGGACGCTGCTGGCGGAGGGGCGCAGCGGCATCAGCCCGCACCCGCCGGCACGCTGGGCCGCCCTGTGCGAGGACGTTCCGCCGGTGGCCGGGGGCTGGCTCGACGGCATCGAGCAGTTCGATCCCGCCTTCTTCGGCATCACCCGGCGCGAGGCCGAGGTGATGGACCCGCAGCAACGGCTCTTCCTGGAAACCGCCTATGCGGCCCTGGAGCAAGCGGGCTATGCCGAGCGCGACCTCTCGGGCCGCAGCGTCGGCGTCTATGTCGGGGCCGGCGCCGGCGACTATGCCGGGCATCTCATCGCCCGGGGCGTCGAGCCGGACGGGCTGTCCTTCATGGGCAACAGCAACGCGATCCTGGCCGGCCGCGTCGCCTACCTGCTCAACCTGCGCGGGCCGTGCCTGACCGTCGACACCGCCTGCTCGTCCTCGCTGACGGCGGTGCATCTGGCCCGGGAGGCGCTGCTCTCCGGCAGCTGCGAGATGGCGGTGGCGGGAGGCGTCTGCCTGCTGCCGACGCCGACCTTCGCCCGCGCCGCCCGCCGTGCCGGGATGCTGTCGCCGAGCGGCACCTGCCGCGCCTTCGACGCCGAGGCGGACGGGTTCGTGCCCGGCGAGGCGGTGGCCGCGTTGATCCTCAAGCCGCTCGACCGCGCCCTGGCCGATGGCGACCACGTCTGGGGGGTGATCGAGGGCTCCGCCAGCAACCAGGATGGGCGGACCAACGGCATCACGGCGCCGAGCGCCCCGGCCCAGGCCGCGCTGATCCGGTCGGTCCATGACCGGTTCGGCATCGATCCGGCGACCATCGGCTATGTCGAGGCCCACGGCACCGGGACCCGCCTCGGGGATCCGATCGAGATCGAGGCCCTGACCCGCAGCTTCCGCCGGCACACGGCGGAAACCGGGTTCTGCGCCGTCGGCTCGGTGAAGTCGGCGGTCGGGCACACGATGAGCGCCGCCGGCGCCGTCGGCCTCGTCAAGCTGATGCTCAGCCTGGCGCACCGGCAGATCCCGCCGACGCTGAACGTCACCCGGCTCAACCCCGCCTGCGACTTTCCCACCTCGCCGTTCCGCGTCGAGACCGCCCTGACCGCTTGGCCTTCGCGGGGGGGCACCCGGCGGGCGGCGATCAGCGCCTTCGGGTTCTCCGGCAGCAACGTGCACATGGTGCTGGCCGAGGCACCGGCGCGGGACCGGCCGCCGGCCCCGGACCGGCCGCGGCTGATGCTGCTCTCGGGCCGCAGCCCGGCAGCCCTGCGCCGCCGTGCGGCCGACCTCGCCGCCTGGCTCGCTGCCCAGTCCGCGCCGGATCTCGACGGCCTGTGCTGGACCCTCGCGGCCGGCCGTGCCCACCATCCCGTGCGGGCGGCGTGGGTGGTCGAGGATGCGGGTGCCCTGAGGCTGGCGCTGGAGAGCGTGGCCCGGGACGGAGGGGCCGAGGATATGGCGGCGCCGGGCGCCGCCCCGGCCCTCGCCGCCCTGGCGGCGCGCTACCGCGCCGGCGAGACCCTCGACCCGCAGCTGCTGGTGGCGCCGGAGCATCGCCGCCGCCTGCCGCTGCCGACCTCTCCGTTCGAGCGCATCGACTGCGCCCTGCGGCCGGCGACGCGGCCGCGCCTCCTGCGCGGCCTGCATCCGCTGCTCGACCGGATCGGCCCGGACGGCGCCTTCCGGACGGCGATCGGCGCGGCGGAGCCCGTCCTCGCCGACCACGTCGTGCGGGGGCGCGCCATCCTGCCGGGCGCCTGCATCGCCGCGATGGCACTCGCCGCCGCCCGGCTCAGCGGCGACGGCGCGGTGTCCGGCCTGAGCGAGATCGTTTTTCGCGCCCCGGTCGGAGCCGCGGAGGCGGCGGATCTGCGCCTCGCCCTGGACGGCGACGCCTTCACCCTCTCGGCCGGCGCCGCGTCGGCGCGGGGGCTCGCCACCGGCCGGCTGACCCGCAGCCGACCGGCCGATGCGCCACCCGCCCTGGATCTGGCGGCTTTGCGCGGGCGCCTGCCGAACCTCCTGGAAGGCGAGGCCCTCGCCGCCCGCTTCGCCGAGGCCGGCGTCGCCCTCGGGCCGCTGTTCCGCGGCGTCCGCCGTCTCTGGCTGCCGGCCGACCCGCACGCCGACATCGCCGAGGCCCTGGCCGAGCTGGCCCTGCCCGGCGAGGAGCTGGCCGGTCTCGACGCCTACGACCTCCATCCGACCCTGCTCGACGGCGCCTTCCAGGCCGGCATGGCCCTCCTCGCGGCGATGCAGCCGGAGCGGCGGGACGTGCTGGTTCCCGCCGGGATCGGCGGGCTCGACCTCCACGCCCGGTGCGAGCCTGGCACCTTCGTCCATGTCCGGGCGACGGCCGCGGACCTCGCGTCCGGTCGGCCCCGGTTCGATGCCTGCCTGGTGGGCGAGGATGGGCGGGTGCGGGCCGTGGCCCGCGACTTCACCGCCGCGCGGTTGCCGACGGACGCCGCCGCACCGACGCACGTCCAGGAGATCCCGCCCGCCCGGAACATCCCGCCCGCCGAGGCGCTTCCTGCCGGCGCCTTCCACGACGCGGTGCCCCTCTACCGGCCGGTCTGGCGCCCGATCGAGGCGATCCCGGCCCCGGAGCGGCCCGACGGCGCCGTGGTGATCCTGCGCGACGCCACGGAGGCCGGGGCCCGGCTGGCCGACGCCCTGTCCCGGGCCCTGGGCGACCGGGCCGTGCTGCAACTGGTGCTGGGCGAGACGACGGGGTCGCTCGCCGCCGGTATCCACGGCATCGACCGCAGCGAGGCCGGGGCGTTTCCCCGCCTGTTCGCCCAGCTCAAGCCCCTGGCGGCGGCCTACCTCCTCGGCTCCGGCCACCGCACCGGGATGGCGGCGGCGGACCTCGCGGCGGCGCAGGCCGACCTGCTGCCGCGGCTCGCCTTCCTCCAGGCCCTGGCCCTCCAGGGCCGCCCCCTGCCGGTGCGGATCGTGACCTGCGGCGCGCAGCCGGTCCGGCCCGGCGAGGTGCCGGATCCCGGCGCCGCGATGCTGGCGGGGCTCGGCTTCGCGGCGGCGCGCGAGCTGGTGCCACTGCGGGTTTCCGTCCTCGATCTCTCTCCCGCGGAGGCGGAGGCCGACCCGGCCGGGCTCGCGACCCGGCTCGTGGCCGAGCCCGACACGCCCGTCGGGGAGGCGGTGGCGTTGCGCGAGGGCGGCCGCTGGCGGCGTGAGATGCAGGCGGTCGCGCCCGGGCAGGCGGGGTCCTCTGCCGATGGCCCGCCCGGATTCCGCGAGGGCGGGGCCTACGTGATCGTCGGGGGCACCGGCGGCCTCGGCCTCGCGCTCGCCCTGCACCTCGCGCGCACGGCCCGGGCCAGGCTGCTGCTGATCGGCCGCAGCCCGCTCTCGGCGTCGCAGGGCCAGGCCCTCGCGGCGATCGAGGCGGCCGGCGGCCAGGTGCTGCACATCCGTGCCGACGCCGCCGATCCCGCCCAGCTCGCCGCGGCCCTCGCCGCCGGCCGCGAGCGCTTCGGCCGGTTCGACGGCGCGGTCCAGGCCGCCATGGTGCTGCGCGACACCGCCTTCATGCGGCTCGACGCCGCCGCCCTGGCGGCCGTGATGGCGCCCAAGCTGGCGGCCACCGCCCATCTGGCCGAGGCCCTGCGGGCCGACCGCCCCGACCTGTTCGTGCTGTACAGCTCGGCCAACGCCTTCATCGGCAATCCGGGGCAGGCGAATTACGCCGCCGCCGCCGCCGGCCAGGACGCCCTCGGGCTGGCGCTGCGCGCCGACGGCCTGCCGGTGACGGTGGTGAACTGGGGCTATTGGGGCGAGGTCGGGGCCGTCGCCGCGCCGGTCTTCCTGGAGCGCGCCGCCGGGCTCGGCATCGGCGCCATCACCGTGCCGGAGGGGCTCGCCGCCCTGGCGGCGATCCTGGCCGGCGGGATGCCGCAGGCGATGGCCATGAAGGTCTCGGCCGCGACCCTCACGGGCCTCGGCATCCCCGCCGTCGCGGCCGATCGCGCCGAGGCCGCGCCCGCCGCGGTGGCAGCTCCGTTTCCGGCCATCACGTCTGCTTCCCTGTCTCCCTCGCGGCCTGCTTCCGTGCCCGCCCCCGTGGACGAGGCCGCGATCGCGCGGCTGTCCGGGGAGTTCGACGCCCTGGAGCGGACGGCCCGCGACCGGCTGGTCGGGCTGTTCCAGGGCGCGGGCCTCCTGCGCATCCCCGGCGAGGCCACCAGCCGGGACGCCTTGCGCCGGGCCCTGGCGGTGGTGCCGGCCCAGCATCGCCTGTTCGATGCGGTGATCGACATCCTCTGCCGCGCCGGCCTGCTGGAGCCGCGCGGCGACGGATTCGCCGCGACGCCGGCCATCCTCGATGCCGACCTCGCGCGGCGCGTCGCGGCGCCGGAGCGGGCGGAGGCGGCGCTGGCGGCGCGGGCGCCCTGGCTCGCCCCCTTCGTGGCGATCACGCGGCGCTGCCTGGCCGCCTATGGCGACGCCCTGGCCGGGCGGATCGCCGCGACCGAGCTGCTGTTTCCCCGCGGCAGCTCCGCCCTGGTGGCCCCGCTCTATCGCGACAATCCGATCAGCGACCACTTCAACGCCGCGATCGTCGCGGCCATCCTCGACCTCGCCCGGGCCGGCGCCGGCCCCTTGCGGATCACCGAGGTCGGCGCCGGGACCGGAGGCACCGCGGGCGCGGTGATGCGGGCCCTGCGCGGGGCGGATCTTTCCTTCCGCTACCGCTTCACCGACCTGTCGCCGACCCTGGTGCGGGGCGCCGCCGAGACCCTCGGCCGCGAATTCCCGGAGGCCACCTTCGCGGTGCTCGACCTCGAACGGCCGCTGGCCGCGGCGGAGGGCGGCGCGAGCGACGTGGTCGTCGCCGTCAACGTGCTGCATGCCACGGCCGAGATCGCCGCGACCGTGGCGGCCTGCCACGGCCTGCTCGCCCCGGGCGGGCGGCTGCTGCTCGCCGAGTCGGTCCGCCGGCGCGACTTCGCCACCCTGGTCTTCGGCCTGACCGAGGGCTGGTGGCGCTTCCGCGATGCCGCGAACCGTCTGCCGCACAGCCCGCTCCTCGACCAGGCGGGTTGGCGCCGGGCCCTGACGGCGGGCGGCTTCGGCGAGGTCGTCGATCTCACCGGCACGGGCGCCGGACCTGAGCCGGCCCAGGCGGTTCTGCTGGCCCGGCGGCCGGCCGAGCCGGCGACCTGGCCCGCAAGCGAGCCATCCACCCGCGCCGCCGGCCCGGCCGACGAGACCCTCTCTTATGCCCGCAGCGCCATCCGCCGCGCCGTGGCCGAGGCTTTGCGGGCGCCGCTCGACACGATCGACGACGCCGCGAGCTTCACGGCGCTCGGCATCGACTCGATCAGCGGCGTCGATCTGACCGACCGGCTCGCGACGCGCCTGGGCCTGTCGGTGCCGGTGACGGCCCTGTTCGACCATCCCTCCCCGGCCGCCCTGGCGGCGCATCTGGCCACCGACCATGCGGCGAGCCTGACGCCGCCTTGCCCGCCGCCCGCCCCGGCGCCGACTCCCTCCCGGTCGCCGGCCGCCCCCGTGGCGGCACCGGACTCCCCCGCCGTCGCCGTCGTCGGCATGGCCGGGATGTGGCCGGGGGCGCCCGACCTGGAGACGTTCTGGCATAACCTGCGCGAGGGCCGCGACAGCACCGGCCTGCCCCCGGCGGGCCGCTGGCCCGATTGCCCGCCGCCGCCGGAATCCGGGCCGGAAGCCTGGCGCCAGGGCGGGTTCCTCACCGATATCGACCGGTTCGACCCGCTATTCTTCGAGATGTCGGGCGTCGAGGCGGACCACACCGACCCGCAGGCGCGGCTCTTCCTGACGACGGCGTGGCGGGCGCTGGAGCAGGCGGGCTACGGCCCGGCCTGGCTCGACGGCCGTCGCTGCGGCGTCTTCGTGGGCGTCGCCGCCGGCGACTATCCCTCGGGGGCGGCGCCCGGGGCCCTGCCGCCGGCCCATGCCTTCATGGGCAACGCGCAATCGGTGCTGGCGGGCCGGCTCGCCTACCTGCTCAACCTGCGCGGCCCGGCGCTCGCGGTCGACACCGCCTGTTCCTCCTCCCTGGTCGCGCTGCACCTCGCCTGCCGCAGCATCGCCGCGGGCGAATGCGAGCTGGCGGTGGTGGGGGGCGCCTTCGTCACCGCGACCCCGGCCTTCCACCGCCTCGCCGGCAGCCTCGGCATGACCTCGCCGGCCGGCGTGACCCGGGCCTTCGACGACAGAGCCGACGGCTTCGTGCCGGCCGAGGGCGTCGGCGCCGTCGTGCTGCGCCGGCTCGACGCCGCCCTCGCGGAGGGCGACCCGATTCTCGCCGTGGTGCGTGCCACGGGGAGCAACCAGGATGGCCGCACCCACGGCCTGACCGCCCCGTCGTCCCGCGCCCAGGCCGACCTGATCGCCGAGGTGCTCGACCGGGCCGGCCTGCCCGCCGCATCCATCGATTACGTCGAGGCCCATGGCACCGGCACGCCGCTGGGCGACCCGATCGAGGTCGAGGCCCTGGCCCGGGTCCTGCGCCGCGACGGCCCGCCACGCGAGGATCGGCGCGCGGACGAGGCGCCCGCCGCCCCCTGCCTGATCGGCTCGGTCAAGACCAATATCGGCCATGCCGGCCCGGCCGCCGGGATGGCGGGGCTGCACAAGCTCCTCCTGGCCCTGGCGCACGAGACCCTGCCGGCCTCGCTGCACTACGCCGTGCCGAACCGCCACATCGACGTCGCCCGGCTGCCGCTCGCGGTCTGCACCGAGGCGCGGCCGTGGCGGCGCCGTCCGGACCACCCGCGGCGAGCCGGGCTCTCGGCCTTCGGCCTGTCCGGCACCAACGCCCATGCGGTGATCGAGGAGGCCCCCCTCCTTCCCGACCGGACCGCCCTGCCGCAGGGACCGTTCCTGGTCCTGCTCTCGGGCCGCACCGCGGCGGCCCTGGCGGCGCTGCGGCAAAGTCTGGCGGAGTGGCTGGAGGGAGAGGGACGGGCGGTGCCGCTCGCCGACGTGGCGGCGACCCTCGCCATCGGCCGCCGGCACATGGCGCACCGGCTGGCTGTCCTGGCCAGCGACGCGGCGGATCTCCGCGCGGCTCTCGCGACCGAGGCCGCGCCGGAGCCGCCATCGGGCGAGGTGCCCGCGCCCGAGCAGGTCGCGGCGGCCGTGGCGGCGGCCCGCGCGGCGCTCCTCGCCGGGCGGAGCGACGGGGCGGCGCTCGCAATCCTCGCCCGGGCCTACCGGGCTGGCATGGACCCCGACTGGATCGCACTCCATGCCGGCACCGGCCTGCGCCGGGTGGCCGTGCCCGGCTCTCCTTTCGCGCAGGGCCGGCACTGGGTGACCACCCATCCGGACGATCGACCCGCGGCGCCGGAGCGGCACGGGAGCGGCCTCGCCCCGCGAGCGGCCGGACAGGGCGCGACGGCTGCCGCGCCGACGGTGCGGTTCTACGCGCCGGCGTGGCAGCCGGCCCGGATACCGCCGGTGCAAGGCGGGCAGGCCGCCCTGCCCTCGTCCTTGCCGGCTTCCTGGCCGGCCGGGACCCTGCTGTTCGACGATGACGCGGCCCTTGCGGGCGCCCTCGGGGTTGCGCGCCGTCCGATCGCCGCCCTCGACGGGGCCGGACCGGAGACCGGCGGGCCGGCGGGCCGCTGGATCGTGCTGCATCCGGGCGCCGGGGCCGATCCCCTGGACCTGGCGCAGCGCCTGCTCCGCCTCGCCCGCCACCGGCTCACGGCGCCGGGCGAGCGCATCCTGGTCCTCGCCCGGACCGGAACGGAGATGGACGCCGTCGCGGCGGCGGCGGCGGCCCTCGGGGTGGCGCTCAGGCCGCAGCCCTGGTCGGTGCTGCGCCTCCCGCCCGAGGCCGAGCCGGCCGAGGTCGCGGCGGCGGTGCGGGCCGCCCTCGCCGATCCCTTCCCCGTGGCCGAGAGCCGCTGGCGCGACGGGCAACGCGAGGTCCGGGTGATGCGCCCGCTTGACCCGGCACCGGGCACCGGGCCGGCGATCCGCACCGGATCGGTGTGCTGGATCGTGGGCGGCACCGGGGCGCTCGGATCGGCCCTCGCGGCCCATCTGCGCCGCCGGCACGGCGCCACAGTGGTGGTCTCGGGCCGCCGGCCCGCCGCGGCCGGGCACCCGGACGGGCTGGCCGTCGACGTGACCGATGCGGCGGCGGTGCGGCGGGCGGTGGCGGCGATCCGCGACCGGCACGGCCGGATCGACGCCGTCTTCCACCTCGCCGGCACCCTGCGGGCCGCCCCCCTCGCCGGGGCGGACGAGGCCGCCGTGGCGGCGGTGCTGGCACCCAAGATCCTCGGCGCCCTCCACCTCGACGCGGCGACGCGGACCGACCGCCTCGGCGCCTTCGTGCTGTTCTCCTCCCTGGCGGCGGAGCTGGGCGATTTCGGCCAGGGCGACTACGCCTTCGCCAACCGCTTCCTCGGCGCCTTCGCGGAGGCGCCGAGGAAGCGGTTGGG